>CAXTMW010000004.1:43017-55246 GCA_964245455.1 uncultured Acidobacteriaceae bacterium
GTGCAGGCAAGGAAAGCTGGACCGAAAAACTGAAGCACTTATTTTCGTCTTCGCCCAACGACGTGAAGGCGGGCGGCGCTTCGGCATCTTCCCCAATCCCATCGGCTCCAGTTACCGCGGAAAGCCAGGATTTCGGCACCGGCGAAGGGCATTTGATGCTCAACACCGGCATGCGCTATTCGCAGCCGGCATTCGAGCGTTCCTTCTCCAACTATGGCGTTCAGCCTGAGCACGCGCGCACTCTGTCGCACCGCATCGGCCGCTCGGGCGCGATCGTCACTGTCCATGCTGCAGCCCGTGCCATCGAAGCGGAGCGTTTGATTGAAGCGCACGGCGGCGAAGTTCGCTTTGGCGGGGACACGGCCTATGAAACATTTGCAGACGAGTCCCAAGTCGAGGTGTTCGGCACAGTGGGCCGCGATTACCCAGGGTATTTCGACTAAGTCGCCGGTCTGCGATCGGGCTCGCTCTTCCACCGCCTCTGAAGGCGCGGCCGCTCGCAGCCGCGCCTTCAGAAACTGAGAAGTAAGGAGGGTGCTGTCAACCCGGCTTCCCTGCCCCGCAAACAAGCCGGTCCACAAGCCGGCTTGGGCCTCGTCCCGCTCGCGGCCGCAACGTACTTCATGGTCTCAGGCGGGCCCTACGGCATTGAGGACATTCTCGGGGGCGCCGGCTACGGCGGTGCTCTGCTGATCCTGCTCATTCTGCCGTTTCTCTGGACGCTGCCAACCACGCTGATGATCGGCGAACTCGCCGGCGCCCTACCCGAGGAAGGCGGCTTTTATGTCTGGGTGCGGCGCGCGCTGGGGCCATTCTGGGGCTTTCAGGAAGCCTGGCTGTCGCTTTCTGCAAGCATCTTCGACATGGCCATTTATCCCACCTTGTTCACGCTCTACCTGCACCGCCTTGCGCCTGCGCTTACTGCCGGCCCACGTGCCCTTGGGTGGGAGCTGTTGCTCATTCTGGGCTGCTGCGCGTGGAACCTGCTCGGGGCACCGAGCATCGGGCGCGGCTCGCTGTGGCTGCTCCTTCTGCTGCTTTCGCCATTCGTGGTGATGCTCGGCTTTGCTTTCCTGCGCGGGCTGCACCAGCCCTTCTCCATACGTGTCTGGGCAGAGCCGCCGGAGGCCGGCCACAACTTCAGTCTGGCGGTTCTGGTCGCCCTGTGGAACTACATGGGCTGGGACAATGCGTCGACAATTGCGGGTGAGGTAGACAATCCGCCCCGCACCTATCCGCGGGCGATGTTGTTGTCGGGCGCTCTTGTCGCTGCCACCTACATCCTGCCTTTGGCAGGGATTGCCTTCGCGGGTATTCCTGTCGCGCGGTTCAGCACGGGTGCCTGGGTGGATGCAGCTCGTATGCTGGGCGGCCCGGCGCTGGCCGCGGCAGTGGTGGCCGGGGGCATGTTGAGCGGACTCGGCATGTTCAACGCGCTCACGCTTTCCTACACGCGCCTGCCTGTGGTGCTGGCCGAGCAAGCGCTGCTGCCGGGCTGGCTTGCCGGCCGGAACCGGCGCGGGGCCCCGGTCGGTGCAACTCTGTTCTGCGGCCTTGCGTGGGCGCTCGCACTTTCCTTCAACTACGAGCGCCTGATCTCGATCGACCTCATTCTGTATGGGTCGAGTTTGGTGCTTGAGTTCGTCGCGCTCCTGGTGCTGCGTGTGCGCGAGCCCGCGCTGCCGCGCCCGTTCCGCATGGGTTCGCTCCCGGTTGCAATCCTGCTTTCGCTTCCGCCGGTTGCGCTGGTGGCTTACGCGCTATGGGCTGCACGCGGTGAAACGATGCTGGGCATGCCGGCGTTGCTCTTCGGTGCCCTTATCGGGCTCGGCGGCATGTTTGCCTTTGCTCTTTCCACCGCCCGCCCCTGGACACGCTAGCAGGGCGGCTAGCGCGCCTACTTCTTGGTCGCCGTGAAGCTTTCCGCGGCTTTCAGCACGCGCTCCTTGGCGTACTCGGCATCGTGCCAGCCGTGTACTTCCACCCGCTTGCCTTCCAGGTCCTTGTAGATCGAGAAGAAGTGGGTGATCTCGCGCAGGATGTGCGCATAGATCTTCGTGTAGTCGGTGACCTCGGCGTAGCGTGGATTATTGCTGCCGACCGCAAGGATTTTCTCATCGAGCACTCCCTGGTCCAGCATCTCAAGCACGCCGATCGGCCGCACCTGGGACAGGCACCCGCAAAAGGTCCGCTCGTCGACCAGTACCAGCACGTCGAGCGGATCGCCGTCCTCGCTCAGGGTTGAAGGGATGAAGCCGTAATCGCCCGGATAGTGCACCGGCGAGTATAGATTGCGGTCGAGCTTGAAAACGTGCAGTTCCTTGTCGTACTCGTACTTGTTCACACCGTCGGCAGGGATCTCGATGACCGCGTTCACGATTTCCGGGCTTTTGTCCCCGACGGGCAGTTCAAGATAGTTGACCATTCGTTCTTATTCACTCCCAATCTTTAATTCAACGTCTGAAGCGAACCGCATCGCACGCTGCCGGCGCTAAAAAGGCGCGCCGCTCCCGTTATAATCGGGCACGATGAAGGCCCATGTCTACGTCGTGTCCAAGCGGACCGTGCTCGATCCCCAGGGTCAGGCCATCCAAAACGCTCTCCGCAAGCTCGGCCATGCCGGGGTTTCCGACGTCCGGCAGGGGAAATACTTCATCCTGACGCTCCATGACGCGCTCGATGCAGCCAGCGCGCATGCTGAGGTGGAGCGCATTGCGGCCGAAGTCCTGACCAACCCGGTCATGGAAGAGTTCTCCTTCCGCATTGAGGAAACCGCGCGGTCATAACGCTTATCGGCTGGTCGCTGCGCCTACAATAAGCCCCATGTGCGGCATTGTCGGTTACGTCGGTTCTCAGCCTGTGGTTTCAGTGATTGTGGAGGGGTTGCGGCGTCTTGAGTACCGCGGATACGATTCCGCGGGCATCGCGGTCGGCTCGCGCGATAGGAGGGCGCTTGCGCTCCGGCGGGCTTCCGGCAAGCTACGGAACCTTGAGGCGGCCATCGAGGCCGATCCAATCTTTTTCGGCAAGGACCCCGGCAAGGATTCCGGCGAGGGCGGCACCTACGGCATCGGCCACACCCGCTGGGCCACGCACGGCCGGCCTACGGAGGAGAACGCGCACCCCCACCGGGACTGCACAAGCCGCCTCGTCGTGGTACACAATGGCATTGTCGAAAACTATCTTCGGCTCAAAGCCGCACTCCAGGCGCAAGGTCATACCTTTTTAACCGAAACCGATACAGAGGTGATTGCGCACCAGATAGAGCAGGAGCTGCGCGAGGGCACCTCGACGCTGCCCGAAGCGGTGCGGCGAGCGGCAAGGCGCCTGACCGGCGCGTTTGCCATTTCGGTCATCTCGGCGGACGCGCCCGATACCATCGTGGTCGCCCGCATGGGGCCGCCGGCGGTGATCGGTATCGGCGCCGCGGACGGCGACAGGGGCGAGTACTTTGTCGCGTCCGACGTGCCCGGCATCCTCCATCACACGCGCGAGTTTCTGTTTTTGGCTGATGGGGATCTCGCCGTGCTGACCCCTGCCGGCGTCGTCCTATCTGACTTTGACGGCAACCCGGTCAGGCGAGCCATCACGCGTGTGTTGTGGGACCCGATTCAGGCGGAGAAAGGCGGCTACAAACACTTCATGCTCAAGGAAATCTTTGAGCAGCCGCGCTCCGTACGGGATACCACCCTCGGGCGTGTTTCCCTTGAAACCGGCCGGGTCTTTCTGGAGCAGATGCAGATTACGCCGGAGGAGTTCCGCACCGCCACCAGCCTCAACATCGCCGCCTGCGGCACCAGCTGGCACGCTGCCACTGTCGGCAAGTTCATGATTGAGCGGCTCGCGCGTTTGCCGGTCGAGGTGGATTACGCAAGCGAATACCGCTACCGCGACCCCATCCCCGATCCGCGGGCGCTTGGGCTGCTGATCACGCAGTCAGGCGAAACCGCCGACACGCTCGCCGCGCAACGCGAGATGATCGCGAAGGGGTCAAAAACCATTGCCATCTGCAACGTCGTCGGTGCCGCGGTGGCGCGCGCGGCGCAGGGCGTCCTTTACACGCACGCCGGCCCTGAGATCGGGGTAGCTTCCACCAAGGCGTTTACCGCGCAGCTCACCGCGTTGTTTGTGCTGGCGCTCTACCTGGCGCAGGTGCGCGACACCATTGAGGACGCGGAAAGCCGTCGGCTGGTGAGCGAGCTGGCCCTGCTGCCCGGCAAGATTGAAGCCATCCTGCGCTCGGTCGACGCCGTCTGCGAGCAGCTGGCGCGTACGTATTCGACTGCCCGGGATTTTCTATTCCTCGGCCGCGGCATTCATTACCCGATTGCGCTGGAAGGCGCGCTCAAACTTAAGGAAATTTCCTACATCCACGCGGAAGGCTACCCGGCCGGCGAGATGAAACACGGCCCAAACGCACTTATTGATGAATCACTGCCGGTTGTGTCGATTGCGACCCGCGACACCAACGACCCGGGCTCCATGATTCGCTATGAGAAGTCGCTTTCCAACATTCAGGAAGTGACCGCGCGCTCCGGCAAGGTCATCGCGATCACGACCGAGGCCGACGACGCTGAGTTCGACCAGGCCGCGGCCGATCTCGCGCAGCTGGTGGACCACGTGATTGCGATTCCGCCCGCGCCGGAGCTGCTGCTGCCGGTGCTTGAGGTGGTGCCGTTGCAGCTGCTGGCCTACCACATCGCCGTGCGCCGCGGCTGCGACGTGGACCAGCCGCGCAATCTCGCCAAATCTGTAACCGTGGAATAGGCAGAACTGCGGGGCGCGGCGTGCATGGGAAAATCCTTTGCGCGCGGGCCGATCCTGGAACCGATCTCCTCTTCCCCGCATCGAATAAGTAGGTCGCCGTACCCACTTACAATCTTGTCGCGGCAGGCCGCCCTTCCGGAGGAAAGCATGCGCTCTCGTTCTATCGTCCGCCCCCTGGCTCTTACCTGCGTTTTGACAGGAGCCTCTGCGCTCCTGGCCCAGGGAGCGCAGCCGGTTCTGACAGGTCAGGCTGCGTTTACCGATTATTCCAAGTCGCAGCCCGGGCTTGTGCACCACATTACAGTCGGTGATCTGCCAACGCCCTACGCGACCCCCGGTGTGGATGCGGGCTCTGAACTCGTGCCGCGCCCTGCGGATGCCTGGCCCAAGGCTCCGGCCGGCTTTACCGTGAGCCAGTACACCACCGGGCTTGACCAGCCGCGCTTGATCCGCACCGCGCCGAACGGCGATATGTTTGTCGCGCTGTCCTACTCGAACAAGATCATGGTCTTTCGCGGCGTTGGCCCTGATGGCAAGCCGAAGCAGTCGGCGACCTTTGCCGAGAACCTGAGCCAGCCGTTCGGCATCGCTTTCTACCCGGCGAAGAATCCGAAGTATGTCTACGTCGGCAACACGGACTCAGTCGTGCGCTTCCCCTACAAGGACGGCGACATGACCGCGAGCGGCGCGCCTGAAAAGCTGGCCGACCTGCCCGGCGGCGGCAAGCTGCGCGGCGGCGGCCACTGGACGCGCGATATCGCCTTCTCAGAGAACGGCAAGCGCATGTTTGTCTCGGTCGGTTCGCATTCCAACGTCGATGACGCCGATACGCACCCGGCCGAGTTCCAGCGGGCCGACGTGCTTGAGTTCACCCCGGAAGGCAAGTTCGTAAAGATCTACGCGTCCGGCATCCGGAACTGCGTCGGTGAAGCGGTGCAGCCGGGCACGGGCGCACTGTGGTGCTCCACCAACGAGCGCGACATGCTCGGCGACAACCTGGTCCCCGACTACATCACGCATGTACAGGAGGGCGGCTTCTACGGCTGGCCGTGGTTCTACATGGGCGGCCCAACGGGGGGCAAGCAGGACCCGCGCCTTGAAGGCAAGCACCCCGAGCTGCAGTCCAAGGTGATTACGCCGGACGTGCTGCTGCAGCCGCATTTCGCTTCGCTGGAGATGACCTTCTACGAAGGCTCCGCGTTCCCGAACCAATACAAGGGCTCGATCTTTGCAGCCGAGCATGGTTCGTGGAACAAGTCACACCGCGCCGGCTACGAGGTCGTGATGGCACCGGTGCAAAACGGTAAGGCTACGGGGGAGTTTGAGGACTTTCTGACGGGGTTTGTCACCCCGGACGGCAAGGTATGGGGCCGGCCGGTCGGTGTTACGGTCGCAAAGGATGGATCGCTGTTCGTTACGGATGACGGCTCCGGCTCGATTTGGCAGGTGCGGTACACCGGCGCGACAACGGCAAGCAGCGGCAATTAAGTAAGCTACGAGATTTTCGCATAGAAATATAAGGGCGCTCCTGGAAGCGCCCTTATATTTCTGTAGTGCAAGCTCATGACGATGTTAGTGGAATACTCTTTTTTGGAAGGTCGGACCGTCTGGGAGAGGCACCGGCGTAAGCGATAGGATAAGCTCGAACCTCTTATTGAACTCTCTCTTAGTTTCGCTAGCAGCACTCAACTCCTATCCTGATATTCCGGGAGCGAAACCTGAAAGTGAGAGATGGGCTTCTTCATAGCGGCGCCACTGTTCCTATGCTCTTGCATTGCTCCCGGACTATCCCACTCCTCCACTGAATTCTCAACAGCGGGGTTGGCCGCTACTAAGTAAGTTTTAGGCGTATGCCTGACAAAGCTGAAATGCCGCGCTACCATATATTTTGGTTCTGCTGCAGGATGTGCTTTAGGTATCACTCCCTATAGGGTACATAGCATGAGAAGCGGCGCTGCACCTTTATGGGAACAACTCGCGATCCTGATCTTAGGTCCTCCTATCATGACTATGCTATGGCGTCTATTAAGCCGAGGCTGGTTAAGATTAATCGGAACTAACGAGAGCTCGACTGTCCGTGGCTGGACAGAGTCAGGAACCTGGATCATCTTGGGGGTGATGTACGCAATAGGATTCTGTATGGCTTTGTATGCGTGGCTTGCGTGACAATGAAGACGTATCCACATCCTACAACAGCTTTAACCGGCTTACGTCGCGCAGCGACCGCCGGCGCCACGCTGAATGACAGCTGGAGCTACGACCGGTACGGCAACCGCTGGAACCAGACGGCCCCGCTGAGCGGCTATCAAGGCACCTTCTCCTCCAACACAGCGAACAACAAACGTCTGGTCTGATCCTAGATGAAGCGTGCACTTCTCGCCCCTGCGCTGAAGTACGTATGTACCTGCTAAAACAGGCTAGTCATGATTGGCGACGATGCTGTACCAGACGCTGAAGACGAGTGCTGCAAGAAATACCTCTAACCAGTGCCAATCTTCCCACGGTCAGACCTCCATCGCAGTTGCGATCGGATAGATGCAACCATCCATCAATCGTAGCGATACAAGCGTTTAGTGCCTATGTGCACAATACTGCCTCTAGCCATTGCGACTTACAACGGCGTGGTAGCCAATAACAGCGAGCGCCTTTGTACTGGCGCGAGCGAGTCCAAACGCCGTTACGCCGAAGGCGTCCCCACCCCCACCGAAGGTGGTTAGATGTGCATGATTTCGGCTTCTTTTTTCTTGCTGGCTTCGTCGAGGCGCTTGATCTCCTCGTCGGTCATTTTCTGCACTTCTTCGAGCGCGCGCTTTTCCTCATCGGCCGAGATGCGCTTATCCTTGCTGGCCGCCTTAATCTGCTCGTTCCCTTCGCGGCGCACGTTGCGTGCCGAGGTCTTATGCTCTTCGAGCACCTTGTAGAGCTGCTTGACGACGTCGCGGCGGCGCTCTTCGGTCATCGGCGCGATGGGGATACGAACAAGCTTGCCATCATTCTGCGGATTGAAGCCGTACTCGGAGGCGCGCAGCGCTTTTTCAATCTCGGGGATCATTTTAGTGTCATAAGGCTGCACCACGATCGTGTTCGCATCCGGCGTAAGCACCTGCGCGACCGCGCTGAGCGGCGAAGGGGTGCCGTAGTAGTCGACACGCACGCCATCGAGCATCTGGGTGTTGGCCCGGCCGGTCCGAATGGATTGAAGGTTCCGCGCGAAATCGACGCTGCACTTCTCTAGAAGCAGCCGGGTGTGCTCATAGGTTTCCTTTAGAGCCGGGATCATTGCAAACGGAGAAGGGGGCATGCGTGTATGCGTCCTATCGGTGCTCAGAAATAGCAGAACAATCTTCACGATTGTACCCGCCGAGCCCGGAGAACGGCGGCCCGGCGAGTCTGCCGCTCCCTAAGGCACAGTAATGACGACCTTGCCAATCTGCTGGTTTGAGGCCAGGTATTCGTATGCCTCGCGCGACTGATCAAGTGAGAAAATTTTTGCAATCTTCGGCCGGAAGCGTCCATCGATCAGGCGATCCGTAACATACCGGTGCGCCTGCTGAAGGCGGTCCGGGTGATTCCAGACTTCAAGCGCGGTGTAGCCGCGCAGGCTTGCACCCTTCATCATCATGGCCATTAGGGGGAAGGGCGTAGGCTCCATGGAAAGCGCCCCGTACTCAAAGATGGTACCTCCGGGCGCGGTCGCGTCGACCAGCTTTTCGACAAAGGAGCCGGCGACTGGGTCAAAGACCACGCGGGCTAATTTGCCGCCGCTGATCTCCTTGATGCGAGCGGCGAGATCCTCTTCCGCGGTCGCAATCACCGCGTCCGCACCCTCGGCCAGCAGGGCCTCGCGCTTGTCGCTGTGCCGGGTTGTCGCGATTGCGAACGCGCCTTCCGCTTTGGCGATCTGGATCGCGGCCAGTCCAACGCTGCTCGTCGCCGCGGTGATCAGGACGAAGTCGCCCTTGCCCACCTTGCCGTGCATGACCAGCGCGCCGTATGCGGTGTAGTACTGCATCCACACCGCTGCGCCTTCTGCGGGCGATAGCGAATCCGGGTAGACAGCCAGCTTCGCTGCCGGCACCACAGCCTCCTCGCCGAGTGAGCCGAACTTGTTGAACGAGTAGCCGGGTATCGTACTGAAACGCTTGCCCACCAGCGACGCATCGCCTCCGGGACCGACTGCCTCGACCACGCCCGCGGCCTCGTAGCCGATGCGCGACGGTAGTGCCGGCTGCTCGAAGTAGTGGCCGCCCATATACATGAGCTCGGCCCGGTTCAAACCTACGGCTTCGACCCGCATCCTGACCTCGCCTTGGGCCGGCTCGCGGCTTGGCGCATCCTGGATCACGAGGTTTTCCGGTCCACCTATCTTGTTTAAGAAAACAGTCTTCGCCATAGTGTTCAACTCCCAGCAATTGGATTGCCGGAAAAAGGCAGAGATTCCCGAAAAGAAGCGAGATAGCCCGGGTACTTCGGTGCGAAAGTCGATTCCCGCCCTGATCAGTTTCCGTCAAGTGCCGATATGGGCTATGGTCCCAGCCTATGCGTCTTCGCTCGAAGCTCTCCAATCCGGCGCTGGGTCTTGGCGCGGTATTCACGGTCGCGATCTCGCACATCGCCGTGCTTACCCTGGTCAAGCACTATGCCGTGCTATCGAACATACTTCAGATTGCCTCTGCATGGCTGGCTCTCGGCTTCTGCCTCAATTACGTGTTTCGCAGCCGGGACCGTTACCTGCGCTACATGTGGCTCCAGCTCGGCGCTGCCTTCGCGCTGTGGTCAACGGCTCAGTGCCTCTACTTCGAAATCCTGGTCACCAGGCAAACAGAACCTCCATTCCCTTCAACGGCGAGCGTTCTATACTTTCTCGTCGCCTTTCCCATACTCCTGGTGACGGTTGTCCGAAGGACGGCAACAAAGTGGGAGTGGGTTAACTGGCTTGACTCTGCGCAGGCCTGCATCTTTTTCTTCGTGCTGGACGCACTTGTCTTTTCCCATCCATCCTCTATCCCGGTCACGGTAGCCTACGACGTGCAATCACTTGCGCTCTTCCTCACAGGGGCGCTTCGCTATTCCACCGCAATGCCTGGGCCGGAACAAACCTTCTTTCGCAACCTTTTCGTCTTTCTATCTGTGTATGGGGCGATTGTTTGCTTCGGCATCCACCTGGAAGTGGATTATCACGTTTCGGTCTGCTGGCTCGACTTATGCTGGAGCACACCGTTCCTGCTCTTCTGCAGCCTATGCTCCTGGACCGAGTTAAGGTCCTCTGCCGTACGGAGGGAACAACGCGCGGCGCTTCCCAAACACCTTCACGGTCTCAGCGCGCTGGGGCTTACCGTCATGGCCATTGCAGCCGAGGGCACTCTGGAAGTGCATCATCCCGTTACCGGCGCGGCGGTGCTTGGCATCAGCTTCTCGCTGTTTGCCCTGCGTACCAGCACCCGGGAGTTCCAGCTGCATAAAGCACATGACAGGCTCGAGCATTCTGTCCTGCACGATGCGCTCACCAGCCTCGCCAATCGCACACAGCTGCATCGCGAGCTGAAGCAGCGTCTCCTGCCAGGTGCGGCACACGCTGAGAGTGTCGCGCTCCTCTTCATCGATCTTGATCGCTTCAAGACCATTAACGATGGCCTTGGCCATGCTTTCGGCGATCAGCTTCTCATCGCCGTGGCAGGGGTGCTTCGTTCCGTTGTGCGTCCAGGCGATCTGCTTGCCCGTCTAGGGGGCGATGAGTTCGTTCTGCTGGCCGCCGATGTCAATGGGTCGCAGGCACAGCACCTCGCAAACGCCCTTGTGGCATGCCTGCGCCAGCCCATCCACCTGTGCGGACGTGTGCTTCACATAACGGCAAGCGTGGGCGTCGTTCTAGGGGAGCTGGGCGCAGAACCGGACGCACTCCTGCGCGATGCGGACTGTGCCATGTACGTCGCCAAGCAACGCGGCAAGAATCAGGTCCAGCTTTTCGAGCTCCTTATGAGAGAAAAAGCAAATGATGAGCTCTGGCTGGAGACCGACCTCCGCCAGGCTATCGGCTTAGACGCCATCTCAGTTCACTATCAGCCCATCTACTCCCTCACGAAGCAGGCGGTGGTGGGCTTTGAAGCGCTTGCCCGCTGGAAACATCCGACACGCGGCATGATCTCGCCCGCCGCCTTTATTCCCGTGGCAGAGGAAACAGGCCTGGTTCTTCTGCTCGGCCAAAAGGTGCTCAAGCAGGCCTGTCGCCAGGTAGCACAGTGGAACGCGATGTACTGTCGCGACTACACCGTAAGTGTGAACGTGTCGGCTCGCCAGTTTGCAGATGAAGCACTGCTCAATATCATTCGGGAAAGTCTGGATCAAGGTGCACTTCCGCCCGATCGCCTGAAACTTGAAATTACGGAGTCCGTTCTGCTGAGCGGTGTTCAGTCGGTGGACAGGATTCTGAATGCCGCGAGAGCTATGGGGGTCGAAATCTCGCTCGATGATTTCGGCACCGGCTACTCGTCTCTTTCCTACCTGCTGCGCTTCCCGTTCGACGTCATCAAGATCGACCGCAGCTTCGTACAGGCGCTCGATCGTGACGAGCAGCGCGCCCACCTGACCGCTACGATCGTGCAGCTGGCCAACAGCTTGGGTAAGCAGGTGATTGCCGAAGGGGTGGAAACACAGGAAGAAAAGCAGTGCCTTCAAGCAATGCAGTGCGATCTGCTGCAAGGCTATCTCTTTTCAAAACCTTTGCCGTCAGACGTAGTGGAAGAAATGCTCAACCAGCATGGACGGGTGAACGCGGGGCACGGAGACCCTGGTCATGAAAATCAGATTCAGCCGATGAGGGCCGTCTTGAGACCCGCCCTCAAACCAGGTGAGACCACGCCGGCCAGCCTACCGCCGTCCTGGAAGATCCCGGCGCAGGGAGCGCTTTTTGCACATAACTAGAAAGTAGGACCGGTACCGTCATGCAGGCTGTGCGGCTCCGGCCTGTTCATGCGCGTGATAGCTCGACCGCACCAAAGGGCCGCTCTCCACATGGCGAAAACCCATTCGGAGTGCTTCCTGCTTCATGTGCGCGAACTCGTCCGGCGTGTAGAAGCGCGGCATCGGCAGATGATCGCGCGAAGGCCGCAGATACTGGCCGATCGTCAGCACATCTGTGCCGACTGCCGCAAGGTCGCGAAAGACCTGAAGCAGCTCATGCGTTTCCTCGCCCAGCCCTACCATCACGCCGGACTTAGTTACCATGGTCGGCGCCGTTTGCTTGGCGTACTCGAGTAGCCGGAGCGTCCGGTCGTATCGTGCGCCGGAACGCACTGCGCGGTAGAGGCGCGGAACCGACTCCGTGTTGTGGTTCAGGATCTCAGGCCGGGCCTCGACGACAGTTTGAATCGCCTGCTCGCTCCCCTGAAAATCCGGAATCAACACCTCGATCTGACACCCGGGTGCCTGCTCGCGAATCTGCCGGATAACCTCGGCGAACATG
>CAXTMW010000004.1:55256-60150 GCA_964245455.1 uncultured Acidobacteriaceae bacterium
AAAATAAAAAAAAAAGCGTGCGCCGCCCAGCACATCATCATCGCGATTGACACTCGTGAGCACGCCGACCTTAAGTTCCAACTGCGCGCCCGCTTCGGCGACCCGACGCGGCTCATCCAGATCGATCGGCTCCGGACGCCCCTTGGGCACGGCGCAAAAGCCGCAACGCCGGGTACACAGGTTACCCAGCATCATGAAGGTCGCCGTGCGATGGGACCAGCACTCGCCAATGTTGGGGCAGTGAGCGGACTCGCAGACAGTGTGGAGGTTGAGTGACCGCGCCAACTTCTTTAGATCGTGGTAATTCTCACCGACCGGTGCTCGCGCCTTCAGCCACTCCGGCTTCCGTGCCGGCGTTCTCGGCAAAAGGTCGATCTGGATAAGACCCGAAGCCCCGGTCGCTGCCGCCATGCTTTTCAGTCTAAACGTAAGCCGCTCAAAGCGCTCGCATGCGGCTGTAACGATAAAGGCCGCCCGCGTACCTCACAGGCGGCCTCGATGTTCTATATAAGCGGAAGCTATCGAGCGATGGTGCGGTACATAACACCGTTCCGCATCACCAGAACCGGCGCACCCGGTGGCGGAAGCAAGTAAACCGGCGGGGGCGGCGGTGCCGAGACATAGGTGTATCCGAAGGCTGCCGGGCGAACCGGCTCAGGAGGGGCCGGCGGGGCTTCATACACCACTGGAGAACGATGGATCAGCCCGGAGGGGTCCCGCAACGGATCCTGGCCCATGGGAACGCCGAAGTCATCCATGACCTTCAGTGTCAGGCGCGTTTCTTCCTTCAAAGTCGGCCGCGGACCGCGACGCGGAAGGTTGATCAGATCAATGGGCCAAAGAATCGGGATCGACCACTCCACAATGTCGCGGACGGGATGACCCTTGCCGTGTATTCTGCCCTGTTTGTCGACCGGATAGCCGGGAACGTACACCACTTTGGCTGAAACCGGTACGACTGTATCCGGCTGGATGACCATGCGGTCGAACTTCAGCTCCATCCAACCCTTTCCGACCAGGTGCCCCGGATCCTTGTAGTCCTCAAAGCGTCCGACGAGATAGCTGCCGTATGGCATCGTGGAGCGTCCATACAGCTCTACGTGACTGATCTGGCAGAGCACAGGATCGCCGACGTCCGCGGTCTTGGACGAGAGCCTGGGTTCGGACACAGTGCACTGGATGAGGGATCCTGCCGGGATTAGTTGCTCCGCCGCGTGGGCAGCGGCAGGCAGCGCGCAAAGCGAAAGTACAACAGAAAACATGCCCTTCATGGAAGCTCCTCAGTGAATGGGCCAAGCGTACGTGCCCGGGTCGCGGTTCTATACGTGCCGCGTTGCGGCGGCGGCTGAAGGCGTTCCCGTCGAAAAAGGGGTATGTTCCTCCGGGGCACCATCATGCCGTGTTTCGTTACTGCGGTCAAGGCAAGAGTGGACTTGGTCCTTGACAGGCACACAAGGCTTGTACGCCGGCTTGCAACACAGGTTGCTCCGCAAAGGAGACGATTGCTGCTAAGTGCTGATAAAGCAGTAACATGGAGCTCGATTGAAGGTTACTGCACTATGCTAACGATATGGCTTGCCTTTTTTGCAGGATCGCAAATCGGGAGATCCCAGTAGATACCGTGTATGAGGACGAGCAGGTGCTCGCCTTTCCAGACATCGCGCCACAGGCGCCGGTCCATCTGCTCGTCATCCCTCGCCTGCATCTCACCTCGCTCGCGCACACGGCGCGAGAGCATGAATCCTTGCTGGGGCACTTGCTCGCAGTAGCAGCCGAGCAGGCAGCGGCACACAGATTGGATCAGGGCTTCCGAGTGGCTATCAATGCGGGGGAGCATGGAGGGCAGACGGTCCACCATTTGCACGTGCACGTGCTGGGCGGGCGTGCATTAGCTTGGCCGCCAGGCTGATTGGTAGCCGGTCGAGACCAGGCGATGCGGATTATGCCTCGACCATGTCTTCCGCATCGTCAATGCCGTGGCGGCGCAACAGGTTGGGCAGATTCTGCGAGAAAGCCGAGCGCGGCATCACCGAATCACATCCCGCCTCAATCGCCTTCAGCTTTAAGTCGCCCTGAATGTGTTGCAAAAAGCCGATAATAGAAGTTCCGCGCTTGAGCTTGGCCTTGAGTTTCGGAATCGCGGTTAGTGGCTTGGCATTGCCGTTATTCAGATCAAAAACGATTAAGGACGGTCTCTCCGCTTCCGGCGCGTCTGTGATGGCGGCCAGTGTTTCCTTTTCGGCTTTGGAAAACTGGATTTTGATACCCAGTTTGCGCGCCGCTTCCTGCATTTTTGCGACCACAAAAAGATCTTCGATGAAGCAGATGATGCGCGTAGGGGCATCCGCTCGCAAAACTCCGGCCGGCTCCAGCGCAGATGAATCGTTTCGCCCATTCACATTGCCGTTTGCATTGCCGTTGCGAAAATCCAGTGTAGAGGGTGACCCGTCGGCGATGTTGCCGTTCACTGCACGGTAGGAGTGGTCCATAGGACCTACAAAGCTGGTCGCCCCGCGCCGACCGAACTTACCTTTATGGCGACCGTTGCTATTAGGATCGCTAAAATTCTCGCTGCCAAAACCGCCGCGCGCGCCTTCCCGATTTCCGTCCGGACCCTCACTGCGGGCCTTCCAGGACCCGCCTGGGCGACCTTGTCGGCTGCGGCTCTGTCCGTTTCCTGGGTTTTGCCCGCCGCCTTGATGGGGTTGAGGGGGGCTGCCGCGCTTGCGGCCATTCTTTCGCCTGCCGGCGGGCTGACCGGAAGCCGGCGCTTGCTGACCACCTGGACTGGCTGACTGGGGAGTTGGCGCACTCGCTACCGGAGTCACTCTCGGGAGAGAGGGATCGTCCACTCCCGGGGAGGCTGCATTCTGGGGGGAACCGGTTCCCGCGGGACCCTTGCCTTTACGTCTTCGCCTGCGGCGACGGCTTACCCCGCCGCCTGTACCGGCACTCTGTGTACCCGAGTTTTCGCCTGTATCCTGCGCCGGAGCCGCCACACTGCCGGTGCCATGTCCATCGTCTCCATAGTGAGACGTGGACTCCATTTGCTCTGTACTCATTCGTGCACGTCCTCGTGCGTACCCTGCCGCTCCCGTCAGGAGCCGCAGACTCTTTAGTCTGAATCGACGTTCTAAGCATCCACCGCCTGGTGGAACCCACCAGCGATCAGCGTGCTTCGCCCTACACCGTGGATCGCCGGTTTTCGCACCCGGATCTCCTCGTCCACAATCTTCCCATCAACAATCTCACGCTCGCGCGCAAGCCGGATCGGAGACTGTGCAGCCCGCGAATGCGTTCAGCCGGCACTTCTGTGTTGCGTCTGCGTTGCCTTGCGGGGTTGTGCAATGACATCACCGGCGGATCGCCCGGCTTTCGCCGCATCTGGTCGTCACGCGGGCGAGCGCTTCGGCATCAGCTCGCTGGGACCAGCACAAACCTGATACTACCCCGAATTCTTCCAGAACTGCAACATACCCCACAGTGAGGACACACAAGCTCCCTCCCAAAATGCGATCACAGGGTGTACCTATACATCCAACGATGCCCATCCCTGTTCCGCTCAGCCCGGCCCGCGCTGCCCACAGCGCGAGACGGGCATCCACTTGCTTTTCTCGAAGGTCGCCACCCAGCCCACCTCAGCGAGCGATGCGCCACTTGCTCAGCATGAACGCGTCCGCTCCATGGCGCAGCAAAAATCCGGCGGAGGAAGCCGTGCCATGGTGACCAAAGATTTTTATACAGATAAACTGTCCCAAATCAGAACAGGCCTCCCTGTTTCCTCGGCGGCATACGCCCAAAATGCTCATAGGCAAGTCGCGTCGCGACCCGCCCACGCGGTGTTCGGTCCAGAAAGCCGATCTGGATCAGGAACGGCTCGTATACCTCTTCCAAAGCGTCCTGCTCCTCCGACAAGGTGGCGGCCAGCGTATTGAGCCCGACCGGACCGCCGTCATATTTATCGATGATGGTGAGCAGGAGGCGGCGGTCCAGTTCGTCGAAACCGTGCGCGTCCACCTCCAGCAGCGCCAGCGCCTCCATGGCGGTTACGCGATCGATCACACCGGTTCCGCGCACCTGCGCATAATCGCGCACCCGCCGCAGCAAACGATTGGCGATGCGGGGCGTTCCGCGGGAGCGCATCGCAATCTCGGCGGCTCCATCTCGATCGATGGGTACGCCCAGCACCTCGGCCGAGCGCTCCACCACAAAGCGCAGTTCGTCGTCTGTGTAGTACTCCAGGCGGAGCAACAGGCCGAAGCGCGATCGCAGGGGCGAGGAAAGCAGACCCGGCCGGGTCGTGGCCGCGACAAAGGTGAACGGCTTGATCTCCATGACGTGCGTCCGTGCGCCCGGCCCCTGGCCGATGATGATGTCAAGCTTGTAGTCCTCAAGCGCGGTATAGAGCTTTTCTTCGAGCACCGGCTGCAAGCGGTGGATTTCGTCAAGAAACAGCACCTGCCGCTCGCGTACGTTCGTCAGGATCGCGGTCAGATCGCCCTGGATTTGCAAGGCCGGCCCCGAGGTCTGCTGGAAGCCGACATCCAGTTCGTTGGCCAGAATGGAGGCCAGTGTGGTTTTACCCAGTCCCGGGGGACCAAACAGCAGCACATGGTCGAGCGCCTCGCCCCGAGCCCGCGCGGCTTCGAGCGCAATCTCAAGCTGCTGCTTTGCCCTCGTCTGCCCGATAAATTCGCGCAGCAGCCGCGGCCGCAGTTTTAGCTCGAAGGAACTTTCCTCATCGGCCCGCGCGGCGGAAACGAGCCGGTCAGGATTGTCGCCGTACACTGCCATCGCGTACCAGCTTACCGGGTTCGTCCAAGATTACCTACCGGGTCTGGATTGGCAAAAAGATAGTTGGCTTAGTCTTCCGATTGCAAGTGCGGACGCGCTC
>CAXTMW010000004.1:60160-62744 GCA_964245455.1 uncultured Acidobacteriaceae bacterium
CGCTCCGTTGGGCGGCAAGGTTGCACTTACAAGAAACTGGTCCTTGTAAGCGAGACGTCACTGACCAGGTTGAGGCGTTGAAGGCGGACAGCAAAAGCGCACGTGCACGAGAAGCAGATCGTTTGCGCCTGCCACACGGAAACCTCCTACTTCTATCTTGTCAGTAAGAGTCAGAAAGCAAGCGTTCCTGTCATTGAGATCTCGATGCCTAAGACTTTCTTAATCCCTCGCCCAGGAGCCTCGCCACCTCTTGAGTCGCCTCCAGACATCGCTTTGAATGGGCAGTCATTTGAATTAAAGCGTGCGTTAAATCGGGGTAATGCACATAGGTGATTTCGTTGTGATCCGCGGCCAGCTTATGCGCGTAGTGGTGTGCAACATCGCGGAGCATGTCAAAGCCGGCGGTGACCAAAAGCGTCTTCGGCAACCCGGCATGGCTCTTTGCGTTCATCGGCGTGATGTAGGGTTGCGAGTAATCGACCCCCTGTGGAACGAGACACCAAACGAACAGCAGAACGCCGGCAGTATCTACGTAACCGCCCGATCAATTTTCAACACCGGCGCGAGTAAAGAAGGGCATCTCGGCTTCAGGATAGATCGGCATCTGCAGCGCGAGCTTAGGACCGTCCTCATCGCGCAACTTAAGACACACCGTGCAGGTGATGTTGCCGCCGGCAGAATCTCCACCCAGCCCGATACGGCTAGGGTCGACGCCCCGCTCAGCGGCATGATCGAACAGCCACCGGACCACACATTCAACTTCTTCCATCTGCGCGGGTCATTGGTACTCAGGAGCCAGCTTGTAATCGACGCTGTACACCTGGGCACCGCTGCCTTCGGCAAACAGCCGCATAGCAGTGTCGAACTGATCCAGCGTACCTACAATAAAGCCGCCTCCGTGTACGTAAACCAGGGCACCACCTTCTGCCTGCCCAGGCTTGGACGGGTGATATACCCGTACCGGAAGGCTGCCATGCGGTCCATCCAGCACAAGGTGTTCTATCTGCCCGATAGGAGGCTTTACTTTGTCAATAAAAGCGTTATGTTCGACTCGTTGTTCGTGGATTGGCTTATGGGCCCCCAGTACAGGTCCCGTTTTAATAAATTCCGCAACTTCGGCATCTTTTATGCCGCTATGCACTTCCGCTGGAATGGATTGTGCGTCAAAAACAGGCACGGATGGCTCCCTGCATGCGGTGCTTGGCTCCTGCGTGTCTAAGGATGCGGCTGTCAGTGCATCAGGATGTCCTCACGCCGGCATACGCTCTTCGTTCCGAAAAGTGCTACACCTGCATGACTCCGTGGATCGCAAACTGTTCATCACCACGCTCCCGGAGATCAATGCCATAGCCGCGCTTGCCACGATCGGGCTCAGCAGTAAATGAAAATGCGTAGACAGCACCCCGGCCATGAGCAGGTTGTAGCCGAGGAGGATGCAAAGCGACGCTCCTCAGACTCTTGCAGGCAGCGCGATCCAGCCCTTAAAACGTCAAAGCAGGATGCTCGCTCGCGGGCGTCGTGTCAGCTTTCTCCACTCATGTTTCTGAGGTGGAAACCCGCCTTGGCGATCGCTTGCCGTATCAGCGGCTCGCACTCCGGTTCGGCCAGAACATGCGCGGCGCCAACATGGACTGCGTCCACGCGTACACCGGGAATTGCCCCCAGCTCCTGCGTAACGCGCTGCACACACGCGTCGCAGTGCATTCCGTCAATCTGCAGAGTTTGCGTTCTAAAACCAATCATGGAAGTACCCTCGTGTGCTGCTGTAGACGGTTTGACGGGATAAACAGTCAAAAGGAGGCGAAGAATTGCCAGGCACATGCAAGGAAGTAACCCGCCGCCCACAGATGGCCAGAGCGGGTATTCCAGCTATCGGCACAGCAGCCGGCCGTGAACACGAGAGCAAATGGTAAAGCCCACACGAAGCAGGCCGGCCCGGCCAATGCCGAGAGTGCCGACAGGAGCAACGCGGCAAGCAACGGCGCGGAGTTGCCGAAATAACGCGCACGGCGCGATCCGCACCAGAATGCCAAAGCTGCCAGGACCGCAACAGTGAGCCCGGCCTGATGCGAAACAATCAAAGGCGCGTGTTCCGGTGAGGGCTGCGTCCTTGCTGTGTAAGCAATGAACCGAACAAGCGCGATTGTCAGCGTTGCTGTCACCGCCCAACCCGCGAAGATGGTCGGAAGCAGGCGACGCCGACCTTCCGCGAGGTAAAGCATGGCGAGGAGAGCCAGCAGGAGACCGGCAGCACAGGCTACCGGAGAGAAGGCGGCGGTAAAGGCGGTCAATGCCGCCATGAGCGTAAGCCTGGGCACCCACTTGCGGCGAGGTCCTTGTAGCGCATGCGCTACGCCTACGCTCGTATACACCATGCCAAATAGACCCAGCGCGCCCAACGCCGCCGGGCCCTGATATCCGACCAGGGGCGTCGATATAAACAAGCCGAGTGCCGCGGATGCCCCGGGGAGCCCCGTCTGCCGGTGGGCGACCCACCACAGGCATGCGCCCAAAAGAAGCATGGCTGCGGCTCCCAGAACCGCCGCCAGGCTTTTACCCGCGCCCCGGTCCACATGCCGGTCCA
>CAXTMW010000004.1:62754-63430 GCA_964245455.1 uncultured Acidobacteriaceae bacterium
GGTCCAGGAAGAAGCGAAACAGCAAAAGCGCAAGCAGCGAGCCGGCCACCAGCCTGGGCGGCACGGCGGCTCGGCGCCCGCACTGGAGGCCGGCGGTCACCGGCGCGCGCTCAGCCGGCCGAGGCAGGGCAGGTTCGAACGAGGAGGGCGACCACCGGGCCTGCGGCGCATTTAGCTGCGGAGCCGCCCGCCGAGCGCGGCCACGGCAGCCTCCAGCGCTTGTGCCCAGTTTTGCAGCTCCTCGTCGCGCAAGGTTCGCTCGCCAGACTGGAACAGGGTGCGCAGCAGCAGCGAGTACTCCCCTTCGCTGTTTGGGCCGGCTCCCTCCGCAGGACGCACCTCCACCGGTTCGAAACGCTGGAGCTCATCGATGCCGAGTGCTTCTACCGCGAACGCCACTTCCCCATACGCGATGCGGGCCGGCAGCAGAAAGGAGAAGTCGCGGCGCACCGGCTGGAATCGCGAGAGTTCGCGCGGCATGGGGTGCCGCAGTCCCAGGGCGAGCAGCCGATCGAGGCGCAATTCGCCAAGAATGATGATCTGGCGAACTTTATGCGTGGCGGCGACCTGCGGGTGCAGCTGGCCGAAGAAGCCGATTGTCGCGCCATCCATGACGAGCCGCGCTGAGCGGCCGGGGTGCAGCCAGGCCGGCATCAGGCCAAGCTCAGGGGGGAAG
>CAXTMW010000004.1:63440-69428 GCA_964245455.1 uncultured Acidobacteriaceae bacterium
ATCGTCCTACACGCGAGTCTGTAGGATGTAGCCTGAGATGAATCGGGAATGAGCCATGGCCGTGTGCCGCTGCGCTACGCCGCCTGCTCGCCCGCGTTTCGAAACGATTGCCTTTGTCACGCAAACGCATAACTCGCCGTGAACTGCTGCGCGACTGCCTCAGCAATCCCCTTTGCCGTGAAGAAGTCGACGAGGGCGTTGCCGAGAGCGCCTGTGGCGCCGAACGTGAGCGATGGCCGCTCGTCGACACGATCGGTCGAGGTCGGGCCGGAGCCGGTGAAGACTGTGCCGAGCTCAAAGAGTGCGACGTCATCGACGCCGCGCTTGAGATTGTGCGCCAGCATAGCGAGCATCCCCGGCACGAGCGATGGGCGCAGCATGCCCGCTTCCTCGCTCAGGGGGTTGCCCATCGGCACGGCCGTGCCGGGATGCGCAGCAAACTGCTCGGCATCGGCCTGCGAGACAAACGTGCTGGAGATCGCCTCAGACCAGCCCGCGCCGAGCAGCACGCGGCGCACGGCCCGCAGAGCCGGAGCTTCCGGCAGCTCACGGACTGAGCCGGTGAAGGCGGGGAGCGTGTTACGAAAACGGTTGTAGCCGTACACACGCGCGATTTCTTCTAGCAGGTCAATCTCGCGCTCCAGATCGAGCCGCCAGGAGGGTAGCGTGATCTCGAAGCGCTGATCGGTGTCAGGGGGGGGCGCTGCCGCGGCATGCACGGGCTCTGCGGGAGTTTCATGCGCGCGCGCCGGGTTGGAGGAGGCGTGGAGGCGCGCACTCCCGCTCGGCGTTTCCGGCGCGGGAGCCGTGATGGGCACCTCGCTTGTGACCGGTGGGAACGCAGGCGTGGCCGAGGCGATCTGCAGCCCTTGGCCGTGGGCAAGGTCATGCGTGGCGAATGCCCCGTGGAGGGCGGCCTGCGCGCCGCTCGACCCTGCGCCGGGGTCGCCGGCAATCGCACAGCCCAGTCCCATCAGGATCGTCGTTGCTTCACTTCCCGAGATGCCGCCAGGCGTCTCGGTCGGGCCGAGGATCCGGTGGACCTCGCGCATGTGGAGCGACACGGCGGGCCGCCCGACCGTACGAGCGACCGCGACCGGCTGCTGGATGTCAACAAACGGCCCGGAAACGTGGCCGCCCGACTGGAGCAGGACGCGGCTGACCAGCGCGGACGCGGCAGGCGCGGCGTTGAAGTCGGCCCCGCGCTCAAAGCGGTGCGAAGCATCGGTGTGCAAGCCGTGGCGCTTCGAGGAGCGCCGGATCGAGGCGGGGTCGAACCAGGCTGCTTCCACCAGCACATTGCGGGTCTCAGGCGTGATCATCGAGTCCCAGCCGCCCATGACGCCGGCGAGACTCAGCGCTTTTGCTTCGTCCGCAATGACAAGGTCGTCCGGATTAAGTGTGCGCTCGACGCCATCGAGGGTTTTCAGTCGCTCGCCCGCGTGCGCGCGGCGCACGACGATGCCGCCCCCTATCCGGTCGAGGTCGAAGGCGTGTGTCGGCTGACCAATGGCCTGCGTGACGTAGTTGGTAGCGTCGACCGCGTTCGAGATGAGCTTCTGCTCCAGCAGACGGGATCGCTCGACGATGATTCCCTGCGAGGGCTGGATCGTTATGCCGCGCAGCACCCGCGCGGTGAAGCGCCCACACAAGGCTTCAGCGTCCGGGTCGACGCGCACCGGGAAGGCGGGCTCGTCTGTGTCCGGCTCGCTCTGTGCCTGCGGCAGTTGCAGATCAAGCGGCGCAAGCTGCAGGCCGTAGATTACGGCCGCCTCGCGCGCGATACCGTAGTGGTTCATGGCATCGACGCGGTTGGTGGTAATGTCCATCTCGAACAACGAACCGGCATCGGGACCGTGCTGCGAGGTGAGGTCGAAAATGCCTTCGACCGCGATGCCGCGCAGCGTCAGCGCTTCGGCAAGCTCGTGGTCGGTGGCATGAAGGTCGGGGAGGTAGGCGCGGAGCCAGGTGGTGAGGACTTTCATACTCTTGAAGACGACTCCAGCGCTGAGCTTACGCGTTCAAGTTGGCGAAGAAAAGGCAGAAGCTATAGCATTTGGGCGGCTCGCTTGAAAGAACATCCATAGCACTTCGCTTGGCTTGCTCGACTACCATGCTAAGCATGACCGCTGATAGATGGATCGCAGTCGTTAGCCTCGCGGTGACCATCGCTGCGGTGCTGTTCTCTATTTGGGCATACAAGCGTGGCGAAAAGCAGCGAATCCCCACCGTGATTACCTCGCCCCAGCCAGAGGCTCTCGTAAAACCTATCTTAAGTAAGCTCGACGGCTTTGACGTTTCCTATCGGGGTGAGCGTGTCGGCAAAGAAGGCATAACGGCCTTCTTCATTTACTTCTGGAACGCTGGTCAACTCCCTGTTAGACATTCTGATGTACTCGCCCCATACGGAGTGCGTCTGCCCGCCAACGCCAGAGTGCTGAACCTCTCGGTAGTTAAAACTACTCGCGCGATCTTAGGCATAGACGCGCAACTCCAGCAGAGTTCAGAAGGCGATTTGATAAAAATGAACTTCGCCGTCCTTGAACCTGGCGACGGACTCAAATTACAGGTCGTGATCGACGGTCCACCGGAAACTAATCTTTCCTTCGAAGGCAGTTGCATAGGCAGCCCGAAATTAAGAGTCCTGCCTCCCGACTGGGTCTACTTCACGGAACGACGCAAACGCTTTCAACAGACAACTCAATACTTCTCTGCTGTGTTCAGTGCTTGGCTTGGTCTTGGTCTTGTATCAGGCTTGGTCGTTCTAATTACAAACCACTTGCCTAGTTCTTCGAAGTACATCGCTATCCTCCTGATTGCAGCGGTTGCCGTGTCGCTTTCTCTCGCTATTTGGAGTGTTTTACGTGATTGGTACAGGAAGTTGACAGGTGCCTCTGTCCCGCCAGAGATAAGACCTGACTGATGACTTCAACCTACCACGCCCTAAACTACTGCTAGCTCACGCGAACTGCTCGAGAAACCGCGCATCCCCCGAGTACAACAACCCAATGTCACTAATCCCGTACTTCATCATGGCGATGCGGTCTATGCCCATGCCGAAAGCGAATCCCGACACTCGCGACGAATCATATGCAGGTTGTTTGCCTTGAACGGCGCGGAAGACCTCGGGGTGGACCATACCGCAGCCCAGGAGTTCGATCCAGCCGGAGTGTTTACATTTTCGACAACCCCGGTTGGCGCAGAAGGGGCAGGAGATCTGGACGTCGGCGCTTGGCTCAGTGAAGGGGAAAAACGACGGGAAAAAGCGGGTGCGGACCTGCGGGCCGAAGAATTCGCGCATGGCGTGGTCGAGGGTGCCCTTGAGGTCGGCGAAGGTGATGTCCGTGTCAACGCAGAGGCCCTCGATCTGGTGGAAGACGGGCGAGTGGGTGGCGTCGGACTCGTCGTTGCGGTGGACTTTGCCGGGGATAACGAGGCGCAGTGGCGGCGGCTGGGCTTCCATGGAGCGGATTTGCACGGGCGAGGTGTGGGTGCGCATGAGCAGGCGCTCGCGGCCGGGTTTGCGCTCCTGCCCGGCGATCACGAGAGTGTCCTGGGTGTCGCGCGCGGGGTGGCCGGGCGGGAAGTTGAGCGCTTCAAAATTGTAAAAATCGGTCTCGACCTCGGGGCCGCTCGCGACTGAGTAGCCCATGCGCTCGAAGACCGCGATCATCTCGTGCATGGTGCGGATGAGCGGGTGCTCGGCGCCGAGAGGGGGCCGTGTTCCGGGCAGGGTGATGTCGACCGACTCGCCTGCCGGCAGCGACGCTGTACCGCTTTCGGCTGCGGCTAGGGCCTGCTCGATGGATACCTTGAGCTCGTTGAATCGCTGGCCGACAGAGCGTTTGGCCTCCGCGGGGGCTTGCTTGAGCCACGACTCCGACAGCTGTTTGAGACGCCCCTGCTTGCGGCCGAGCCAGGCGATACGGAACTGCTCGACCGCCTCGGGATCGCGCAGGGTCGAAGCTGCGGCTTCGACTTCGTCGCGCAGCAGCAGGAAGGCCCGGTCGAGCGCCTGGGGATCGTATGCGGGCAGCCCGGGGGAGACGGCATCGTGCATACGGGTAAGGATAGCGCATGGATTTCGCTGGTCCACGATTTCGCTGGTCCACGCGGCAGAGCTATGCGCTAGACTGGAGCTTGCTCGGCTAGTAGCTGGGAGGGCCTGCGAGGCAGGAATCGGGGTGTATTGGATTGGCAGAGGTTCGCGTGCAAGAAGGCGAGCCGCTTGAGAATGCACTGCGGCGCTTCAAGCGCAAGGTGCAGACCGAGGACATCATCAAGGAAGTGAAGCGTCACAGCTTCTACCTGAAGCCCGGGGAAAAGCGCCGCGTAAAGGAAGCGCTGGCGCGCAAGCGGAACCGCAAGAAGGCAAGGAAAGAAGCAGATTAGGGTTGTTGTATGAAGAAGGCCGGCGCGACGCGCCGGCCCTCTTCGCATTCTCCATGACTCACAAACGTTTACTGATGAGTAACCTTAAGTGCATGCAAAATAACGGAAGAGGGCCTATTTGCAACGTGTTTGGTGCAGTTTTGGCACAACTCTACACAGATTCTGTGTGATATTTCGATAGGCGTCGAAGTGTAGACTGGCAGAATTAAGGTGGGACGGAGGTGCGGCGAGAGACCTTCGGTGTATCCCTGTATCTCTATATCTTAAAGTGTAATATCAGGATAACATCATCCTCCAAAGGACTAGGGCAGCTTAACTGAGCTAAGTTGCATTTCGGATACGGCAAAGGCCCGGCATAAGCCGGGCCTTTGCCGTATCCGTTACTGTGGCGGTTGCAGGCGGGCGAGCCAGTTCGTGCATTTTCCAGGGGGTTAGAAGATGACCTTCCCGCCGATCTGGAAGGACCGCCGGGTTTCCTGGCCGCCGCTGTTGGAGGTGGTTGTGCCGAGGGCCGCGTCCTCGATGTATGTATCGGGATTGCCGAGAAAGGCGTGGTTGAGGACGTTGAAGGCGTTGAGGTAAAGCTTTAGATCGATCCCTTCGCGAATGCTGGTGTTCTTGATCACGGCAGCGTCGAGATTGTCATAGCTCTGGCCGCGGGTGATATTGCGCGGAGAGCCTGGAAAGGGATTGTTGACGAGTTTGGCGTAAGCCTGATTGTTGTAGAGCCAGTGCGTGGAGCCGGCAGCGATGGGCTGAGTGAGCCTCCCGGTTGAGGATACGGCCCGATAGTTGTAGTAACCGGTGCCGTTGGTGGTGAAAGCGCCCGTTGGGTCGGAAACGTAGACGCCCACCGAGGTGAGCGGCGCGGCGGCGTTCGAGAGCACAGGGCGGCACACGTCGTAGCCGTTGCGGGCGTTGAATTTAGGGTCGCAGTAACTGGAGTTGTTGAAGCCGCCGTTGGCCGTGGCATTGGGGTCGGTAAAGGTGGTGGCTTTCAAGTATTGGTAGGGCGAGTAGGATTCGCCGCTGTTGAACGCCCAGGCGGGAGAAACCTCATAGCCACCGAGCATTCGGCCGAAGAGACCAGATTGCTTGCTGAAGGCAGGTACCTGGTAGTTGATGGCCACCGAGGCAACGTTTGGATAAGAGTAGTTGGCGACGCCACGCTCCGGTAGGTCGGTTGCGAGCGGATTTTGGGCGAAGGCAATGCTGGTGAGGGTGCCGGCCGGGCTCGACGAGGAGTACACCTCATCGGCGTTGTCGATCGTGCGCGAATAGGTGTAGCTGGTGCTGACGGTAGCGCCATGGTAAGCGCGGGTAACGACCTGCACCTGGAGGCTGTTGAACTGGCTGAAAGCGTTGTTGTTGCGGGTCAGCACGCTGTTCTGGTTGCAGTTGAGATAGCCCAAGCCGATGGCGCCGGGGGTGGAGCAGACGATGCTTGGCGGCACGACGTTAGGAAAGGCCTGCGAAAGGGGCAGGAGGTACGGGTTCGAGTTGACGGACTGGAATTGCCGCGAGACATGATTGCCGACGTAGGACACGCCGAGGACGGCTGCGTGAATGTCGTACTGGATGCCGAGGTTATAGGTC
>CAXTMW010000004.1:69438-71796 GCA_964245455.1 uncultured Acidobacteriaceae bacterium
TCACGAAGGTTGAGGGATTGTTGGTGTAGTTGCGGGTGGCTGGATTGACGCCGGTGGGGATCTTGGGAAGATTTGCCGCGCGCACGGTTGCGCCGCTGGTGCCGGTGGGCAGACAGTTGCCGGTGCAGGCGACCGTACCGAGGTTGATAACAGGCGCGGCTGTGGCGGAGTTGAGGAAGATGTTGTAGAAGGAAGGGTCGTACTGGATGCCGTAGGCGCCGTGCACAACGAGGCGCTTAAGCGACTGCGGGTTAAACGCGAAGCCGAGGCGAGGCTCGAGGTTCTTCCAGTTCCGGTTTGTGGAAGGATAAGTCCGCGTGGCCAAGGGCAGCGACGTGTTCCAGAAGGGATTGGGTCCGGTTTCGCGGGCGACGGTTTCTTGATTCAGCTTGTTGACAGCTTGGTCGAAGAACTCGTAACGGAAACCCAGATTGAGGGTCAGCGAAGGAAGAACCTTGTAGTCATCCTGGATGTACAGGCCGAAGTCGGGCTCAGTAAAGGGAATAACGGGGTTGCCGTTGCCGATGGTGAGATTGCCGGTGTCCTGGAGGTAGTTGCTGAAACTTGGGTAGCTGAAAAAGCCGTTGTAGTCGGGCAGAAACGTGTTGGGGGAGTTCTGGTAGGTGAAGTCGCCGCCGAAGGAAATGGAGTGGGGGCCGTGGGTCCAGTTGGCATTGTCCTGGATCTGCGTGACCTTGACGGTGCGGCCCTGGGGAAGGTTGGTGGCGTAACCATAGCCGAGGCCGCCGGTGATGGCGACGTTCGTGGTGCAGTTGCTGAGCGAGGTACTGGCGCAGTTAGGCTGTGTGCCGCCCTGAAAGAACAGCTTGCTCTGCTGGAAGGAGTAGCGAAGCTGGTTGACCCAGGCGGAGGAGAAGGTATGAGCCCAGTCGGCACCGACAGAGTGGGTTGTGCCCGGCACGTTGTACGCATAGCCGGTCGAGCTGTTCTGGCCGCCCAGCGTGAGGGTGTTCTGGTAGATGTAACGGACGAAAAAGTGATCTTTCTCAGTCGGCTGCCAATCGATACGGCCGAGATCTTCCTGGTCGTTGTAGGCCGGAGCGACCGGGATCTGCACCTTCTGGAAGGGGATGACGGCGGTGACGCCGTTGGGGCCCGTGACAGTAGTTTGCACGACGGGGGCCCGGTTAGCGGGCGCGGTACCCTGCAGCGAGTAAGGGCCGGAGGCGATGAGATTGGCGACAGCTGCGTTGCCGGGGAAAGCCTGCTGTAATTGCTGAAGCCCGGCGGGAGTGGGCGTAGCATTCGACGGATTGAGGGGATTGAAGCCCTGTCGGCGCCGGTCCCAGTTTGTACCGCCGAAGAACCAGACCTTGTCCTTGAGGACAGGGCCACCGATGGTAGCGCCGTACCGGTTGTCGACGTAACGAGGAGGCTTCTTAAGGCCGCCAACGATCTGGGCGTTGTTGAGCGACTGCAGGAAGTCGCCCGTGAAGAATTCGTAGCCGGAGCCGTGGAAGCGGTTGGATCCGGATTTGGTGATGTAGTTGATGACGCCGCCCATGTTGCGTCCGTATTCGGCGTTGAAGTTGGAAGTGATGACCTGCATTTCCTGGATCGCGTCCTGGTTGCCGAAGAAGATCTGCGGGCCGCCGATGGAGTTGTCATTGTTGCTTTGCCCATCGATCTCGTAGTTGTTGGACCGGGAGCGGTTGCCGTTGACGGACAGAGCGTTGCCGTTGGTATTTGAAAAGTTGTCATCGTGGCCGATGGCAACGCCCGGGGTGAAGAGGGCGACATTGTCGAGGCCGCCGTTGAGCCCGCCGTTCAAGGGTAGGTCCTCGGCCTGGATGGAGGAGAACGTCGTCGAGATCTGAGACTGCGTAGTTTCAAGCAGGGGAGCGGTGGATTCGGACACCTCCACGTTGGTGGAAGCGGCACCGAGGCCGAGTTTGGTGGCACCAAGATCATTGGTCTGGCCGGCATCGACGTGGACGTTCTCGACCTTAGTGCCTTCAAAACCGGGTGCCTGCACAGTGATGGTGTAGGTGCCTCCGGTGACATTGCGGAAAGAGAAGTCGCCGTTGCCGGTGGTGGTCTCCGTGAGGGTGATGCCGCGGTCGTTGGAGATGGCGGTGATGGTAGCGCCCGAGATGACTGCGCCGGAGGCGTCGACGGCTGAACCGATAATTGTGCCGGTGGTGATGCCCTGGGCGGAGGCGGGGGAGACGGTGTGGAGGGGAAGGGTGCCAACGAGCAGGAGACTCGCACTCATGAGGGCAGTCTGGGCGGACTTGCGGACGGGCTTACGCGGCATGGTTCTCCAGAGATCAGCCTCCGTCGTCGATGCACGGATGGCCTGAGTGGTGTGCAACCCTCCCTTGCAAGTGTGGTGCC
>CAXTMW010000005.1:0-1485 GCA_964245455.1 uncultured Acidobacteriaceae bacterium
CGTGTCGCCTCCTTGCCGTCACCTCCGAGGCCGTCAACCCCGCGCCGGGCCTGAGCGCGACGCTCGTCGAGGTCGGACGGCACGCAGGAGTGGACCTCGTTTCCCTGAGCGCCATTGAAGGGCAGAGCGAGCTTTGCCTGCCGGCAAAGGAAGAGCAAGGCCGGCGCTGGCTGCAAATGCGTACCCGGCAGCTGCCCGGCAAGCCGAGCGGCGTGGAAACGATTCTGATCCTGAGCGATGCTTCAGCGCACAAGCAGGCGGAGCAGGACCGCGAAGCCGGCCGGCAGGCAGTGGCTTTGGCCGAGGTGGCCGCGACGCTGGCCCATGAGATTAGAAATCCCTTAACCAGTATCGAGCTGTTCGTCAGCCTGATGGAGGAGGACCCGGAACGAGCGGGCGAGTGGCTGGCGCATCTGCGGGCCGGGCTGCGCAAGATGGGGGGCACGGTGAACAACGTGCTTTCCTTTCATGGCGCGGCGTTTCCGCTGCTTCGGCCCGTGTCCCTCGGCCGTGCGATCGCGGAAGCGGCGGAGTTTGTCCGGCCTATTACAGACCAGGCCGGCCTTATGCTCCTCGTCGAAGGCCAAGCCCTGCCGGGCAACGTGATGGCCAACGAGGCCGGACTGCAGCAGATTGTGCTCAACCTGGTGATGAACGCTGTCCGGCATACGGAGCCGGGCGGCACGGTATTGCTGGCTCTTTCGCGGCCGCGTGAAACGCACCTGCGGTTGGAGGTCCGGGACAGCGGCTCCGGGATCGCCGCCGAACACGTCGGCGACATCTTTCGGGCCGGCTGGAGCGCAGGGGGTGAGCGCTCCGGACTCGGACTGGCCGTGTGTCAGCGGATCGCTGCACAGTGCGGTTCAGTGATGGAAGTCGCGAGCGTCCCCGGCGAAGGAGCCGCATTCACCATGGAGCTGCCCATTCTATGAGCCTGTGTATGAGCCTGAAGACCCATTCCGTTCTGCTTGTGGATGACGAGCCCGGCATTCGCACCGCATTTACCGCGCACTTCGCGCGGGAAGGCTGGAGCGTGACGGCCGCAAGCAGCGTGCGGGAAGCCGAGTTCCGGCTGGCGCAGGGGGAGTTCGACCTCCTGGTCAGCGATGTGCGGCTGCCGGACGGCTCAGGCGTTGAGTTGATGCGTATCGCGCGCGCGGCCGCGGCCCCCATCCCCGTAGTTCTGCTGACCGCGTATGCCACGGTGCCGGACGCCGTGGACGCCATGCGCAGCGGGGCGAGCGATTACTTGATCAAGCCGGTCGCCTGGCCGCAGCTGCGCGCGCTTGCGGAGCGGCTCGCAGGGGCGCAAGAGGAGGCCCCTGGCCTTCAAAGCCCGGAGCCTGTTCTGAAACTGAAGGAGCGGGTCTCGGAAAGCCACGGGATCGTCGGGCGCTCGCCGGCGCTGCTGGCCGCGCTGGCCCGCGCCCGTGCTGCCGCCAGCACCGATGCTGATGTGCTGGTAGAAGCGGAAAGCGGCACCGG
>CAXTMW010000005.1:1495-38800 GCA_964245455.1 uncultured Acidobacteriaceae bacterium
CCCGGCACGGAGCCGCTGGCGCGCTGCATCCACGACGGGAGCGCCCGCGCCCGTAAACCGTTTGTCGCCATAAACTGCGCGGCGGTGCCGGAACACCTGCTGGAGAGCGAGCTGTTCGGGCATGCGCGCGGCGCGTTTACGGGAGCGACGCAGTCCAAGCCCGGCAAGTTCGAACTGGCGCACGGGGGCACGCTGCTGCTCGATGAGATCGGCGAGATGCCGCTCCATCTGCAGCCGAAGTTGCTGCGGGCGCTGCAGGAGCGCGAGTTTGAGCGGCTTGGCGAAACCCGGACGGTCCACGTCGACATCCGCATCGTGGCGACGACCAATGTGTCGTTGGCGGCAGCGGTGGCGAAGGGATCTTTTCGGTCCGACCTGTACTACCGGCTCAACGTGATTCCGCTTTCACTGCCTCCTCTGCGGGAGCGAACCGAAGACGTCGCGCTGCTTGCCGCCCATTTCGCGCAGTCCTGGGCCAAGCAGGAGGGCCGGCCCGCGCCGGAGCTTGCGCCGGATTTTCTGGACATGCTCGAAGCGCAGCCCTGGCCCGGAAACGTGCGCGAGTTCGGCAACTTTATGCGCCGGATTTTCTCGCTGCACGCGCCCGAGTACACCGGAACCCCGATGGACCGCGCGTGCTTTCTACGCGAAGCGGCATCGAGCGTCGTGCGCGAGCTGCCGTCCACCTTCGGCCCCGAGATCGTCGAAACAACTCCACTTCCCGCCGGTGCGCCGATTCGGCACCTGGAGCGGCTGCACCTGGAAAAAACCCTGGCGATGACCCAGGGCAATCGTACGCACGCCGCCGAGATGCTCGGCATCAGCCTGCGTACGATGCGCAACAAGATTCGCGAATATGGACTACCCCCAAGGAGATACGCATGAGCACATCCCTGATCCCGCTCAACATGGAGCGCTTTCTTGAAGTCACCTCGCAGCGCGAGCAGGTGGTTTCTGCCAATATGGCCAACGTCGACACGCCCGGCTACCACGCCAAGGACGTGAGTTTCGAGCAGACACTGCTGCAGGCCGGCGGCGGCGACGTGACCGCGACACTGCCGATCGCGATCCGCGACGAAAAAGGCCTGATGGACCGGCCGGACGGCAACAACGTCGATCTGGACCGCGAAAGTCTCCTGCTCGCCAAGGCGCAGCTGCAGTTCGCAATGGGCGTGCAGTTTGTCAAGGGCGAGTTCCACGAAGAACTCAGTGCCATCAATGGTGGAGGCCAGTAATGGGACCGTTTGACATGCTTCAGATTTCAGCCTCAGCGCTCACAGCCGAGCGGCAGCGCTCCGAGGTCATCGCGACCAACATGGCGAACGCCGAAACCACCCACACCGCCGAGGGCGGTCCGTTCCGGCGCAAGGAGGTCGTGTTTTCCGCCCAGCACGCTTCGGCCTTTCAATTGCAATTCGCAGAGATGACCAACACGCCGCACCTGCGGGGTCGCTCTTCGGGCTCGGTCCGGCTCTCGCAGGTGGTCGACGACCCGAGCGCGCCGGTGATGCGCTACGAGCCGGGGCATCCGGACGCGAACAAGGACGGCTACGTGGCGTACCCGGCGATCAACCCGGTCGAGGAGATGGTGGACCTGATGGGTTCGGTGCGGGCCTACCAGTTGAACGCTTCGGCGGTCAGTGCTTCGAAGCAGATGATTCAGCAGTCGCTCGATATTTTGAAGAGCTAACAGCGTAAGAGGAGCAGCGTGATGAGTATGTCAATTCCAGTCGGCGGTGCAGCCGGCGCAGTTACTTCGATTTTCGGACCCGTCTCCTCGTCACCGACGGGCGATGGAGCAGGCTTCGGCAACGTGTTGAAGAACGCGCTGAACCAGGTCAGCGGTATGCAGGCCAACGCCGCCGATCAGGTGAACGCGGTGGTCTCCGGCGGCAGCGCCGACATGAGCAAGGTGATGATCTCGGTCGAGAAAGCGGACGTCGCCTTCCAGCTCATGATGCAGGTGCGCAACAAGATCGTGAATGCGTACCAGGACATCGAGAAGATGCAGTTCTAAGTGCGGCCTTCAGCTCGCTAACCGATTTACCGGAAGACAAGGATGCCAACGATTCTGAAACAACTGCAGCAGTTCTGGGCCGGGCGCAACCGGCAGCAGCGAAGCTTTCTCGTCGCCGGTGCGGTAGCGACGGTGGCGTTGCTGGCCGTCTTTGCGCACCTGATGGCCACGCCCGACATGAAGCCGCTGATGACCGGCCTCGAACCTGCGGACGCGCAGACTCTTGCCGCCGCGCTTACGGCCAAGGGCATCCCGAACCAGGTGAGCCCGGACGGCAAGCAGGTCAGCGTGCCGGCGGACAAAATCGATGCGGCGCGGCTTGAGGCAGCCGGTGCCGGGGCACCGCACTCCGGACGCATGGGCTTTGAGATCTTCGACAAGGTCGCCTGGGGGCAGACCGAGTTCGACGAAAAAGTGAACTACCAGCGTGCGCTGGAGGGCGAGCTGGAGCGCACGATCCTGACCATGGGCGCGGTCAAGAGCGCGCGCGTTCACCTGGTGATGGCGACCGACTCCATTTTTCTAGACCAGGCGCGCAGCGCCAAGGCTTCGGTCGCGCTCAAGCTGCGCTCGGGTACGCTTTCGCACGAGGAAACTGCGGCAATCCAGCGGCTGGTTTCGGGCGCGGTCGATGGATTGAAGCCAGCCGATGTGGCCATCATCGATGCCGACTCGAACACAGCGCTCGGTGCCCATGCAGACGGCAATGGAGATGACGGCGACACGGAAAAGCGGCTGGAGCAGCGGCTGATTGCGACGCTCGCGCCAGTGGTCGGCGCGGATCACATCCGCGCCAGCGTGAACGTGGACTACGACCCGGGCACGATTGAGCAGAGCCAGGAGAAGTACGACCCGGCCGTAAGCGTGCCGCTGACCGTGCAGCGCTCGGATGAGGAAACGGGGCCGGGCGCGGCGATCGCGGGAGTGCCTGGAACCTCCAGCAACGTGCCGCAGGCCAAGGGCAGCCTGCCCAATGTGCCGAACGTGCCCGACGGCGGAGCGGAAAGCGCGAAAACGGAAAACTCAACGTACGGGGTCAACAAGGTGGTGACGCACTCGCTGGAGCCCGCGGGCCGCGTGCGCCGCGTAACGGCCGCGCTGTTGGTCGACGATGCTGTGCTCCACAAGCAGCTGCCGAAAGGCAAGGTGCAGGATGTACATGTCAAGCGCTCGCCGGAGGAGCTGAAGCAGCTGCAGGATCTTGCCTCGGCCGCGATTGGGCTCGACACCGCGCGCGGAGACGTGTTGACGGTCGAGGATATGTCCTTTGACCAACCTGCTGTTACGGACGTGCTGCCGCCTTCCTTTTCTGACCGCGTGCGTAAGGGCCTGAACGACTATGCTGTCGCCGTGCGGTATAGCTCGCTGCTGCTGTTATTCCTGCTTGGCTACCTGCTGATGGTGCGCCCGGTGCAGAAGCGCGCCCTGAGCATGACGAAGGAGCTGCCGGGATCACAGCCGCAGCCGCTCCTCGCCGAGGTGGAGCAGATGCATCTGCCGCCGTTGCAGCCGGGCGAGGAAGCGCTGCGCTCAAGCGCGCTCAAGGAGCAGCTGGTGCAGCTTGTGAAGGCAAAGCCTGAAACCAGTACCAAGGCCGTGCAGGCGTGGCTGCGAGGAGAAGCGCAATGAGTCCGGAGATGAGTCAGGGAGGCGCAATACCGGGCGTGCGCAAAGCAGCGATCCTGCTCGCGGTGCTCGGGGAAGAAGCCGCGGCGACGATCCTGCGCATGCTCTCGGAGGATGACCTGAACCGCGTGACCCACGAGATTGCGCGCCTGGGCTCGGTGCCGAAGGATGCTTCGCTCAAGGTGATGGAGGAGTACCAGCAGCTCGCGGTCGCGCAGGAGTACATTGCGCAGGGCGGCCAGGACGCGGCGCAGCGCATGCTCGTGAAGGCCTTCGGTGAAAACGGCGCCCGGGAGATGGTCGCGCGGCTGGTCAGGGCCAATGAGCTGAGCGCGAGCCGGGTCGAGTCGCTCCAGAGGATCGATGCCAAGCAGCTCGCGCGCTTTCTCGAAGGGGAGCACCCGCAAACGATCGCGCTGGTACTGGGCCACCTGGAGGCAAAGCCTGCCGCATCGCTGCTGATGTGCCTGCCCCCGCCGACTCGCGCCGAGTCGGTAAAGCGGCTGGCCCAGCTGCGGCAGTTCTCGCCGGAGATGGCGGAAAAGGTATCTATTGTCCTGAACCGCCGGCTGCGTTCGGTCGGCGAGCAGACGAAGAAAACCTACTCCGGCTTTGAAACCGTGGCCGACCTGATGAACAACATCGACGCGACGACCTCGCGCGAGATCCTGGAGATGATCGAGCAGGAAGAAGCCAAACTTGCTGCTTCCATCCGCGATCTGATGTTCACGTTTGAGGACTTCCTGAGCGTCCCGGAACTGCACATTCGTGAAATCACGGGAGCGGTCGATAAGAAGGTATTGACGCTTGCGCTGAAAGGCGCAAGTGAAGAGTTGCGGGCCCATTTTTTCCAGACCATGAGTTCGCGCGCGATCGAGATGATGAAGGAAGATGCCGAGTCGCTTGGGCCGGTTCGCTCGCGAGATGTGGCTAAAGCGCAGCTGGACGTGGTCGCCTTGGCGCGCACGCTGGAAAGCGATGGAAAAATTGTTCTGAAGAGTGAGGGAGCCGATGAGTACGTCGTTTAGCCGAGCTGCATTGCCGCGTATCCCTGTTGCCCCCGTCACGTCGCTGCAGTACCGGGAGATGGCCTCGATGCCGTCGTTGCCGCGCGTGAAGCCGGCGCCGCCTGCCCCCGAGCCGCGCAAGCAGGCCGAGGTCGAGATGACCGACTCACAGCTGCAGGCGCTGCTCGCCGAAGCGCGGCGCGAAGGCGCGGCTGCAGCGGAGGTGCGGCTGCGCGACGAGGTTCAGGCAAAGATCCGGGAAGAAAACAGCCGGGTCAGTGCTGCTCTCGACTGCTTCGAACGGGAGCGCAAAGGGTATTTTGCCCGAGTCGAAACCGAGGTGGTGCGGCTGGCACTTTCGATTGCCGCTAAAATCCTTCACCGTGAGTCGCAGGTTGATCCAATGCTGGTTGCGGCGCTCGTGCAAATCGCTGTCGGCCAGCTAAAGGAGAACACCGCGGTTAACGTCCGGGTTCACCCTGCGTCTTCCGAGCGCTGGCGGGCTCACTTCGCCTCTGCTCCGCAATGGGCCGCGGTCAAGGTAGTGGAAGACGCGGAGCTCGAGGCGGGCGACTGCTGCCTGGAAACAGAGCTGGGCGCGGTAAATCTTTCACTTGCCGCGCAGCTGAAAGAAGTCGAGCAGGGCTTCTTCGATGTTCTGGCGCAAACGCCAAAGGACTAGCTGATGCCGCTAGCGTCTTACTTCGACCGCCTGGAGCAGGCCGGAACCCTGCGCTGGACCGGCCGTGTGCTGCAGGTCACGGGCAACCTGATCGAGTCGGAAGGTCCATTCTGTTCGGTCGGCGAAGCCTGCGAAGTGCTGGGCGCGGGCGAGCGCTGCTACCCGGGCGAGATTGTCGGCTTTCGCGGCTCGACGATGCTTTCCATGACGCTCGAGCGCCCGCAAGGGATCCGCTTCGGCGATCGCGTGGTTGCGCGGGGTGTCCATCCCGCCATCCGCGTGGGAGCCGACATGCTGGGCCGGGTCGTGGATGCGACCGGCGCTCCGCTCGACGGGGGCCCTGAGTATCGCTCCGAGCGCAGCGTTCCTGTGGACGGCTCGGCTCCGACGCCGCTCGATCGCGTGCCGATTCGCGAAGCGCTGGGCTGCGGGGTACGCGTGCTGGACGCGTTTGTTCCCTGCGGACGAGGGCAGAGGCTGGGTATTTTCGGCGGCTCGGGCGTGGGCAAGAGCACCCTGCTGGGCATGATGGCCCAGGGAGCCGCGGCCGATCTGACCGTCATGGCGCTGGTAGGCGAACGCGGCCGCGAAGTCGGCGAGTTTCTGGAGGTGCTCGGCGAGGAAGGCCGCCGCCGCTCCGTCATCGTCGTGTCTACTTCAGACCAGTCCCCGCTGCTGCGGCTGCGCGCCGCAATGAGCGCCACTGCGATTGCGGAACACTTTGCGGCGCAGGGCAAACACGTGCTGCTTGTGGTCGACTCGCTCACCCGCTTCGCCATGGCCCAGCGGGAAATCGGCCTGGCGGCAGGCGAGCCGCCGACCGCCAAGGGCTACACCCCATCCGTACTGAACCTGCTGGCGCGCCTTGTAGAGCGCGCGGGAAACTTCAAAAGCGGCAGCATCAGCGCCTTCTACACCGTGCTGATGGAGGGCGACGATCAGCAGGACCCTGTGGCGGACACTGTGCGCTCGCTGCTCGACGGCCACATCATTCTGGATCGCGCGCTGGCCCTTCGAAACCACTACCCACCGATCTCTGTGCTCGACAGTCTAAGCCGGCTGATGCCTTCGATCAGCAGCCCGGAGCAGCTGGCAAAAGCAGGGGAGCTGCGCCGCCTGCTTGCGAGCTACAAGCGATCAGAAGACCTGCTTCGGATCGGCGCTTACCAGAAAGGTTCCGACGCGCTGCTCGATCGCGCGGTCGAAGTCCTGCCGGAGGTCGAACGTTTCCTTCACCAGCGTGCGGGCGAAGTATGCCCGCAGGCTGACACGCTGCGGCGCCTCCTGGCGCTGCCGAGCTGACATGGCCTACCATTTTGCACTGGCCCCGGTGCTGCGCGTCCGCGAGCTCGCGGCCGAGCGGGAAGAGCAGGCGCTTGCGCGGATCTCGGCAGAGATAGAACGGCTGCGGGCCGCCATTGAACAGAACCGCAGGGATCTGCTGGAGACCGGCCGTGCCCGTCAGCAGTCGCTCGCCTCTGCGGCGCTGCCGGCCATGCACCTGCACGCCTCCTACGCGAGCGCGCAGGAGCAGCGCGTGCGCGATGCGGCGCTGTGCAAGCAGCTCGCAGCGTTTGAACAGCTCCGTGTCCAGCAGATTGCTCGCTACCAGGAGGCATATCGCAGCCGGGAAGTGCTCGTTAGCTTGCAGGCAGAGCAGCGCTCCGCCTGGAACGCCGGCGAGGCGAAGCGCGAGGCGAAAGCAGCCGACGAGGCCTTTCTTGGCAGGTATGCGCGTGCCCTCAAGGGCACGGAGGGCTGAGAAGCTGCTGTTCTCCACAGGGAGCGTACGGCAAGCTTTCAGGCTGTCTGGGATGGTTACGCACTAGACGAGTGCCCACGAGGAAGCATATCCAGAAGCTCGGCCAGGATCTCGGCCAGGGAACTCACTCCATGCACTGCCTTCCAGGGCCGTGTTTTTCCTGTGCCGCGGTCTCCGGGGAACGCACAGGGGCAACGATCAGGCCGATGGGCGGCGATCCATCGTGGCCGCGCCCTGCCCCGCAAACCGTCAAACAATGCTTCAGCAAGATCAACGACGCGACTGGTATTGGTCAGGCATCGTTGCAAGTAGGCAAGCTTTGCCGAGTAAGCCCGGCAAGAGCTGCCCAGGGTGCCGGATTTGCCGGGTTCGCACACCGCTGAACCGGGCCGCCTGCATTCTGGAAGTGCAACAAACAAATGAGCTTGCGCAAAAAAAGCCCGAGGATCGACAAGCCTGCCGGTTTGGTGAACGGAATGCACAAGAGGTCTGCGTGAACATCGTCCATACAAGCGCCGCGCAAGGACCTCAGGTCGCGACCACTTCCGCAACACCGGCGCAGGCACCGGCACCGGGCTTCAATGACGCGCTCGCGACAGCGCAGAACGCTGGACCCGGCGGAAAAACCGGAGCTGCGAGCGATTTGACTCCAGTCGGCGGAGTACCTGCCGCAAAGGCTGGCGATGCAGGGACGGCGCTGCCGAGCAGGAAAGAGAAGGCTCGCACGGCAGAGAGCGGGACGAGAGACCAGTCAGGCGTGCAGCCAGGCGTGCTTGCCGCCGCCCTCACTCCCCCGCCAGTATGCGCCAACCTTCCTGTGCTGCCCTTACTCCCGGATCCTGGAACAACCTTGCCGCAAGCCGCGGATAAGCAAGCCAAGGCGAACCTGGTTGACGCCCAGAGCCAGCTTTTACCAGGAACGCCCAGCGAGGCGGCCGCACCCAATGATGTGCCGGGATCATCCTTAGGCGCGGCACCGTCGACCCGGGGGGCATCCTTGCCGTCCCTGCCAATACCGCTCAATACGCCGATCACACAGGCGAGCTCGCTTCTTCCGGCCGCGGATACAAAGAGGCCGCACCCAGGGGCGTCGCCCTCCCCTGACGCGGAAGCACCGGTTGCGCTGCACGCCGTCTCGGAGAGGGGCACGGCAGCCACTCCAGCGTCATTGAGCGATCTGCTTGGTCCAAAAAAGCTCAGCGACTCCGTCGGTGAAGCGATGCAGTCAGTGCAGACGCCGGACGCGCACCTTCTGCCAACACATCATGCGGAAGCATCCGGTAAGCCGGCAGCAGCTGTGAGCGGTGTTTCTGCGGTAAAGACGACGATGGGAGCAAGCGCGTCTTCGCAGGGAAAGACGGCAAATACTCCCGAGAACAGCAACACAGGCGGCAACAATCCGGGCAGCAGCAACATGGGAACGCCGAGTGGCGGGGATGCCGCAGCTACCGGCATGGGATCCCCCTCGGGTGCTCCGACGCCGGCGTTTGCTGCCGTCGAAGGAACAGCTTCCCCCGGCACCGCGGCGCTTCTTCCGGGTGTCTCGCCGTCGCCGTCGCAGGGAGCTATGGCCGGGAACGCAGTACCTCTCGCAACCGGAGATGCAGGGCGAGCCTCCACACCGCTCCCGAGTACCGCGGCCGCCGCCGAACCCACGACAACCATCAACACGGCTCAGGTACTTGGTCACATGAACGGGACCGCGATGCGGGTCGGCTTGCGGTCTGAAGAGTTTGGCTCCATTTCTATTCAAACCTCGGTCTCACCGGGCAGTATGGTGGCGCAGATCGCGCTCGATCACGGTGCACTGGGCCGTGCGCTGGCCGTGCACCTGCCCGCCATGGAGGAGAAGCTTGGGACGGCTCTTGGAGTGACGGCGCGCGTGGAGCTGCGCGACACACTTGCACAGTCTTCAACGCAGGGAAGCAGCAGCGGGGCGGCTGGGAACGGAGGGTCTCCGAACCCTGGAGCCGGCGGCAGCCACTCCGCAAGCAGCGGCTCATCTTCGCGGCGTGCCTCTGAGATTGACTCTGGCCCCCGATTTGCAGGGGGAGAGGTGAACGGCTCAACAAGCGAGCGCCTCAGCATACACGCCTGATGAATCAAGGAACGACGGAGAGAACTTTATGACGATAGCAGGGATTTCGGGAGCGGCAACGGCAGCTCCTTTCTTTGGCGCGCTCCAGCAGAAAAGCGCGGCGCAAGCGACACCAACTTCCGGCAGCGGTTCGGGTAGCAGCAGCGGCGGCGCTTACTCGATTGGAAATATCGGGTCGACATTCCTGAACCTCCTCGTGAAGGAGCTGCAAAACCAGGATCCAACGCAGCCCATGGATCCGACAGCCATGGTGGGGCAGATGATCTCGCTCAACCAGCTGGATCAGCTGGTCAGCATCAATCAGAATTTGACGCCGAAAACGACGCCGACACCAACCACGCCCACGGCACCACCAACCGCACCCACGGTGCCTGCGGCTCCGGGAGTGCAGCCCCACACGGCACAAGCGCAGGGTACCTCCCCGGCAGCGGGCGTCGCCGCACTTGACCCAATGCAAACCGCCGCGAGCCTTGCCGGCCAGCAGGCAGCGATGGCTGCTGCACTGGGTGCGACCAGCGCACCCGCCGCTGCGAACAACGCAACCCCACTCGATCTTGGAAAACTCACCGCACTATTTGGAGGCAAGTAGATGTCATTCTTCTCCGTTCCCCTTTCCGGCTTGAACGCAAGCCAGAGCGCGCTGCAATCGGTGTCCAACAACCTGGCAAACACGGACACGGACGGCTACAAGGACCAGAACGTCACCTTTGCCGATGTGTTCGCGCAAAGCGGTGTCACCAATGGCGCGGGCGATCCGTTCCAGACCGGGCAGGGTGTTCTGACTGCGTCCACAACTTCGAACTTCACAGCCGGTACTGTTTCCGCGACCGGCATTGCTTCGAACATGGCCCTGAACGGAAATGGATTCTTCGTGATGCAGCAGGCGAACGGCACTATCGCCTACTCGCGTGCGGGCGACTTTACGCAGAATAAGCAGGGCCAGCTGGTTGCGCCCGACGGTTCGCTGGTGATGGGCTACCCTGCCGCAAACGGGGTCGTCAACACAGCGGCGCCCTTGCAGCCGCTGGAAGTCGGCGCCGGGCTGACGACGCCGGCGACAGCATCGACGACCTTTAATGCGACGATCAACCTCGATGCGACCACAGCCACCAACGCGCAGGCATCCGCCTCGCCGATCACCGTGTATGACTCGCTCGGCGGCCAGCAGAACTTGAAGATCAGCTACACCAAAACCGGACCGAACAGCTGGAGCTACGCTGTCACGATCCCGAGCTCCGCGCTTGCCTCGCCGACCTCGCCTACCGGGCAGCAGACACTTGCGACGGGAAACCTCACCTTTGATTCGAACGGCAAACTCACCTCGCCGGTGACCGCGTCGGGCGCTCCTGCGCCGGTCGCGATCACCGTGCCGGCACTTGCCGATGGCGCGGCAGCAATGAACCTCAACTGGGACCTGGCGGACCCGAGCGGCAACAGCTTGATCACACAAACGGATCTGGCGAGCTCGACCACAAGCGCGAATGCGAATGGCAATGCGGGCGGTGTGCTTGCCAGCTTCAGTATTGGAGCAGACGGCACAATCGAGGGTCTCTTCGCCAACGGCACGACGACTGCGCTGGGGCAAGTAGCGGTGGCTACCGTGGCCAACAACCAAGGCCTGCAGCAGGTCGGCAACAACCTGTTCCAGGCTACCGCCGGCTCCGGCGTCGCACAGATCGGCTTCGCGGGCACGGGCGGCCGCGGCACCATTACCGGCGGCTCGGTCGAAGGCTCGAATGTGGACGTCGCCAGCGAGTTCTCGAAGATGATCGTGGCGCAGCAGGCGTACCAGGCAAATGCGAAAGTGGTCACGACCTTTAACCAGGTTTCGCAGGCAACCCTTGCCATGATCCAGGGGTAAACGCGCGCCAACATGAAGGTTCATCCTGAAGGGCTTCCGCTTTCAGGATGAGCCTTCCATGAGACTGCATCCGGACAAGGCATGGGGACGGTCGCAGCTCCTGCTTGCGACGCCCTCGCCTTAGGGAGCATTCTCACAGGGTTCTCATGCGAGCGCAGGCCCTGTGCGCTGAACAGCCGACTGAGTGTTTGCGCCTCGTCCCCCTCAGCTTGCGCGGGGCGAGACTCGCCGATTTTCTTGTCACTCGTCTCGTTTCCCCCTTCCTTTCGTAACGAGAGCCGCTTAGCGCGGTGCTTTGGCCATCCCGTTGCACTACTTGCCTGCGACACCTCTTGCACAGCTGCAGGCTGGCGAAGGTGAGCAGGAAAGCGGAGACACAGTCGGGATGAGCATCGCTCTGCAAGTATCGGAAACAGCACCTCTGACGCCTCTCGACCAGGGCGCCGCTCAGACACCACCGAATCGTCGACCCGTGGACGTGCTGCCCTGGCTGCCGTGCACGCTGGCCCTCGACGTCGCAGTCGTGCAGTTCACCGTACGCGCGCTGCTTGATCTCGCGCCGGGCGATGTTCTCGAGACAAGCTGCCACCAGAGTATGGATATTCCGTTGCGTGTGAACGGGCTGCTGCTTGCCTGGACCGAATTTGAGGTAGTGGGCGAGCGCCTTGCGGCGCGGATAACGGATCTCGCATGAGGCCGAAGCTTTCGTCCGCCATGCGCGCGCAGACGCAAACACTAGTTCGGTCCCGGCTCGAAGCGATGCCGAGTCTGGTAAAAACCAAGGCGCAGGACGGCGTCCTGGCGCCTGCACCTGAGCAGGACCACGCTCGGGCAGCAGCAGGTTTCGCAGGAACGAGATTGCCGAAGCTGTCGGTCTGGGTCAGAACGGGCCTTGCCGATTTGGCGAAACTTTGGCGCTGGTTCCTCATCAAGCGACAAATCCAGGTCAGCAGCAAGCGCCTTCGGGTGGTGGAAACGGCATCTCTCGGCGAAAAGCGCTTTGTTGCTGTGCTGCACGTGGATGGGGCACAGTTCCTGATCGGGGGCGGAGCGAACAGCGTTTCGCTGCTGGCGAGTCTCGAAAGCGCTTCCGGGGCAAGCGCATCTGGGGAGAGTCGTTTCGCTAAGATTCTCCAGCAGACGGCACAGGACGGGAGCGCGGCGCATTGAGCAGACGCCGTCACGCCAGGATGGCTGCCACGACGCTGCTGCGCGGGGCGATGCGCGCGCCGGGCCCGGCGCTGGCCGCGCCGTCCCCGCAGACGGCGGCACTGCAGGGCGATTCTGCGCCCATAAGTACGCCGACGACTACGCCGATGACCATGCCGGCACTCACGCCATTTGGAGCGAGTCCGGCAGCGGCCCCGGCAGCCCTTGCACCGACCCCGGACGGCGACATCCACATCAGCGGTCTCAACGGGCTGGGCGGCTCGTCTGCCTCATGGGGCATCGTCGTCCTGCTCACGCTGCTCACGCTCATCCCGTCGCTGCTGATGTGCGTCACCCCCTTCGCGCGCCTGCTGATCGTCTTTCACTTCCTGCGTCAGGCGCTGGGGCTGCAAACAACTCCGTCCAATCAGACGCTCATTGGGCTCTCACTCATTCTCACCTTCTTTCTCATGCAGCCGGTCGGCGCGGTGATCTACAAAGACTCAATCGTGCCCGTACAGAAGGGAAAAATCACGCCGCTCGACGGCGTTGTGCGCGCGGGCGAACCGCTGCGCCACTTCATGGCGCATTTTGTGCGCGAAAAAGATGCGGAGCTTTTTCTTGAAATCGCGAAGGAGCCACGGCCCCGCACCGTCGAGGACCTGTCTTTTCGCGTGTTGCTGCCGGCCTACATCCTGTCCGAGCTCAAAGCCGGTTTCCAGATCGGCACGGTCCTGTTTCTCCCGTTTCTGATCGTCGACATGGTGGTCGCTTCCATCACGACCTCGGTCGGCATGATGCAGTTGCCGCCGGTCGTGATTTCAACGCCGCTCAAGCTGCTGCTGTTCCTGATGGTCGACGGCTGGCACCTTCTCATCGGCGCGTTGATGCGGAGCTTCAACTAATGGGCGTCGATGCCGTTGTGACGCTGGGCCGCGGCATGCTGACCGAGGTCATCGTCCTGGTCGGGCCGATCCTCGCGGTCGCGATCGCGGTGAGCCTGCTTGTCAACGTGGTGCAGGTGCTCACCTCGCTGCAGGACCAGACGCTCTCGTCCGTACCTCGTCTGATCGCGACCGGGGCGGCGCTGTTCTTCTTAATGCCATGGATGTGGCGGCACCTGGCCAACTACACGATCCACATGCTCGGCGACTTCCACAAGGTGCTGCAGTGATCACGATCCCGGTCATGAACATCATCGGAGGGTTCCTGTTCATCGGCGTACGCCTGTCGGGGCTGATGCTATTCGCGCCGTTTTTCGGCAGCGAGGCCATCCCGCCGCGTGTGAAAGCCGGCCTCGTGATCGCGCTTTCGCTTGTAATGTACCCGATCGTCGCTCCAAGGTTTCCCGCGGTCGCGCTGAGCCACTGGCCGCTGCTCGTCTTCAGCGAACTGCTGGTCGGCGCATCCATGGGCATCGCAACCACGCTGGTGTTTGATGCAGTGCAGATGGCTGGACAAATCCTGAGCGTGCAGATGGGCTACTCGCTGGTCAGCCTCATCGACCCCAATACCCAGGCCGAATCGACCGTGGTCGCGACCTTTCACCAGGCAATCGCGATGCTGATCTTTCTGCGCCTCGACGTACACCTCTGGATCCTTCACGCGATCGGCGATAGCTTCGCGTACCTGCCGCCGGGCTCCGCGCACCTGAGCCACGCCTTTGTACGCACCGTGTTCGCCGCGGGCGCGGCCGTGTTCGCGATCGGCGTGCAGCTGGCCGCACCGGTACTTTCTGCAACGATCATCGCCGATCTGGTGCTCGGGCTACTTGGCAAGGCTTCGCCGCAGCTGCCCGTCATGCTGTTGGGCCCTGCGGTCAAAAGCGTGCTTGGGCTGCTGGTACTGATTGCAACCCTTAAATACTGGCCCGAAATGTTTCGGGGGTTTTTTCTTTCCGCAATCCAGCTTGGGGAGCAGCTGCTCCACTTAGCTCGTTAACACACAATTCGTTAGTGCCGGCTCGTTCGCGGCGGATGACCCATGGCAGATTCGAGCAAAACAGAACAGGCGACACCAAAGCGGCGGCAAAAAGCGCGCGAGCAGGGCAGCGTCGCCCGCTCGCGCGAACTGCCCGCGGTGCTCGCTGCCGTGGGCGTGGTCGCGGCGCTCATGGTGCTCGGCCACGATGCCGCCTCGCACTGGACCACGTTTTATCGCGAGCTGCTCGACGTCGCGGTATCGGAGAATGTCGAGCCGAACTGCCCGATCGTCTTCTGGTGCACGGTGGAGGTTCTGCGCTGGATTGTGCCGGTGCTGGGCGCGGGTATGCTGCTGTGCCTGTGCGCGCAGCTCGCGCAAGGCGGCTTCACCATCGCGCCGGCAGCGCTCCAGCTCAAGCCTGAGCGAATGAATCCAGGCTCGCGCCTCCAGCAGATCTTCTCCATCAACGGCTTCAGCAACTTGCTTAAATCGCTGCTGCCGTTCAGTGCGATCGCCTGGATCGGCGTCAGTACCATCCAGGCGAACTGGGCGGCGATTGTGCACGCATCGTCCGACACGCTGCGCACCTATGCGGGTTTTCTCGGAGGTGTCGCGCTTTCGCTCGCCTGGAAGTCCGGACTGGTTTTGCTGGTCTGGTCGGGCATTGAGTACCTGCTGACCTGGCAAAAGATGGAAGGCGACCTCAAGATGTCGAAACAAGACATCAAGGACGAGATGAAGCAGACCGACGGCAACCCGGTCATCAAAGCCCGGGTGCGCCGCATCCGCCGGCAGATGCGCCGGCGGCACGCGCTGAAAGCTGCGGCAACTGCAACCGTTGTAGTCACAAATCCCACGCACTACGCCGTAGCGCTTCGCTACGAGCCGGCCATGCCCGCGCCCATCGTCGTCGCGAAAGGTCTGGATTTGCTGGCGCAGCAGATCAAGGACCTTGCGACCGAGAACGGTATTCCGCTGATGGAAAACCGCCCGCTCGCGCAAGCCTTGTACAAGGGCGTGGAGGTGGGCGACGCCATCCCGGCCGCGCTATATCAGGCGGTCGCCGACATTCTTGTTCTTGTCTTCAAGGCGCAGGCCGAGGTGCGCGCGCAGGAAGCGCGCCGGCGCGGCCGCAATGCTTCAGGAGAAGTGATTCGCTGATGAATGCTCCAGTCACCAAAGCTCCGGCCGTGAAAGCCGCCGCCAAATCCACTTCCGGCAAGTCCGCGGCAAGCGTGCTTCGCGCCTCCAGCGACTGGATTGTGCCCGTCGCCGCCGTGGCCATGCTCTTCGTCATGCTGGTGCCGCTGCCCGGCTTTGTGCTCGACTTGCTGCTCACCATTTCGATCACCGCGTCTGTGCTGGTGCTGCTCACCGCGATCCAGATTCTCAAGCCGCTGCAGTTTTCCGTGTTTCCGAGTCTGCTGCTGCTGCTCACGCTGATGCGGCTGTCGCTGGACCTCGCAAGCACGCGGCGTATCCTGCTCCACGGATCGGACGGGCCGGCTGCCGCGGGCCACGTCATCGAGGCGTTCGGTCAGTTTGTGGTCGGCGGCAACTACATCGTCGGCTTTGTTCTGTTTCTCGCGCTCGTCGCGATTCAGTACCTCGTCATCAGCCACGGCGCTGTGCGTACGGCTGAGGTGACGGCGCGCTTCACGCTCGATGCGATGCCGGGCAAGCAGATGGCGATCGACGCCGACCTGAACGCCGGCGTCATCACCGAGCAGCAGGCGCGGTCGCGCCGCGACGCGGTCTCCAGGGAAGCCGAATTCTGTGGAGCCATGGATGGCGCGGCGCGTTTTTCGCAGCGCGACTCGCTCGCGACCATCCTCATCATGGCGATCAACATCGTCGCCGGCTTCCTGATCGGCGTCTTCCAGCAGGGCATCCCGTTTGCCGAAGCGCTGAAAACGTACACCATCCTGACGGTCGGCGATGGACTGGTCGCGATCCTGCCATCGCTGCTGGTTTCCATCGCCGGCGGCATTGTCGTCACACGCGCCGCCAGCAAGGAGTCCCTTGGCGTCAACGTAAGCCGGCAGCTGCTGGCGAGCCCGCGTCTGCTGCGGATCGCAGGCGGCGTCCTGTGCGCGTTTGCGCTGATTCCCGGGTTGCCGAAGCTGGCATTTATCGCGCTTGGCGGGGTGCTTTTCTTCGCGGCGTACAAGTTAAAGACCGAACCGCTCCTCCACGACGTGGAGGAGGCTGGGGCACCAAGCCCGGGGCAGCTCGGCAAGGGCGTACCCGGCGCGCCGGCTGCCGACCCCATGGATGCGGTGCTGAAGCTGGATGAGTTGATGCTTGAGGTCGGGGCGGGTCTGGTGCACATGGTCGATGCGAAGCAGGGCGGCCAGCTGCTGACCCGCATCAAGGCCTTGCGCAAGAACCTCGCGCAGCAGCTCGGCTTCCTGGTGCCGTCGATCCACATTACGGACAACCTGTCGCTCAAGGACGGCGAATACGTGGTGCACATGCGCGGCGTGGAGATTGCGCGTGCGGAGCTGCGCCGCGGTCACCTGCTGGCTATTTCGTCAGACCCGCAATCGCTCGCGCTGCCGGGCATCGACACGCGCGAGCCGGCGTTCGACGTACCGGCGAAATGGATCGCTCCGGAGCTGCAGGGCAAAGCCATCGCGGCCGGCTATGCTGTCGTCGATGCGACCTCGGTGCTGGCGGCGCACCTGGCCGAGCTCATCAAGCGCAACGCATATGAACTGCTCACCCGCGCCGAAACCAAACGCCTCATCGACCGGCTGAACGATTCTCACCCAAAACTTATCGAGGAGCTTGTTCCGAAGCTGATGACGCTCGGCGAAGTCCAGAAAGTGCTGCAGCAGCTGCTGCGGGAGCAGGTGTCCATTCGCGACCTGGGAGCCATTCTTGAGGCGCTGGTCGAAACCGCCTCCGTCAACAAAAACTCGATCGCGCTTGTGGAAGCCGCGCGCCACGCGCTTGGGCGCTCACTCATTCGCCCGCTGCTCGATGAGAAGGGTGCGTTGAAAGTAGTCACACTCGACGCGCAGCTGGAAGAAGAGTGCATGCGCGCGGCCAACGCGCAACCCGGCCAGTTCGCAGGGAGCGCGCTGCAGGTGAGTGTGGCCCGAAAAGTGCTGGATAGTCTGCGTGGGACGTTTGGGGAAACGATTGGGGAGGCGCCGCCTGTGCTGTTGTGTGCGTCCCCGGGTCGGTTTTATCTCCGAAGGCTCATGGAACCGTTTCTGCCCAAGCTGGTAGTGATTGCGCCGACGGAAATACCGCCCTTGACCTCCGTGCAGTCGGTCGGAGTGGTGCGGTAGAGCAGTTTTCCTAATGGTGTAAACGGACCAGCGTCTGTCAGTGTGGCTTTTCCGTAAAGAAAAACCACCTCGAGTGGGTCTCCGCGGTACACAGCATTAGGAAAACTGCTCTAGGCAAGCCGGAGATGAGAAAGGGATGAGGCGATGACCGAAGCACTTGCAACGTACCGTACGGTAAGTGGGACCACGGTGGGCGGCACCGCGGCGGAGCTGGAACGTACGGACGCGGTTCGGAACCAATTGATTCTCGATGAGCTGCCCCAGGTCTACTTCATCGCGGCGCGCATTCTTGAGCGGCTGCCTGCAAGCGTGCAGCTGGAGGACCTGGTGAACGCCGGTGTGATCGGGCTGCTCGAGGCGTATGAGAGCTACGACAACACACGTAATGCGCAGTTCAAGACTTTTGCGCGTTTCCGCATCCGGGGCGCAATTCTTGACAGCCTTCGCTCGCTCGACTGGGGCTCGCGCGGTATGCGACGCAAGGCGCGGGAGATTTCGGAAGCCAGTGTGCGCCTGGAAGCTTCGCTTGGCCGCCGGCCGAACAAGGAAGAGGTCGCGGCAGATATGAAGATTACGCTCGATCAGCTCGATACCGTGATGGCGAACCTGGAGACGCTGCAGGTTGTGGGCCAGCAGACAGCTGGCTCTTCGGATAACAGCGAGATGCACGACCTGATTGAAAGCGCACCCAGCCGTGAAGCAAATCCGTTTGATCTTTGCTTGCAGGCAGAACAAAAACAACAGCTGGCCGGCGCGATTGAGATGCTGAGCGAACGCGAGCAGCTGGTGCTCTCGCTCTACTACAAGGAAGAGTTGACGATGAAGGAGGTCGCCGAGGTGATCGGCATTGCGCTTTCACGCGTTTCGCAGATCCACAACGCCGCTATCGGCAAGCTCCGCTCGACCCTGGGTGCGGCACGGCCGCTAGTAGCGATGAGCGGCCGCGTGCGCACGATGGCCGCCTCAGCCGGGGTGCAGTAACGATGCCAGATCGGGTCCCAGCCAAGAAAGCCGCAGCGGAGCGGTCGATCCAGCCGTGCAACTTCCGTTCTGCCGGGCGGCTTTCCAATGAAAGCGCGCGAGCGCTCAAGACGCTGCATGAGTCGCTTGCGCGCAACCTGATGAATACGCTCGATGTGTATCTCGGAACGGCGCTCGAGGTGAGAATGAGCTCGCTCGAGCAGCTCACGATGGAGGATTATCGGGCGGCCCTCGCGCCGAGCGGCTATGTGCTGCCGTGCACGCTTGCGCCCGCGTCGCACACCCTGCTGCTCGAAATGAACTCGCAGTTGCTTTATACCGTTATTGATCTCCTGCTGGGCGGTCTCGGCACGACGGTGGACGATTCGCGCGAGCTCACGGAGATCGATGAAGAAATACTGCAGGGCGTGGTCGGCGTGATTGCCCAGCAGATTGAGCGTGCGTGGCAGCCGATCGGTGTATCGGTCACGCCGGGCTCCACGGTGAAACCTTCCATGGTGCACAAGCTGTTTCCGCCGACGGAGAAGGTGCTGCTCGTTAAGTTCGATATTGGGCTGGCCGGCGTTGCGGGGCTGCTGCAGATCGCGTTTCCGGCGTCGGTCGGCGGCCACCTGGTGCGCAACATCAAGGCGGACCCGGCGAGCGCGCGCGGGCCGGTCCGCTACTTTCCGCGGCTGCCGCTGGAAGAGCGCATTCTGGAGTGCCACTTCACCCTGGCCGGCGGCTTGCCCGAGGTGCGCGTTCCTGTACGCGAGCTGGCTGCGCTTGCGGTCGGCACGGTATTTCGTTTAGGCGCGCCGGTCGACTCGGCAGGGCGACTACGCCTGGAAGGCCGGGAGTTCTTTGAAGCCGTGCCGGTACGCAGTGGAAAAAGCAAAGCCGTCGAGCTGATTGCGCCGTTGCCCGGCGCGGACTGGGCACAGGAGTAAGGGGATCGCCATGGATGACAGGAAAAGTACGATTGACGGCTCATTGAACTTCGCCGGGATTGTTGGAAGGCTCTTTTCTGAACAGCTGCTGGCTGCCGGCGGCGCGGATGCCAGGCTTGCGCCCGCACCGGCGCCGGCGAAAGAGGCTGCTCTGCCGGAAGGGCAGCACGCGACGCTTTCCCTGCGCTTTGAGGGTGCGCTGAGCGGGCAGTGCTTCCTCCTGTGCTCCGGGGCGGCCGCGGCCGCGCTGGCCGGGGAGAACGCAGAAGCCGACCTGCTGCTGCAGCGCGCCCTGGGAGCCGTGTGCGAGCCGCTTTCGGCTGAGCTGTTCGCGCACTACGGCAGCGTACGCGTCAACCTGGCTGAAGGCGCGGAGCTGCCTGAGGACTGGGAGCCGATTGCGCTGCTGTCCGCGTCGGGCGAAAGCGGCAGCGAGAGTACGATGACGCTGGTCGCCGATGGGGAACTGCAGCGTGGACTGACACGCCTTGCACGCATCGCGTCGGCCGCCGAGGCGTCCGGGATCACCGGAGGCAACCTCGGCCTCGTCATGGATGTCGAGCTGAACGTGACGCTGCGCTTTGGGCAGCGCCAGCTGTCGCTTCGCGAAGTGATGGACCTGTCGAGCGGGTCGGTGGTTGAGCTCGATCGCGAGGTCGACGAGCCGGTCGAGCTGATCCTTGACGGGCGGGTGATTGCGCGCGGCGAAGCTGTGATCGTCGATGGAAACTATGGAGTCCGCGTCACTGAAGTGTTGCAGCCGATGGTGTTTTAGGTGCCGCCTTTACTCGCTCAGCGAATGAATACGCAGGATGGCGCGCTCGGGAAGCGGCCGAGGCCTAAAGGCTTTCTGCTGTGCGGCGGCCCCCGCTGTCGGCGCTTCACCCTGGCGCACCCGCTGCTTCGGAAAGACGGCGTCTTTTTGGGCGGGGACTGGCTGTGCAGCGGAGACTGCCTCCAAGCGGCTACGGCGGCCGCGCTGCGCGCCAAGGCGCCCTGCGAACAACTCAGTATGCCGCGGCTGCCGCGCATGCCCTTTCGTCTCCATCTGCTGCAGCGTGGCGTGATCACGGAGGGGGAGCTTGGCGATGCGCAACGGTATGCAAAGGAGCGCTCGGCTTCCCTGAGCGAAGCGCTCCTGGAGCTTGGCTGCGTGCGCGAGGAACAGCTGGCCGCCGCTCACGCCGCTGAAAACGGGTGCGCTTTTTTTGCGCTCCCGCCCGTCGCCATTCCGCGATGCCTGCAGCTGCCGTGCGAGCTGACGCGGCGTTCCGGTGCCGCCGCAACCGTTCACGCCACGCACGACCGGATTCTCATCGGCTTTGTCCATCGGCTCGATCGCATGCTGCTCAAAGCAGTGGAGCAGGTGTTCGGACGCCGGGCCGAGGGATGTTTCGTTGCCGCTTCGCGGTACCAGGCCCAGCTTGCTGCTGATCGCGCGCCGGCGAGCTCGGCTGCACGGCATCTCCCGGCAAGCACTCGCATCGCACGGCCTGAGGCGGGGCGCCTGCTTCGTGAACTGGCCTTGCGCGAAGGAGCGGAGTGGATTCGCGCCGGCTACCCACGGGATGCCGTCTGGTTTCGCTGGTGGAGAAGCGAGGAGCGCTACGGAGATCTCGTGCTGGAGCTTGCGTCGGATCTGGACGGCAAACGGAGCGTCATACCCGACGCGGATCGGCCACTCTCCAGGCCGGCTCGAATCCGCAGCCCAAAATGGGAAGAGAAAAAGCTGAGGGTGCTCTGAAATCAGGCGCGCACGATGCCGATAGGGAGCCGAGAGCGCCGATGCACATCCCCTTCCCCACTGCCTTCGCTGCTTTCCCCGTCGGACGGCTGCCGCAGTTCGCCTTCGGAGAAGACCTGAGAGCGACTAGCCTGTTTCCGCCGGTACCGACGCTGCTCGCGACGCGTCTGCAACTGGAGCTTCTGCTGGCGGAGCGTTCAGTCGACCTGCGAGCAGCTGCGGGCATCATCCTGAATGATCTTGGCGCAACGCTCGAAATCTTCCGGCGCGCCGGGGAAGATGGGGATTCTAGCCCAGGGCGCCGCATGGAAGATTGTCTGGCGAGCCTCGGCACCGAAGTCTGGATGGAAGCCGTGTGCGCCGACGCGGTCGAGCGAATGGCCGGCAGCAGCGACCACCTGGCCCAGCTGACCGCTTTCTGGGAACGTTCGCGATCGCTTGCTTATGCGTGCTGGCTTCTTGCCGAGGATGCGGAGGGTGTCTGTCCGGAGGAGGCCTATCTGGTCGGACTTCTGCATGAGGTAAAACACTTGCCGGCGCTGCTGGGCTGGGGCTGTCCGGCTCTGCTCGGCACGCCCAGGGAAGCAGTGCAGCCTATTGTGCCCTGGGACGAGGCCGTGGTGTCGCTGCTTGTGTCGCACTGGCAGCTCCCTGACTTCCTGCGAGCCATCGTTGCAGCTCCATGCACGCCTCCTTGCTGGCGAGACCTCTTAAATGACGCTCACGCCTGGCTGCGCGGAGATGAGTTCGTTCCCGGTCAGATGGCATAAGCTTTCTGCTCCGCATTGCGCCGGCAAAAGTGTGAGTGCCTCAGAGAACTCTCACTATCCGCGCTCCTCTCACCGTTTCCTCACGCAGATCGGCCGTTCCCTCTGAAATGTAAGCCATTTCGCCCGGAAAACCCGGCAAACTCTGCCGGGTGAGATTGGCAGCCGTCGTGCACTAAGCCATGGCGAGGAAACGATTCATGGACAGCGGACTTTATGCGGCGTGCGCAGGGCTGGTCGCACGCACGGACTCACTCGACGCGATCGCCAACAATCTTGCGAACACCAGCACCACGGGTTTTCGTGCCCGGGAGGGTTCTTTCAGCAGCGTGCTCGCCGCGTCCAGCAATCATCCGCTCGGCTCTGTGTTGAACCAGGTGGCCAACAACTACGGTGTGCTTGGCTCGACCCACATGGACTCCGCGGAAGGATCGCTCGTGTCCACCGGCAATGAAATGGACTTCGCGATCCAGGGGCCGGGCTACTTTGCCGTGCAAACCGCGGGCGGTACGCAGTACACCCGGAACGGTGCATTTCGCGTTTCGCCCCAGGGCCAGCTGACGACACAGACCGGTGAAGCGGTACTCGGGCAGGGCGGCGTCATTCAGCTGATGCCCGGGCCTGTGTCCATCAGCCCGGACGGCACCATTTCGTCGAATGGCGCCGTCGCCGGCCGCATCAAGCTGGTGGAGTTCAAGCCGGGCACCGAGCCGGCCGGAGCAGGAAGCAACTTCTACTCGGCGCCGGCGGCCAACGTCGTTCCCGCGAGCACCGCGACGACGGTCAACCAGGGAATGCTCGAGAGCTCCAATGTGAATCCGGTGACAAGCGTGGTGGCGCTGATCGATGCGCAGCGCTCCGCCGAGACCATGCGGCATGCGCTTTCCATGTTTGATACCGAAATGAACAAGACTGCCGCGCAGGACCTGCCGCGCATAACACCAAGCTAAGTACACCGACTTACGAAGGAGCAAGACGCACATGATTCGGGCCCTTTACACAGCCGCAAGCGGCATGACTGCTCAGCAGATGAACCTCGACGCGATCGCCAATAACCTGGCCAACTCGAGCACCGCCGGCTTCCAGCAGCGCACCGTACAATTTGCTGACTTGCTGTACCAGAACCAGATCTCGCCCGGCGCGGCTGCGTCGCAGCAGACCACCGTTGCGTCCGGCCTGCAGGTGGGCCTCGGTTCGCGGCCGACCTCGACCGAGATCATTCAAACGCAAGGCGAGCTGCAAACGACCGGCAATCAGTTTGATATGGCGATTTCAGGCCAGGGCTTTTTCCAGATCCTGCTGCCGAACGGACAAACCGGCTATACGCGCTCGGGTTCCTTTCAACTGGACGCGCAGGGCAATGTCGTGACCCCGAACGGCGACCCTCTGCAGCCCGGGATCACGGTTCCACCGGATGCGACCGCGGTGACGATCGGCGCTGACGGCACCGTCTCGGTAACGCAGCCTGGGCAGACGCAGGCACAGCAGGTCGGCTCTATCCAACTGGCCCTGTTCGTCAACCCCGGTGGCCTAAACAGCGCGGGCAACAACATCTACCTGCAAACCACCGCATCCGGCGACCCCATCATCGGCGCTCCCGGCGGCACCGAGGGAATTGGTTCCATTCAACAGGGCATGCTTGAGCAGTCCAACGTGAGCGTCGTCGATCAGTTCGTGCAGATGATCGTTGCGCAGCGAGGGTATGAATCGAACTCGCGGGTGGTCAAGGCCGCGGACGAGATGATGCAGCAGATCAACCAGATCTCGCAGTAAACACGCACGAAGCCGTCGCCACGCGGAAAGGAGAATGTCCGGAATGCCACGCTTGCTGCTCTTCATGTTTTTGGCTTGCTTCAGGGCTGACCTGGCCTATGCCGAGACTAGTTACCCTATCGCCGCCCCGCGTGTCCTTAGCGTTGTGCTCGCCGCACATCCTGAGCTTGCCGGCGATGCCATTGAGGTGCCTGCACGCGTCGGAGCTCATGAAGCGGAACCGGCACTTGTGGCCGGCGCGGTCGAGCGCTGGCCTGCCTCGTCCCCTGTCGCCAGGGTTCGTCTGCACTGCCAGGGTGAAGGCGTGTGCCTGCCCTTCTACGCGTTGGTTCACCTGTCTGCAAGCGAAACTGCATCGGGTACGCAGCCCAGATCAGGAACACTTCCAGGCCCGGCCGCGCATACTCTCGGCACCCAGGCCGGCAGCGCAATGCATGTGGACGCTCCAGTCCTCCGCACTGGCCAGCGGGCTTCCATGTTGATCGACAGCGGACTCCTGCACCTTCGCATTCCCGTGACCTGCCTGCAGGGCGGTGCGGTCGGCAGCACGATCCGGGTTGCCGGCCCGGGGCGAAGCAAGATCTTTGAAGCCGCCGTTCTCGATGGAACCACCGTCCGGGGGAGTCTCTGATGGTGAAGCCGCGCACTTGTCTGCGCTGGAAGATCTTGGGCTGCCGTGGGCTGCTTTTGCTCTGCGGTGCTGCTCTTGTTGCTCCGGACGCCCGCGCACAGCAAGTAGAAGATCTAGCCAAACTGCTGCCGAAATCCTTGAAACCCAAGCCGCAAACCCCGGAGCAGCTCCGCACTGACTACATCACCCGCCTGCTGGAGGCGAATGTGCCGGCCTCGAACGCGCAGTCTGTCGGCAGCCTGTGGGTACCCGGGGCTGTACTCGGAGATCTTTCGACAGACTACAAGGCTCGTGGATTGAACGACACCGTTGTCATCCAGGTTGCTGTGCAGACTACGGCCGCGCAGAGCGGCTCCGTGAACGGTCAGCGGCAGTTCTCGACGACTTCCGGCATCAGCGGCTTGGCCGGCAAGCTGGCAACGCACGGCACCAACCCTTTGCTTACCGCGCAAAGCAATACCGCTCTGAAAGGTTCCGGGCAAACTGCGTCGAATACCACGTTCGCGACCAGCCTGACCGGGCAGGTTATCTCTGTACTGCCGAACGGCAATCTGGTCATCGAAGCGGAACGGCAAATCTTCATGAACAATCAGCATGAAAATCTCGTGGTCCGCGGCGTCGTCCGCCCGGGCGACATTTCCGCTGCCAACACAGTTCCGTCCACGGCCTTGAGCAATCTCGAAATCGAGATGAAGGGCAAAGGCATCATTGCAGACAGCGTCCGTTCCCCTAACCCCCTTACCAGAGCCGTGTTGTGGCTCTTTGGTTTCTAACGTTATGACTCTGCTTCGTTCCGCACTATCGAAAAGAGGGGTACTGCTAGGCTGCGCGTGGCTGCTGGTCGCCTGCCTTCCGGCGAGAGCCGCGGCCCCGAACCGGACAGTTCTCCTGCGCGACATCGCCGATGTTGAAGGTGTCCGTGATAACCAGCTTGTCGGCTATGGACTGGTCGCCGGCCTTCGCGGCACCGGCGATCGCCAGCAAACTTTCTTCACCGTCCAGACCCTGGCCAACGCCATGCAGCGCATGGGCGTGCAGATCAATCCCGCGCAGGTTGTTGTGAAAAACGTCGCGGCGGTTTTTGTGACAGCAACGCTGCCGTCGTTTTCAAGCCCAGGTATGAAGATCGACCTCACCGTTTCTTCCGTCGGCGATGCGCGAAGTCTTGAAGGCGGGGTGCTGCTGCTGACTTCGCTCCACGGGCCGGATGGTCAGGTGTATGCCGAAGCGCAGGGCCCGCTCGTTCTGGGCGGTTATAGTGAAGGCGTTGCCGGTAACATCCGCCAGGTCAATCTGCCGACGACTGGGCGGATTCCGAACGGGGGCATCATCGAGCGCGGCGCTTCAGTCGACCTGTCCAGGTTTCGCAATGTGTCGCTGCTGCTGCGGAACGACGATTTCACCGCGGCAAAAGATGCTGCCGACGTCATAAACGCGTCATATCTTCGTCTGGTTCCTAACGCAATAGACAGTCGAAGGATCTCCATCGATGTGGCCCAGGCCGGCGAAAGCTCTGTTCCGCTGCTGATCTCCCGCGTTCAGAATCTGCCCATCAACTTTCATGAGCCGGCAAAGGTCATTGTGAATGAGCGAACAGGGACCATAGTGCTGGGCGGCGACGTGAAGCTTTCACCTGTTTCGCTGCTTCACGGCAGCCTGACCATTGAGGTCGCGACAACCATCGCGGTTTCGCAACCCGGCCCGCTCAGCAATGGCACGACCAGCACGGTTCCCGAGACGGCACTTGCCATCAAGGACCCGCCCGCGCAGTCGATTCGACTCGACAACGGAGCCAACGTGGATGAGCTGATCCGCGGCCTGCACGCAATCGGTGCTACCTCGCACGACATCGTCGCTATTCTGCAGGCGATCAAGGCTGCCGGCGGACTTCAAGCCGACCTGGAGGTAATCTGATGAGCGCTATCGCCATGGGCCGGAATTCGGGTGAGGCAACAGCTCATGCGCAAAGTGACCTGTTACTGCAGGGAGCAAAGGCAAATGCTGCATCGAGGGAGCAGCGCAAGATTGAAAAAGCAGGCAAGGATTTCGAATCCATCCTGCTGGGTAGCTGGCTGCAGGGAGCGGAAAAAAGCTTCGCCGCCGCGCCGGGCGGAGATGACTCGGACGATGAGGGCGGTAAGGATCAGTTCATGGGCATGGCCATGCAGCACCTTGCCACGAGCATGGTCAACGCGGGCGGGATCGGTATAGCCAAGATGATCACCGAGCACCTGCAAAGGAAAGCCTTGTCCGCCGGAACAGGCCCGACACAGGTGAAGTCAGGCTGATATGCACCAATTAAGGTGCATCAATGAAAAACTTTGGTCATGGACTGAACAAAGTGGGCTTGTGTGCCGATATGGCACTCGTCCAGCAGGAGGCCATGATGCGAGTCGAGAGTACCGGAACAGAAGCTTTGTCGGTGGCCGGCATCACCGCAGGTGCAGCGCCCGGGGCCGTTGCCCAGTCGCAAGGAAAGACAGAACAGCCGACGCCCCAGGATACGGCTGCCTTGTCCAGCAGTAGCTTGGCTGTTCCGTCATTGACGGCACAAGCTCTTTCTACGGCGGAAGCCCGGGCTGCGAAGGTAGAAGCGCTTCGCCAGGCGATCGTCAGCGCTTCGTACATCATTGATCCGGCTTTAGTCGCGGACGCGATGATAAGCCAAGGTTTTTAGCAGTACGCAAGGAGTCGCGAGATGAGTGATCGGCAAACAGGAAGCGAATCACAGATGGGACAAGAGTATCTCTGTCGAGCGCAGCTGCTTGTCGACAGCCTGGAAAGAGCGATCCAGGCCATTGCCGAAAACTGTATTCAAGCGCTGGAGTGCGAAGTTCAGCAGCAGACACATCAATGCGCGGGACTCGTCGCGATGAGCCGGCCCGCTGCCTATGCAGGTGAGTGCCGCGGCTTTCACGCCGGTGTCGTTGACCTTCCTGAAGACGGTGGACGCGTATGGAGGCATTTGCGTGTGCTCACGGAGCGCTATGAGGCAGTTCTGAACCATTCAGGGCGGACGATACGCATGCTGCAGACGTTAAACCGAGAAGCAAGTGCTAGTAAGGAACATGCCGGGCTGCCTACTGGAAGCAGCAAAGGATTGTCTTGGCTGGCTTAGATAGAAACAGGGAGAGCAAATGGGTGGACTGAATGCAGCTCTATCGGTAGCAACCGGTGCCTTGTCGGCGCAGGAAGCTGCCATCCAGGTAACGAACAATAACATCGCTAATGCCAACACGCCCGGCTACAACCGAGAGATCGTTGACCTTTCCGCCGCCGGAGCTACAAGTGTCAATGGCGTGAGCATGGGCGATGGCGTCGTGGTAAACGGCGTAACAAGTGTGCGGGATCAGTTGCTGGATGAACGCATTCAGCAACAAACCACGCTTCAAACCGCCGCATCCGCGCAGAGCGGTGTTCTGGCTGCTGTTGAGCCGTTTTTCTCGACTTCTACCAGCAATGTGGGGACTGCGTTGTCCTCCTTCTTCACGAGCCTGTCAGCTTTGTCCTCGGCGCCGTCGAACCAGGCAGATCGCCAGACTGTGATCAGCAACTCGCAAAATCTCGTGAATCAATTTCATTCGACCAGTTCCGCGCTTACTTCTGCCCAGGCTGGTCTCAATACGCAGATTGCGGGAGATGTGACGCACGTTAATATACTCGCCTCCCGGATTGCATTTTTAAACGGGCAGATCGCTCAAGCGGTAAACCCGCAGGGTAGTGCTGGGACCCTGATCGATGAGCGCGCCCAGGCAGAGCAGCAGCTCGCCGGATTGACGCAAATCTCGATTACGACCAGTCGCGCGGGAGACACAGTGACGACCGGAACAGGTACAGCAATCGTAGCCGGCGCACAGAGCTTTGCTTTGACCACTGTCACGGGTTCCGACGGGCTTGCGCAAATAGTCGATAGCGCGGGCGCGACCATAACGAGCCAACTCTCCGGCGGCGATCTCGGCGGTCTACTTACAAGTCGCGATACTCAGATTCCCAATTACATTGCACAGCTAAACTCGCTTGCTGGCGGTTTCGTTACGGCCTTGAATGCGGCTCAAGCGAGCGGATACGATCTTTCCGGAAATGTCGGAGGTAGCCTGTTCACAGGAACTTCCGCGAGTTCTATCGCGCTCAGCACGACAGATGGCAGCGCCATAGCAGCAAGTTCCGACGGCACTTCGGGCAGCAATGGTAATGTGCATGTCTTGACTGGTGTGCAATCGAATGCTCTGCCGAGTGGAGAAAGCCCTACGCAGACCTACGCTTCGCTGGTTAACTCAGTAGGAAACGATGCCTCGCAGGCCAGCACTCAATCAACAGCGGTGCAGGTCAGCTTGACCCAGCTGACGAACCAGCAGAATGCGACTTCCGGTGTTTCCATAGACGAGGAGTCTTCGAATCTCATTCGTTTTCAACAGGCTTATGAGGCTGCGGCGGAAGTAATCACAACGATCCGTTCACTGTTTAATACGACCATCGGCATGGTCGGCGGTACTGGAGGGTAACTACTATGCGTGTTTCTCCGAATCTTGGTCCTGACGTTCTGGCAGGCATACAGCAGAGCCAGACTCTATTGCAGACCGCTTTGCAAGAGGTTTCCACTGGACAAAAGGTCAACCTCCCTGGGGACGACCCAGCTGCAGCTGCTGCCATGGTGGGCAACCTGGCCGGTGCCGCAAACAACGACCAGTACACCACCAACGCAAACGCAGCCTTAGGGGCGACACAAACAGCCGATTCTGTGCTGACATCCGTCACTGCATTGCTGACAAAGGCCGTCTCGATCGGAACCGAGGGAGCGACGGGTACTGAGACTATCGGCAACCGGCAATCACTTGCCACCGAAGTACAGACCCTTCTGACTAGTGTCATTTCGGAAACAAACACCACCTATCAGGGCGTACCTGTTTTTTCTGGAACTGCGACCCCGTCAGCCGTATTTGTCGTCGATCCAAGCTCTCCGAACGGCTATACGTACCAAGGCAACGCCGGAGTGAACCAGGTGCAGGTCGGCGACAGTCTCAGCGTCACTGTAAACATACCCGGTAATCAGCTTTTTGATAACAGCGCCGGCAGCGTGCTTGGATCTCTCAGCCGGCTTGCTGCGGCATTATCATCGGGTACTTCGAACAGTATCGCGTCCGCAACCTCCGAGGTGACTACCGCGTTGAACTACCTCTCCGCTCAGCACGTCACGTTCGGAAGCAGCATCAATCAGCTGCAGGCGCAAGAAACATTTCTGGGGCAGGAGAAGGTCACCCTCAGCACACAAGCCACCAACCTGATCGGTATCGACCCGGCGACGGCGGCCGAAAATCTCGCTCGAGCTGAAGCCCAAAACTCTGCTGTTCTGGCAGCTGCGGCCAAGGTGCTTCCGATAACGCTTCTCGACTATCTTAAGTAGGCATGGTTAGCTCTTGACTGGCTGAAGAATTGATCCGGACGGAACCTCCTGATTGTTTGCTCACAAGGATACTCATCCAGGAGCGTGCAGATCATGCAAGTCGAAGCGGAAGCAGGGCGAAAGAGGGCAGGTGTCGCCAGCGACATAGCTTAAGTAGAAACCTGTGCCGGACTCTCGGAAAAGCAGTCGCGGATCTCTTTAAATGCTGCTTGTCTTCATGATAATCAACACTGTCTTAGGCCAATGTTAGTGTTTTTTGTGCGACGGCTTGTGCGAGCGGAGTAGCTTTCGTTCAGCATGTACGTGTCGACCTTCATCGTTGGGTAGGCAGGATCAGCAAGTACTTCCATAGAAGTTGGTTGCAACGTGAGACGCCGGAAGGGCACTAATTAGTGGCTCAGGTGTCCGGGGTGCAAGGGAAGGTGGTTGAGTCGGAAGGGTTTATATAAAGTGGTAGCCAAGAAGAGGCATCTAGTTTCGAGCACTTGTGGTAGCCCCGCAGTTTCTAGCCGTACTGCATCTAGAACTTATTATGGCCTTGAAACTGGTTAGGAACTTTGACGAGCGTGGAAGGATGATCAGCATGAAGAGGTGGGCGAGAATGGGGGCAGAGCATATCTGACCGATGTGTCGGAGAAGGAGTAAACGTTGCGTTGCCGTACCTGTTGTTGAGCCGCGAGCACGGCCGGGGCCGGCAGCATGACTTTCGGGCCTTGTTTAACAGGACGCACTACGTTGTAACGACTTGCAATCAGTGGCGCATATGGTTGCATGACCTGCCGCCGTGGCCCGCATGTACCAGCAGATGCGGCGCTGGATGAAGGCCGGCTGCTTCGAGCTTCTGGTTGAGGACGTGCAGGGCTCATACGTGAGTTTGTGGGCCGCGCGGCCCGGCCCACGGCGGTGACCCTTGACAGCTTATGCTGCCGTCCAATCCAGAATCCGGCGCGCGGGCCGGTTACGGCGAGCCAAGTGACGCCGAGGCTCGAAAATGCACATCGCGGTCATACACTCGGCCACTTGATCGCGCTCACGGTGACGTCGGTGACCCCGGTGGACCGAGGCGGCCGCGCGCAGGTCGCTGCGCCGACTGAGCAACTGCAGGAGGTGACCGGAAACACAATTGAGCTGGCCTACGTGGACCAGGGCTACAGCGGGCAGGCCGTCATCGAAGCCGCTCGGGCGCACGGTATCCGGCTCGAATGATCAAGCATCCCACGGCCAAGCGTCGCTTCATGCTCCTGCCCCGCAGGTGGATGGTTGAGCGAAGTTTTGCCCTGGCCGCGCGCTTGCGCTGCCTGGTCCGCGACTACGAACGGCTCAGTACCACCCTTAAGGATACATACTGATTCTTAATCTTACTTATGCTCGCCCGCATGTTCAAACTGCTCGGCGCAATGTCAGAACAGGCTCTGGCTCTGCTTGCCGCGATCGGGTGCGGTCATCCGAAGAATGTACGCTATTTCGAAGTTCTATCGAGCGCGCTAAGGAGCCCTTCTCGCCGCTTATTGGCCGAAGATCTACGGAGAAGCTGCAGATGAAGGCTGCGCCCACCAGCTGAGACTCTGCAGGCGAAGAGCTGGGACAGGTAGCAAGTAAAAGACTGTAACAGCGGTGACAACGATGATTTTTGTGTCTTCACTCCGGCGTGTTGAACCGATGCCAAGCTCCCTTGCGCGCGTTCGCGTAGTGCATCCACGAATCTTTCTTCCCAACACTACCTGTTCCTACAGATGCTGCGCCAACTATCTTCAGTCTCTTCAGGTTCCCTACTCACCCACTACAGAAAGCCACGACAGGAGGTCTGGATCAGGGATACTCGTCGGGCATGCTCGCGCTGCGCTCCCGTGCGCAGAACCCAAAGCAATACGTGCAGAATTGCACTTATACGGCGCTACAGGCGCCCGCGGTAATCTTCCCGCTGAACAGCCCGCAGCACGAATTCCGCCCACACCAATCGCTCCGCGGTCCACTCCCGCGTTCCGTCATCGGCTAAAACGGAGATCTTCAGGCATTTACGGTCTTCTATTAGTGACGCGCTCCAAGCTCTATAGATGGGCTTCAACTATTAGTGCGTCGGAAGATAGCCCAATTGTACTCGCTTGCGCCCGAGCCATTTTTTACAAAACGGTGAAGTTTCCGCTTGCCCGGGCTTACTCGTCGCTTAGGCCAGACAGTCGAGTGGCGCGCGGTCTTCGACGGCTGCAGCGTGTTCCAAGCTCAAGGCCGGGGGGGCTGTCGCTCGCGTGTCCACTTCCTGCCAAGCTTCTCGAACTTCCAGTAAGTGTGTGCAGAGTCGAAGGAGGACAGATGTGTCCTGAGTGAACTGAGCTCTCAACATTTCTTCTCGTAGAAATCCATAGAAATGCCTTAAATTCGAGGCCGTTTGGCCGCCCCGTTCCGCATCAATCAGAGTGTCCATCTGCGTCAACACAGAAAAACCATGTTTAAGATGCCGACCGCGGTCGTCAAAGTTCTTTCGATCCATTGCGACGACTGCCCTTTGCAGGTCCGTCGCAAGCGTGTCATATAGAGCGATCACGAGACCCACGATGGAAGCTTGCTGAGCGGCGGCGCGGCGATAGGCGAGAGCTGGCGGAGTCGGGGTCATCCGTTACTTTCCTGAAGTGTTTTGGCCGAGCAGAGCGTCGACCTGCTTGATTTGCTGAGGCAGTTGCTGGAGAGCGATGTTGGCGTTGTTGTATTCGGCGGTCAATACCGTCTGCTGCGTAGCGATATACAACTCGAAGGTATTTGTCTGATTGGTCAGATCCTGATTCTCGCTGGCAAGGCTCTGCAAGTCCACGGTGAAGGAGCCTTGAGATGGGTCAGTGTAGTTGCTCAACGTGCTGATAACGCTCGATGCAAAGCCGGTGTCGCTGGAGGTGCCCTGGAAGAAGTTTGACACGCCCTGATAATCCGTCGACAAAGCATTGCTGAGCGCCTGCGAATTCACGGAGAGTGTTCCGTCCTGGTTCGTGCTAACTCCGATAGAAGAAAGCGATGGAAAGGTGCCTGAGCCGACGGACAGATTCGCAGTGGACAAAACGTCATTCTGTAAAGCCCTGGCGGTACTATCCGATGACAGGACACCCTCTGACGATGTAGCCGAGTTGAAAGTGAATTGCGAATTCAAGTCCTTGACCAAGACGTTGTAGGCGTTCGTGAAGCTAGTCACGGCAGTCTCAATCGAGCTACTATCGGGGGTGACTCCGATACTGACCTGGGTTCCCGGGCCTGCGCTCTGAAGATTAAGCGTCAGCCCGGCAACAGCACCGGTAACGGTGTTGCTGGAACTGCTGACTGGGACACCGTCCACGTTGAGGCTGGCATCTTTCGCGGCTGTTTTGGTCAGCTGCAGGCCGGTGTCATTTGAAACAGAAAAGTCGCCGGCAGTACCAGGGTTGGCTGCTACCAGCGCCAGTCTTGCTCCATTTGCATCATTGACAACGCTTGCATTTACTCCGAGGGCGGCCGTGTTGATGGCGGCAGCAAGCTGATCCAGAGTACTTATCGTACTGCCACTGCCTGTGTTGAAAGTCAAGGAGCCTGCGGAGCCCGTCAGCGTAAACGAGCCACTCGGCAATGTCGCGGAACTGCTTGTCTCCTCAGTGGAGTAAGCAGAGCCAGTCACCGCCAAGCCGATCACTTCGACCGTGTGATTGCCCGGTGAGGTGCCTGCAGAAGCAGACGCTGTCACTATGCCCGTGCTTGAAGACGTGGCAGTGACTGAGCTAAAGGTGCCATTTGCGTCGCCCAGCGATTGCAGGGCTACTGTCACAGCCGAAGCTTCACTTTCGAGCTGCTGCAAGGCTGAGGCCTGGCTGTTCAGAGTAGCCTGCTGCGCCTGCCAGGCACGTTCCGGGGCTCGGTCCGCGTAGATCACGCTGGCAACGGCAGAGGTGACGTCGATGCCGGTAGCGCCATTGTTGAGGGCGCTTAGAAGGCCGCTGAGAGCTGAGGTGGAAGTCGTGCTCATGGACGTACTCCTTGCTCAAGCGAAGTGCACATGGAGGTGCGTATGCCCGCCAGGCTGATGACACGCAGGCGAAGATCACAGAATTGGGATCTCGCTGCCGTGAGGGGTCTGGAGGAGCCGCAGCTATCGCGGCGGCTCTTCCAGGCCGGTCAGGTTCGGCCATTCCTGGAGTTCGGAGCAAGCGGCGTTCGTGTGCTTTTCGCCGCCTGCTCCATGTTTGGTCTACGACGCGAGGAACGTTGGACGCCTCGCGGTTTGCCAGGACTACTGCAGCAGCTTCAGAACGGTCTGCGACTGCTGATTGGCCTGCTGGAGAGCCGAGATGCCGGTCTGCTCAAGCACCGAGTACTTGGTGTCGTTTGCGACCGTCGCGCCGATGTCCGCCGAGCGGATGTCGTTCGAGGCGCTAGCCAGGTTCTGGGATTCAGTCGTCGAAACCGCAGAGGCGGCCTGCAACTGCTCCACATTCGCGCCGAGCGTCCCACGCTGGGCGGAAACAGTGGCGATTGCATTCGTGATCAGAGTCAGCTCGGCCTGCGCTCCACCGGTGGTCGTGAAACCACCCGATGTCAGGGCAAGTGCTCCTGCACTTGCATCGGTCACGCTGATCCCAAAGGTCGTGCTGTTCTTGCCGTCGCTGGTGAAGATGCTGAAAGTAGCTGCGGCACCGACGGTCTGTCCGAAGATTGCCGAGCCGTTGTAGGCCGTCGAGGTGTTGATGTTGCTGAATTCTGTCTGGATCGCCTTATACTCGTTGTTGATGGAGGTGATCTGCGGTGCCGCGGTGCTGTTAGCAGCCTCGGTCGCAAGCGTGACGGCGCGGTTGAGCAGGGTGGTGATCTGCGAGAGCGCGCCATCCGCGGTCTGCAGCAGGCCGACGGCATCGGGCACGTTCTGCGACGACTGGTTCAGGGCTGCAACGTTGGCATTGAGACCGTCCGAAATCGACAGGCCGGCAGCATCATCCGCGCCCGAGTTGATGCGCGAACCCGAAGACAACTGCTGGAGGCTCTTGTTCGCAGCTGCGGTCGTGACGTTGAGGTTATTCTCGGCTTCCAGGGCCGTGATGTTATTCAGGATGCTAAGCGACATGGGTGTACTGCTCCTTGAGATGAGGTTTGCCTGCACACCAGCTCCGCTAGTTTGCGGTGACTTCGTGTTTGGCTTCCTTGTCCTGCAACGCATCTATCGGCAATCTCTTGAAACTGTTCAGGGGTCTCCGCACTTGTCTGTAGATTTTCTTCAAGTTTGTTCCTGGTGACTCGTTGTGGAACAGTCAAGCTCATCCACTCCTAACCAAGTTCTCTCGTGTGCCTCAAAAATGAGAGGAAAACGGCGAGATTACTCACCGAAACTGGGCATGAACGTGCAATACGTTTCGTCAACTTCTTAAGTCTTGTCGAGACGGTCATGCCGAGTTTAGGTCTTTGTGTTATTGCGAAAAACAGTGCAGCGACTCTGCCGGCTTGTCTGGCGAGCGTCCATGGGTTAGTCGACAGCATCGTCGTGGTCGATACAGGGTCAAATGACGGCACCCAGGATGTCGCGAGGCAGCACGGTGCCGAAGTCCTCCTTTTCAACTGGTGCGGAGACTTTGCGGCTGCACGCAATGCCGCTCTCGCCGCCATCGAAAGTGACTGGGTCCTGGTACTGGACGCGGATGAGGAACTCGATTCCGCGGCGCACGCTTGGATTCGAAAGGAGCTTGAAGCGCCGCGAGCCGACGCTTACATCACCCCGGTGCGCAACTATCTGAAGCCGTGGGATAACCCGCTCACCGGGGCGCACGATCTGCCGGCCGAAGAGCGTCACCCCGGTGCCCCGGATGCAAAAGCCTTTGTGCACAGCGAGGTCTGTCGGTTGTACCGGCGAGACCCGGACATCTACTACGTCGGGCACGTGCATGAGCAGGTGGAGTACCGGCTGATGCAGCTCGGCCGCCGGATTGGCCGAGCCGGCTTCTTTATCCATCATTTCGGGTGGTATCTCATCAATGAAGCGGGTCTCGAGCGCAAGCGCGTCATGTATGCCGAGCTACTGGCAGAAAAGGCTCGTCAACGGCCTGATGATCCGCTCGTCCTGCTGCAGTATGGCGACGCTTTGTGTGCATGGGCCGGCAAGACGGAGGAAGGGCTTGCGCTCTTTATGAAAGCAGCTTCCCTGAATCCCAACCTCCAGGATATGTGGGTTTACATCACCCTGGCGCTGTTGAAGCTAGGGCAGCTGGAGGCCGCCTTGATTGCTCTTGCCCAGATACCCCCGAAAGAGCGGGATCGCGGTCGACTCGCGCAGATGCGAGGGGAAGCGCTGGGAGCCTTGAAGCGCTGGAGTGAGGCACGCGCTGCCTATGAGGAAGCGCTGAGTTATGACCCCGAATCCATTTCGATCATGGCGAAACTCGGACTGATCGAAATGGAGGACGGTGCCTATGCGAAAGGCATGCGAAGGATGCGTGAGGCGATTGCAGGTGCTGAAGCGCAAGCGAAAATGCATGACCATGCGAGACCGTACCTGTATGCGGCGGAACTATGCGCGCAGATCAAGCAGTGGGACGACGCCCTGCGGCTCACCGAGAAAGGTCTTGCCATTGATCCATCGATCAAAGCGCTGCATGAAGTACGTTTGCGCGCCGCAGTGGCCGCGGGTCGGCTTGCCGATGCGGCAGCGGCAGCGGCTTCGCTTACAAAGGGGGCTTCCTCTCCGAAAGTATTTCTGAGGCACGCGGCCATACTGGATCAGTCCGGAGATCGTTTTGCGGCTCAAAGCGCGATCCTGCGCGGACTTGAGCACTTCCCCGATGCGGAAATGCTGCAGGTGGCACTGGCAGAACTTGTTGCCCCTGTAGCGGCGCTTGCCGTTCATGAGGTGCAGCATGCCTGAGCGCGATTCAAGCAAACGGCAAAAGCGGCCGATACAGGCAGAGAGATTCACCCGAATGCGAGGGCGAGCCATGCGCAAGTTTCCTGCGGCTACGGCTGGAGGGTTGTTTCTGGCCGCGACGGCTATCCTACTTGGCCTTTTTCTGGAGGGGGGCCACGTAGAACAGATCCTGCAGCCGACAGCGGCGATTATCGTTTTAGGCGGCACACTCGGCGCAGTCCTTGTCCAATTTCCCTTTGCTGTTGCTCTGCAGGCAGTGCAGCGATTGCGCGCAGATACTCCCACCGCATCTGAAACGCGCGGCCGGATGGAGCAGTTACTCAGGTATGGTCTGCAGGCCCGCCGGTCGGGAATCGTTTCCCTCGACCCGGAGTTAAAGAAAATTGAGGACCCTTTCTTTCATAAAGTTCTCATGCTGGCCATAGATGGCATTGGTGCCCGCGAAATCCGCGACATCATGGAGCTGGAACTGATGCGGCTTGAGGAAGAGGAAGAGCGGGCCGCGAAGGTGTGGGAGGCGGCCGGGGGCTATGCGCCGACGATCGGCATCCTGGGTGCCGTGCTTGGACTGATTCAGGTGATGCAGCGGCTAGACGATCTCGGTGGCGTCGGCCGCGGGATCGCCGTCGCGTTTGTCGCTACTCTCTACGGTGTCGGGCTGGCCAATCTTTTGTTCCTTCCTTTGGCCGGCAAGCTGCGGATCCGTGCACGAGAAGCACAGATGCTGCGCGAGACCACACTTGAGGGCGTTCTTGCCATGGTGGAAGGGGCAACGCCGCGGACGCTTCGCGAACGG
>CAXTMW010000005.1:38836-39268 GCA_964245455.1 uncultured Acidobacteriaceae bacterium
CGCAGATGGCCGCCCGATGAGCGGCGCGGAAGACCCCGGGAGCGCGCGCGCAGAGGCACGACGCCCCCGGCGAGCGCGTTCGCGGCGGCAGGCGCTGGTTTCGGGAGATCGATGGCTGGTCTCGTATGCCGACTTTATGACGCTCCTGTTCGCCTTGTTTGTGGTCTTGTTCGCCACCGCGAGCCATAGCCCGGAGGCCTTCGGCAAGCTGACCGGAGCCATTCACGCGGGATTTGGGGGGAGCAGCTTCGCGCCAGCATCCGCACAGCCTGCGCGCGCGACAACTATGCCGGACGAGGATTTTCTGGCCGCGGAATTAAGGACAGTGCTCGGGGACTCCCTCGCCCGCAACGAAGTGTCGATTCTCACGACACCAGATGGACTGGTGCTGTCGTTCCGGGAGCTGGGCTTTTTCCACTCCGGCGAAGCTGG
>CAXTMW010000005.1:39278-44217 GCA_964245455.1 uncultured Acidobacteriaceae bacterium
GTTGCCGGGCCAGGCGCAGCTCATTTTGCGGGCAGGCGCTGTGCTCCAGCGCCATGGCGCTAGGCTTCGGGTGGAGGGGCACTCGGACGATCAGCCCATACACACTGCTGTGTTTGCTTCCAACTGGGAGCTTTCCGCAGCCCGAGCCATGACGGTGCTACTGCTGCTGGTCGATGATGCACATTATGACCCAACCCGCCTGTCCATGGCCGGGTATGGGCCATATCGGCCTGTGGCTGACAATGGATCGATCGAAGGCAGGCAAAAGAATCGCAGGGTCGACCTGGTAGTTCTTCCTAACGAAGCAATAGCGGGGGACTTTCCGACCGGCACACGCTGACGCACGCCCACAAGAGCGGCTGCAGCATCGCAGAGAAGTGACATAGCTGCATCCAAGCAGAGTATGGATGTTCCTTCAAAGTCTGGGTTCGCTGCACCCCAGGCTTCTGCGATCCCACCTGCCTGGACAGCTGACCAGGCAGCGAGCAAGGCTTTTTACGCCACAATTCGGGACGCCGACAGGCCTACTCTCATCTGCGATTACGACGGGACTTTGGCTCCTTTTCACGTTGACAAAATGCAGGCTCGGGCTTATTCGGGTGTTGCAGAAAGACTGGACCGCATCGCAGAGGGACGGACGCGGCTGGCCTTTGTTTCAGGGCGACCCGTGGAAGAGCTCATCGCGCTGCTTCCTCTGGCTGCCGACGCAGAGCTTTGGGGCATGCATGGGCGCGAGCATCGCACTCCGGATGGGCACACCACGCTGCTGCAGCCGTCGCCGGCTCAGCACGCGGCGCTGCAACAGGCCGAGCAGCTGCTTGTGACAGAGGGGTTCGGGAGCCTGCTGGAGCGAAAGGTGGCGAGCCTGGCCCTGCATTGGCGCGCTCTTGCAGACCCGGGTCAAGAAGAGTTCCGGCAGCACGTGCAACGGCGAGCGCTGGAAGTGTTCACCCCGCTGGCTGGGCAGCATGCTTTGGGGCTGCTGCAGTTTGATGGCGGCCTGGAGCTGCGTGCCGCGGACCACACCAAGGCCCATGCGACGCGAGCCCTGCTGGAAGGCTTCCAGCCGCGCGCGGCGGCGTACCTGGGCGATGACACCACCGATGAGGATGCATTTCAGGCAATCAACGCCCTGAGCGGGCTTTCCATTCTGGTCCGGGAGCCCCTTCGCAGTTCCTTCGCTCGTTTTTCGCTTCAACCCCCCGGCGAACTTCTCGCCTTTCTGGACGATTGGCTGTTGACCCTTGCCGAGCGGCATGGGACGTAAACTGAAGCTGCAGCTTCCGCCGAACTACCAGGACCCATCATGAAAAGAGAGTTCGTCATCGTGTCAAACCGCTTGCCGCTCTCCTTTGAGAAAAGGCCTGACGGCAGTCTGCATGCGAAGCAGAGCAGCGGGGGTCTTGTGACCGCGCTGGAGCCCCTGCTGCGCGAGCACGGCGGTATCTGGGTCGGCTCGTCGGGCACCGAGCACGATCCACGCATTCTCGAGGAGCTGGCCAGTCTTTCAGCCGAGCACCACTACCGGTATGAGCCAATCGCGCTGAGCCCGGAGGAGCATGCCAAGTTTTATGAGGGCTTCTCTAACGAGATCATCTGGCCGCTTTTTCATGACCTGCAGTCACGTTGCAATTTTGATCCAACTTACTGGGAGTTCTACCTGCGGGTGAATGTACGGTTTGCGGAATCCGTGCAAAAGGTGGCAGAGGCGTCCTCCCTGGTGTGGATCAACGATTATCAGCTCATGCAGGTAGCTCCTGTCCTCAGGCAAAAGGCTCCGTCCGCGCAGCTCGTGTTTTTCCTCCACATCCCATTTCCTCCGCCGGACATCTTTGAAAAGCTGCCTTGGGCGCGCCAGGTGCTGGAAGGTCTGCTCGCGCATAGCCTGATTGGGCTGCAGACCGCGCGCGACGCGCGCAACCTGCTGGCTTGTTTGCGTGCTTTCCTGCCCGGTCTCAGCATTGCACGGAAATCTGGCGACATCCGTGTGGTGCGCCACAAGGGGCAGGAAACCATTGTCGGCGCCTTTCCCATTTCGATCGATTTTCAGGATTTCGCGCGCGCCTCCGATGCCGACGATGTGCGCCGGCGGTCGTCCGCGATCCGCGCGCACCATGGCAAGGACATGGTGACCATTCTCGGCATCGACCGGCTCGACTACACCAAAGGCATCCCCGAGCGTTTGAAAGCCTTTGCGCTCTTTCTGCGGCAGCACCCGGAGCTCCACAGGAAAACCTCGCTCGTCCAGATTGTTGTGCCGAGCCGTGAAAGCATTCCCGGCTACCAAATCTTGAAAGCTGAAATCGAGCGGCTGGTCACGCAAGTCAACGGCGAATTTGCCGAGCCCGGTTGGGTGCCCATCAACTATATCCACCGTTCCCTGCCCAGGACCGAGCTGCTGGCGCTCTACCGCACCTCACGCGTGGCCTTCATCACGCCGCTCAAGGACGGCATGAACCTGGTCGCCAAGGAGTACTGTGCCTGCCGACACGAGAACGACGGCGTCCTCATCCTGAGCGAGTTTGCAGGAGCCGCGACCGAGCTCAAGCAAGGTTCCCTGCTCGTCAACCCGTATGACCAGAGTGCCGTAGCCAATGCGCTGGCCGAAGCGGTACTTATGGATGTAGCGGAGCAGCGCCGCCGCATGACACGGATGCGCAACCAGGTACGCAAGGCCGATCTCGCCGCATGGCTGCACTCGTTTCTTGCCCAGATGGAGAGCGCGGAGGAAGTTGCCACTGTCTAGTACAGCTACAATCTCGGCACCGCGTAAGCCGCCGTTTGCCTACCTGGCCGATAGCTACGTCTTCCACTGGAATCTAGCTTCGTTCCGCACCGATTGGTATTTCACGCTTGCCGTAGCGGTGTGTCTGGCCGTGGGCATCGCGCTCGGCCACCCCGGGGCCGCTTTGATCGCCGCCGGCGGAGCCATGACGGCCGGCTTCGGCGCCAAACAGAACATCGATCACACCCCGCTGCTGCCGATCATGTTTGTGTCGGTCGGCATGGCGCTTTGTACTTTTGTCGGCGTTGCGGCCGGCCACAAGAGCTGGACGCTCACCCTGATCGCAACCTTGTTCGGGTTCGGCTACGGCATGATGTCGAAGCGAGGCGCCGGCTACATCTGGGTGAGCCAGCAATGCGTCGTCACGCTGCTGGTCGCCTCCGCTTTTCCCGCGTCGCCGCACGACGCTGCTGTCCGCGCGCTGCTGATCTTCGTGGGCGGCATTGTGCAGCTGCTGATGTCGGCCCTGATGCTGCACACCTTTCATCAAATCGGCGGTCACGTTCTGGCGCTGGCTCGCTACGTGCGTGAGGAAGAAACAGCGTTTCGGCGCACGTATCTGACGGCCGTGCTGTCGCTCAAGCATCGCCAGATGCGCGGCTCCGTGCTGCCGTACGCGTGCCGTCTCGCGGTCGTGCTTGCCATCAGCACCGCGATTTACCGCGAGCTCCATTTCGACAGCGGCTACTGGATCCCGATGACCGCGTTGCTGGTGATGCGTCCCGGCATCGCCGACACGGCCAGCCGAGCGATTGCGCGGACGGTCGGTACCCTGGCGGGCGCCGTGCTGTCCAGCGTCCTGCTGGCGTATGTGCATCCGCACCAGCTTGTTCTCGCTCTGCTGGTCGTGTTGTTTACCTGGCTCTCGTACAGTTTGCTCAATGTGAACTACGCGCTCTTTTCCGTGTGCCTTACCTCGTACATCGTCTTTCTGCTCTCGCTCAACAACATCCCGGGGCCGGAGATTGCGCACCGCCGTTTCGTGTGTACGACCATCGGCGGCATCCTTGCACTTTCCGTCCGCTTGTTCGTTATTCGTCTTCGCGAACGCGAAGACCGCGCATCGCTCCAGGGGACCCAAGGAAGCGCCCGCGCGTAGCCCTTGCGATCTGCTGTCGCTGTATCGCGTTGAACACGGCTGCATCCAAACTCCTGTCTGAACATCACTGGTTCATCCAGATCAGCAGAGTTGAGGAGAGCGCGCATGGCGGACCCGCACACAGAACCGAATCAGGACGAAAGCAAGGATTCAAAGCACGATCCAAACAAGGACACGATTCTGATCGCGCACGTCACGGCGCAGCTGACGGATGGCTCGAACTTTGAGCTGTACCCGTTTCTTGATCCGAAAGATGTCAAGGCGAAGGTAACCGAACTGGTAGAGGGCTGGGCGAGCTCGGGCTTTCTGCTGCGCGGCTCGCACCTGATCCCCTGGAGCCAGGTCAAGCTGCTGGAGGCGACCTCGGTGGAGGAGATCACCCGCCAGGAAGCGCAGCAGCGCCTGCTCACCTGGCAAGCCGAGGACCAGCGCCGCGCCGTCCAGAACTTCTGGAAGACCAAGCAGGAGCCGAAGGACGGGGATGAGAAGGGCGAGGGAAAAGAGGGCGAAAAGCAGTCGGACGGAGATAAGGATGTCGGGTAGGAAGCGGAATCAGTTTGTAGCAAAAGAAAGGCCGCCTAAAGGCGGCCTTTCTTCTGTGCTGACTGGCGTACCCGCCTAGAAAAGAACCTTGATTGCGAACTGCCCAAACCGGCGCTCATCGTTCACACCGCCATTGGTTCCGGAGCCGCCTCGACGACCTTCCACAACAGGATTGACAGGTGCACCATTCACATCGACGTAGCCGAAGTTGCCGACATCGTTGTTGCTCCCTACTTCATACAGATTGGCATGGTTGAGGATGTCGTATCCTTCGGCTCGGGCTTGCAGGGCCAGGCCTTCCCGAATCGGAAAATCCTTTGATACGGACAGATCCAGGTTCCACGCGCCAGGGCTGGTAAAAGCGTTGCGCCGCGTCATGTTTGCCGGGTAGGGCCCAAAGTCTGAAATTCCCCCATAAGCTGCATTGCTGTAGTTCAAAGCTTGTGGCAACGTATCGATGACAAAGTTATTCGTATGGCCCTGATAATTTCCTGATTGAGCGCTACGCGCAC
>CAXTMW010000005.1:44227-45010 GCA_964245455.1 uncultured Acidobacteriaceae bacterium
TGGCGGGCGTGTAACGGGGAATGCCCTGGCCGAAATTGGCATTGAGGGAATTGCTGCTGTCAGAGAAGGTGAACGGGGTGCCAGAGCGTACCGTGTAGATTCCCGTGACGTTGTAGCCGCCGAGGGCTTCCCCCTTCCAATTATGCTGGTTTTTGAACCATGGCGTATCCCAGATTGGCGCAAGAACAAAGCGGTTCCGTACATCGAAATCAGAAAGACCGCGGTCCAGCCCCGGGTTGTACGGGTTCAGGTAGCCAAGATTGCCCACACCGTTGGACGAGCTATTACTTTCCGAAAAGGTGGAGCTGACGTCGTCGATTGATTTGCCCCAGGTATAGTTCGCGACCAGCGATACACCGGTGCGATGAAAGTTTGTCGATTGGAACTGGACGTTTAGCGCCTCATAGTAAGAATCGCCGTTCGAGCCGCGATTGTTGATCGATCCATATTGGTTATTCGGCCGTGAGTACTTAAAGCCCGTCGTCCCTGGCGGCGTAAAGGGATCTCCCAACTGAATGTTTCCTACGCCGAGCTCGTTGTAGTTCTTGATGTCATACAGGTGAACACCGCGCGCGCCAATGTACTGGAAGGAGACTACGGTGTTCGGCGCGAGCTGCTGGTCGACCGCTGCTGACCAGAAGTTTGTTTGTGCCGTCTTGATATTCTGATCGATGTTTCGCACAGACACAGGCGGCAGTGGGACGGATCCACCGGAGCCGCCAAGCGGCCCTGCATTGGAGGTACTGAGTGGAACGTTTGAAACCTGGATGACGGCGTAATTTG
>CAXTMW010000005.1:45020-51102 GCA_964245455.1 uncultured Acidobacteriaceae bacterium
CATTAAAGGTTACGTTGCCGAAATTCCGCTCATACGAGACGCCGTAACCGCCGCGCACGGAGGTCTTCCCGTCACCGAAAATGTCCCAAGCAAAGCCGACGCGGGGCGCGACGGTGCCATAGGTCGGACTGAACAACTCTTTGATGGGGCTGTTGGGCACCGTAAGCACCTGCCCGTTCCGCACTTCGTTGGAGATGCCGGGCCCTGCGCCGTAGTAGAAGTTCGAGTCGAGATTTGCTTTGTTGTTGTGCTGTACACCGTAGTACTCGTAACGCACGCCATAGTTGACGGTAAGCCGCGGCGTAAACTTCCACGCGTCCTGCGCGTAAGCGGCCCAATCGTGGAAGCGGTCAGAGCGCGCAAAATTTGGCTGCTCCGCGGGAAGCGCAACCTGGCAGCTCGCGGGATTGATCAGGGTTCCGGTCGCATAGTTGCGAACGCAGGGCAGCGTTCCCTTCGGATCGACGGCCGCGCTGAAAGTTTTGACAGTTCCGCTGATGAAGTTATTCAGGCCGGAGCCTAGGGTTGTTCCCAGCAGATTATTGGCCTGCGCGTATGCCCCGTACCCCTGGTTTAACTGGATGTACTGCACCTGACCGCCGAACTGAAGCGTGTGCTTGCTTTTGCTGACAGTCAGATCCTGATTCCACTCGATGGTATTTGTGGGACCGCCAAAGGGCAGACCGCCGTTTCCGGTCGTTTGTGCAAAGAAGCCGGGCAGCTGAATGCTCGTTCCACCAAAATTTGCATTGTTGAAGAGAATCAGCTCGGGCGTTTGCTGCAAAGTGGTGTCGTAGAAGTCCGCACGATTGAGACGCGAAAAGCTTAGCTTGGTATTGGTGAGCACCGTGGGGCTGAAAATGTGTGAAATATTCCAAAGAACCGAGTTATTGCTTTGCGTGTCGCCTACGTTGTACTGCGCATAAGCTGAGTTAAATGCCACGCCGCTCTGGTCCGTTATCTTTTGCAGAGCATAGCGAACGTAGGTTTGCGTGGCCGCGCTAAGATTATAGTCCACGCGGCCATCCAACTGGTACTGATTGCCCGGGTTGCCGCCTCCTGCGTCCGCGGGTGCATTGTAAGAGACTTGGTCCAACACCGTGGTGTTTCCCGGAACCTGGGTGAGACCCAGGGTTTTAGCGGAGACAGAGCCGATATTCCGCCCTGTAGGGTTCTTGCCATAGGCAGCGAAAAAGGCCTGCGTCGCGGGCGAGCTTGCAGCGATGAATGCCGGGTCCGGGATAAAAGATCGTTGCACCGCTGACGAGCGGATGCGCAGCCATTCCGTGCTTTCAAAGAAAAACAGCTTGTCCTTGACGACGGGACCGCCCACTGCGAAGCCGAACTGGTTGCGGGTGTACGCGCCTCTCGGCAGCCCGCTGGCGTTGTTGTCGTACGTGTTTGCAGTGTAGGCGGAGAGCCGGTTGTACTCCCATGCGCTGCCGTGAAAACTATTCGTGCCGCCCCGGGTGATGACATTAACCACGCCACCGGAAGCCCGGCCATACTGCGCCGTGAAGTTGCTCGTCGTCACCCGGTACTCTTGCACGGCATCGAGCGGCACAGGCTGGCCGACCGTGTCGTCAAACGCGTAGATATTCTCCACGCCATCGAGCAGGATCTCGGTGCCAGTCGAGCGTTGGCCATTCAGATTGAAGGAGACCCCTCGCGGTGGATTAGAACCGGTGTTTTGGGTATGACCCTGTGCCGAGTCGGCATTGCTGATGTTCCCGGCTATCGCGACAAAGTCATACGGGTTGCGGGTAAGCGAAGGCAGCTGCGCCACCTGCTCCTGCCCCACGATCTGGGAGATCTCCTGCGTTTCCGTGTTGACCTCGGCGCCGCCTGAGGCTGCCGTGACCGTCACCTTCTCCGAGCCCTGACCGATCACGAGCTTTGCGTCCAGTGAGGCGTGCCCGCTTACGGTAACTTCCACCTGCTGCACATAGGTTTCAAAGCCGGCAGCGGTGATCGTCAACTCATACATCGCTGCCGGCAGGCCAGTGAAGTTGTAGCTGCCGTTGTCGCTGCTCTGAATGGTACGGGTCGCATTTGTGCCGACGTTGCGCTCCGTGATCTGCGCGTTGGGAACCACGGCTCCCGAAGCGTCCGTGATCACGCCGTTGATTGAACCGGTGTCCACCTGGGCATACAAGGCGGGCACGGTGGCGAGGGACGCGGTAGCGGCTGCAAGCAGCAGCGTTCGCGAGCGGCTGGGGCGGAAAAACCGGTATGGCCTCATAGGGAGTACTCTCCTTCGCGTTTGCACGGAGTACGTGCAAATCCTCGTGGCGTTCTGTGGTGTATGAGTGAGTTGGCGGAGCGCAAAGCGCTAAGGAGAACCGGAACCGGGAGGGGGAAAAAGCTCAACAGGTTTGGCGCTCTTTGCAGCTGTGCATTGGCGCAAGCCTACCATGTTCGGAAGGGCCGGCTGGTACGTATAGCGTATGCGAATCGGCCGTATAAGTTCCTGTTATGACGCACTGGTTAGAAGCCATGTGCGCGGGCAAATCTCATTGCTCCGGGACGAAAGGGGTTGCGGCAGACGCAGCAGCTCGCCTGATGTATCGGTACGTGCCCCTACAACTCGATGTTGATCAGGCCCTCGGCCGCGCCGGGCGAGACTCGCCCCTTCTGCGGGGCGCGCCAGTGGTCGATGTACGAGATCTGGTGTACGCAGGAGACGGTGCAGTGCGGGGCGCAGCTTTTGGCGTGCGTAAACTCGCGGCGCAGGTCGGCTTTTGTGTATTCGGCCACCGGCACGCCGGGGTTGCCGCGTTTTTGCGAGCAGTAATGCACCAGGCCGTCTTCGCAGACGTACAGGTAGCGCGCGCCGGCGCGGCAGCGCCAGTCGTTCGGCTCCGCGTTCGCGATCGCTTCCTGAAACTGGTTGAACTGCGAGTAGTTTTTCTTCTTCCAGCCGCGCATCTCGGCCCACACCCGCCGCTCCTCGCCGCCAAGCGGCTTTAACTGGCCGCCGCCGTCGTGGATGATGCCGATGGTCGAGGTAAACCCAAGCTCCAGCGCGCGCCGGCCGATCGTGATCGCGTCCTGCGGGTTCTGGATGCCGCCGCCCACCACCGAATTGATGTTGACGTGGAAGTCGGCGTATTCGCGCAGCATCTCCAGCTTGCGGTCGAGTACCTTGAGGCTTTTCTTGCTGGTCTCGTCAGGCAGGATGTTGTCGATCGAGATCTGCATATGGTCGAGCCCGGCGCGGTTCAGGCGCTCGATCCGCTCGGGCATCAGCAGGTAGCCATTGGTGATCATGCCGGCGATGCGGCCGTGCCGGCGAATGCGGGCGATCACGCCGTCGAGCTCCGGGTGCGTCAGCGGCTCGCCGCCCGAGATGGTGATAATGGAGGTACCGAGGCGCGCGAGCGCGTCGATGCGACGCAGCATTTCCGGCAACGGCGTCGGCTCGGAAACCTTATCGTATTCGTTGCAGTAGGTGCAGCTCAGATTGCAAAAGCGCGCCGGGACGATCTGCGCCATCACCGGATGGCGCGTCGAAAGCAGCGCGTGACCCACGGCGGCAAGCTCGCGCGTGCGTCGCGTTGCAGCCTTCCAGCGTCGGCGCACGGGATGTCGCGGCGCAGGCACGCCGCCCGTCTGGAACCCCGGTGTGCCAACTGCCTGCGTGTTGTCGAGCTGAGCAGCCATCCCTCTCATTTGAACATACCGGGTTGCTGGTTTTGCCCGTGCGTACCGGTGCCGGCAGCTAAGGCTCCTGCCGGAGCTTTCTCGGTAAGCTTGCCTGCTCTCGACTTGTATTCGCGATGGTTCTTTACTGAGGGAGGGGAGCAGCCTTTCATGACTTTGAGGCAACCTGAGAAGGCCCGACGCTGAACGCGCGAAATCAGGGGAAGAGGCACATACCGGCTGCAACGGCTCGCCTACAGGCGCTTGCGCTTGCCCGGCTGCAAGCTCAGGATCAGCTCCCTGTGGTCGCGCAGCACGAACAGGGAAACCGCATTCCCCTTGGCCGCGCGAAAGGTATGCGCCAGAGCGCCCCGACTTCCCGTGGGCTGGTTGTTCGCGCTCACGATCACGTCTCCGGCGGCCATGCCGGCCGCGGCAGCGGGGGAGCCGGCTCGAACGTCGGTGACCAGCAGCCCGCTGCCGGTGGCATGGACCCCGAAGAACGAGGCCAGCTGCGGGGTCAGGGTGCTTACCTCAAGCCCCGTGTACACCGTGTCCGGCATGAGCGCGTCGAAAAGCGTCGAAGCCACCCCGCGTGCGCCGCTGGACGGAGGCGGAGGCGCGGGTGCCGCAAAGCTTTCGGCTGTAAAGGCCGGCGAGCCGAAGCTGCCGGGAGCCATGCGCACGTGCTCGCTCCAGGCATGCAGGGCTATCGCTTCCTGGTCGCCCAGGGTCACCGCATAGCTTGTTTCTGACCGGCCCCGATGGATGCGCAGAGTAAGACTTGTTCCGGCTGGGAACTCGCGCAGGCGCCGCCGCAAAACCTCGACGCCCTCCACAGGCAGACCGTTGAGCTCGAGCAGGATGTCCCCAGGGCGTAGCCCCGCCGTCCACGCCGGCGCGTCACGGTCGACCGTAACGATCATGACGCCGGCAGTGTGGAGGTGCGAAGCCTCGGCCGAGTCCAGATCGCGCAGGCTGACCCCCAGATACCCGGGCCGATGTGCGGGCAAGGGCGAGCGGTCGCCTTCTTGCATCGCAGGCCCTCTGAAATCCGCAAGCCCGGGAGCCGCAAAACAGACGCGGGGGAACGCGGCCCAGCCCGCGCCGCATGCCATAACGCCAACGGTCGCCACCAGACGCAAGGCAGTGCCTGGACGCCGCCGGGGGGCAGGGATAGCACGCGCTGTGGGGCGGGACACGGGGGTGTTTGCTCCTGTTCAGTAAGCCTGCGTGGACTGCGTCGGCGCGAAGCCGTTCGTGCTCTTAACGGGCCTGGTTCAACCTGGGAGGGTTACTGCACCTGAGGCACGGACCGCAGCGCCTGAAGGGAAGCCGAGCGTATGGCCGGATCCCCGTCGCGCATGGAAACAGTGTGGAGCACCTGCCGCACGCTTGAGTCGACTTCGACGCTTTGCAGCAGGCGCACCGCTTCAATGCGCACCGATGCGCTCCCGTCATTCATCAATGCGCGAAGCACGGCATCCCTCGCCCCCATATCTTCCGCGATAAAGGGCTGCAGCCCAGCCAGCGCTTCCCGCCGCACCTCAACCGTTTTGTCTGTTTCAAGCGCGTTGATCAAGGCGTTCCGGACCAGGGTCGCGTCGCAGCTGGTGCCCGCGGGGCAGTTGCTGCCTGACAGCAGGTTGACCGAGATGTTGCGCACTTCCGGATCGATGCCGTTTTCCGTTCCGGCCATCAGCAGCTCCCGGATGGAGGGGTCGTCGGAGGGGGCCGTCAGGGTGTCGGGCACCAGCCGGTCGTAATGAACCTCGACCATCCCGGTACCCGGGTCGCGGCTCACCGAGCTGACGTCGGCAACCACCGAAGGAGTGTCGGGTGCGGGCGGGGCAAGCAGCAGCGCCGTCTGCTCCGCCTCGTGCGTGGCGTGACCCGCGCGGTACCCTCCGTATCCACCGGCCATCAGGCCCAGCAGCAGCAGCCCCGAGGAGAGGGCGGGTGCGGCTCGGAGGCGTCCTCCGGTAAAGGCAAGCTGCTGCCAAAAACGCGTCCATGTGCCGGCCTGCTCGCAGGAGTCCAGGGTGGTGTTCAGCTCCAGCCGAGCGCGCGCCAGCAGCGACGGGGAGGGCTCAGGACCGGCATCGTTGGCCAGCGCGCGAAAAAACGCGGTCGTCGCAGTCATCTCGGCCTGGCATGTCCGGCACTGGCGCAGGTGCTCGGTAAGCCCGCTGTTCTCGGCGGAAAGCGCTACAGCAGTCCTGGTGTCGCTCCCCTCATTTTCCCGGAAAGCGTGGTTCGGCGAAGCATGGTCCGGGGAGAAAAGGTCTGAAGCCGTACCTTCCCAGTCTTCCTCCGGCGAGCTCACGGCTGCCAGCGCGATTGCTCGCTGTGCCATGTCACAGGTCATGCCGCTGCCGTGTGTACCCTGCTGCTGCTTCACGTTTGCTCTCCAAAAAAGATGCTGCTGTGTTTTGCGCCG
>CAXTMW010000005.1:51112-56548 GCA_964245455.1 uncultured Acidobacteriaceae bacterium
AGGTCTGCGGAGCTAACCGTGCATTTCCGCCAGGTGCAGCCGCAGCTTGCGGGTCGCTCGGAACAACGTGTTCTTGGCTGTTTCTTCCGTGGTTTGCAGCATCTCGCCGATCGCCCGCAGCTTGAGCCCCTGATAGTGCTTCAGTTCGAACACCATGCGCTCGCGCGGGGTGAGCCGTCCAAGCGCTTCCTGAATTTTTTCGCCAAGCACCTTGCGCTCCAACTCGCGCGCCGGATTAGCCGCAGCCCGATCGTCGGAAAGATTGCCGAGAAGGTCCATCTCCTCGCCATGCCCGTCCACAACAACCGATTGCTCTTCACGCCGGGATTTCCGGCGGCGCAGGTGGTCCAGGCACAGGTTGGTCGCGATTCGGTAGATCCACGTGTAGAAGGAGCACTCAAACCGGAAGTTCGGAAGATACCGGTAGGCCTTCAGAAAAGCCTCCTGGTGGATGTCCTGCGCGTCCTGCTCGGAGCCGGTGAGCCGCAGCGCCAGGCGCAGCACGGCCTGGTCGTATTGACGCACCAGGGCGTCATAGGCAGCGCGCGAGCCGGCCTGTGCTTCCCGGATCAGGGACACCTCTGCAGCGCGGCTGGCTTCGTCGGCCAGCGCTTCCGCTGACCCCGGTTTCGCCGCCGAACGCGAAGAGGGGAGGGCAAGGGAGGGAAGTCGGAAGGTGTCTGCAGCGGACATCGGCAGCTTCTCCTGCCGGCGATGGGCGATCGCCAGTATGAAATCAGTAGGACGCTTGCGGAAACCCGAAGTGAGCAACCAAGTTGCCTCCCCATCGAGTTTTTCGGGTGCAGATGGCTCAAAGGAGCTCGATCGCCCCTTCTGTCATAAAGCGTTCCATCGCCTGCATGGCACAGCCCTGACCGCACAGGTGGTACATGTCCGGGTTTTGGCTGTCTGTCCTGGACCAGCGCATCAAGGTAAACCGCTGCTCGCGCAGGTCGCTGCCGCCATTGTTCTCAAAGCACGGAACCGGACCAAGCGCGGCCATCCACCAGTGATTTGCCTCGCCTTTGCTTTTTCCGCAGATGTCACAGGTAAACGCTACATCCCACACCATAGCTGCCTCGCACCCACTGGTAACTCTTACGGTAGCGCCATTCGGAAGGGAACGCATTAAGATAAGTAACGGGGAGCATGACTGTTGTGCATACCCATGCTAAAGCTGAAGACAAGCCAGGAGAGCCACCGTTTGGCCGATCAATCCGAGCCAGTGCTGCACTGCCCAACGTGCTACTCGACCAAATTTCAGCTGTCCCGGGTTCGCCCTGGTGATCGCCTGCAGTTGCTGTTCTTCCGATACCCGGTACGCTGCCGAAAGTGCAATGCGCGGGTCTACGCCAGCCGGGCATACGCCAACTATCTTCGCAGTGTCGGAAAAGTCTCCCCTCACGAAGCGGCAGAGGCACCTGAAATCGACTAGCTTCCGAATCTCTGGATCACCCTGGAGTTTGCGCTTGCTTCGGGAGAAGAAACCGCTAGTCGATTGGTCGGGACGGGCAGATTTGAACTGCCGACCCCTCACACCCCAAGCGAGTGCTCTACCAGGCTGAGCCACGTCCCGACAAGGGCTTCTTCCCAGAAAAGTGTACACCAGCGCAGCCGCGGTTCGGCGCGCGTTTAGCGGCTCGGCGGCACATAGTCCTGCGGCAGTCCCGAGCCTTCACCAAAGAAATACTGCTGCATCTGCTCAACCAGAAACTCCTGCGCCTGCGGCGTCCAGGGCTGCAGGCGGTACTCGTTCAGGAGCATCTTCTGGTGCTCGACCCACTCGCCCCAGGCCTTGCGCGACACGTTGTTGTAAATCTTGTGGCCGAAATCACTGTCAAACGGCGGCTCGTCGAGCCCGTCCATCTGCTGCTTATAGCGCGCGCAAAATACCGTGTGTGCCATCCCGCTGTATGTCCCTCAAGCCCTATTGTAAGCGGGCGTTTCCCGCCGCTCGCCCTCCATCGGCCATCATGATCGGCCACCATGCGTCAAGCGTCACAAACCGGTAGCTGGCGGCGTGCCCTCGCTCCAGCAGCCAGCCCAGAGCGGCGACCGTGCGACCCCGGTCCACGCTTGGCCCACTCGGACCCCCATCGTGCAGCAGGATCGTCGAGCCGCGCCCTCCCTTACGATTGCTGCGAATGCCCCGCTCTATGGCCTTCATGATCTGCTTCGGCGGCCGATCCGGACGCCAGTCAAAGCCCATGCTGTTCCACATCACAGTATGGAGGCCCAGCTCTCGCGCAGCCCGCAGCACCGCCGGCCGCCGACCCCCGAAAGGCGGCCGAAAGTAGCCGATTCTCGTCCCGAGTATGTCTTCAAGAACGGCCGAGCCATCTGCAATCTCCGAGCGGATCCGGCCGCTCGACTGGTACACCAGATTGCGATGAGACAGGGAGTGGTTGCCGATCAGATGTCCGCTCGCCGCGACTTGCCGCACCAGCCAGGGAAGCTGTTTCGCGTACTTGCCGATAAAGAAAAAGGTGGCCTGTACGTTGGCCTCGGCGAGCTTTTCCATCACTTCCTGCGTGTAGCGGTCATTCGGCCCATCGTCGAAGGTAAGGGCCAGTTCGCGCCCGTTCGGGCCGCCCAGCAGCGTCTTGCCCCAGATTTGCGACGTGCACCACTGCGACCGCTGCCACGCGCCCAGGAGCGCTGCCGCCGCGACGCCGGTCCCCGCTGCTTCCGCTCCCACCGTCATGCGAGCTAGTGTACCTGTATCGATGCGGGTAGGGTTTGTTTCGAGATTACGAAAAAGAAGCTTGCTTTCTTCCCAGTTTCGCTTATTATTCGCCTAAGCCGGACGTAAATAGTGCGTCATATACGGCATACCATTCGGTGACTGTGGTCACACCAATGAAGGAGCGACCCATGGCGAAGCGAGGACCGAAGTTCCAGGTTGACCTGCCGCAGCTATTTCCAATAGCGTCCTCTTGCGATTCAGCGGAAGCCGCATGTCTGCCGATACGCAAATCCGTGGGCAGGTTCGCAGGACAGGCTGGTGCGACGCGCCCTCGCCGGATCGCGATCGAGGGGCCGCTGCGCGTGGGCAAGTCCTCACTGGCCCGGCTGCTGGCCGAGCGCGCCGGGGCTAGCTACCTCGCCGAGCCGGAAGCAAATCCATTTCTTTCCCGGTTCTACGCGGGCGAGCCGGGCATGGCGTTTGCCACGCAGATGTGGTTTCTGCGCGAACGCACCGCGCAGCTGCAGGCAGCCGCCAAGCTGGCCGGTTCGGTCGTTTCGGATTACATGCTGGAGAAAGACAAGATTTTTGCCTTTCTGAACCTGTCGGATACCGAACTGGCCATCTACAAGGACGCGTACCGGAGCGCGCAGATGGGCGCTCTCTCGCCCTCTCCCGCATTATGGAGGCCCGACCTGGTGGTGTATCTGCAGGCGCGCCCCGCGGTTCTGCTGGAACGTCGCCGGCGCAAGGGAGTCGAAGCCGAGCAGGGCATCGGCGACGCCTACACCGAGCAGGTGTGTGAGGCATACGAGCACTTCTTTTCGCGATACAGCGCCGGCCGTCTGCTTGTCGTCGACACCTCGGCCATTGACTTCGTGCATAGCGAGCGGGAGCGCGAACTGCTGCTCGACCGAATTCTCGCGCCGGTCCATGGGCGTGAGCACATAGCGCCGCTGGCCCAGATCGCCTGAGTCCCAGATCGCCTGAGTCGCCAATCGCCTGAGTTACGGATCGCCTAAGCCGCCGGCCGCTGGGAGCTACCATGGGGAGTATGAGCTCCGCTGAAGTCGCAGGCCCACGTCAACATGCCGGTCCCAGCTCCGCCCTGCCGGAGATACCCGAGCCGTCGCACGCCGAGCGGGTCCGCACGCTGCTGTCGCTCGGCTCGGTCGGCACGGTATCGACGCTGTCTCGCCGGCGCATCGGCTTTCCGTTCGGCTCGCTGATGCCGTACGCGCTCGACAATCTTGGGCGGCCGCTGTTCCTGATCAGCAACATGGCCATGCACACCCAGAACCTGCGGGCGGACCCTCGCGCCAGCCTGTTTGTCAGCGAGGTCGCCTCCCTTGACAACCTGCTTGGCTCCGCGCGAGCGACCTTGGTCGGCCCTGCCGCACCGGTCAGCGCGCCTGAAGTCGCCGCAGCACGCGAGCAGTATCTTGCCCGCCACGAAGGCAGCCGCTACTGGGTCGACTTCACCGACTTCAGCTTCTTTCGGCTCGAGCCCGAGGACGTGTACTACGTCGGCGGCTTCGGCACCATGGGCTGGGTGGATGCTGACGCATACCGGGTGGCGATGCCCGACCCGCTTGCAGGCGCGGCCGGCGGCATTCTCTCCCATATGAACGCCGATCACGTTTCCGCGATGCTGCTGCTGGCCCGCATCCACGCCGGACTGGAGGCGACTGAGGCGGCGATGACCTCGGTCGACCGGCTCGGCTTCTCCCTGCGGCTCAAAACAGCCGATGGCATAAAGGGAATGCGGATCGCGTTCACGCGCGAAGTCGCGACCGCGGGCGAAACGCGAACCGTTCTGGTCGAGATGGTGCGAGCCGCGGAGAAAGCCGCGCGGTAGCCGCCAACAAAGGAGTTTCCTATGAGCCTGTTCGTTTCCCCTGAGAACTCGCGTGGAACCGCCGGCGATGCTTCGCTCGCGGCCCGCAGGTCTGCCGAAAAGATCACCTTTCCCTTGCTCGCGGAGCGAAAACGCACCGGCATCCCCATTACCGCGCTGACCGCATACGATTACCCGAGCGCGCGCATCGTGGACGAAGCCGGCATTGATCTTCTACTGGTCGGCGACACAATGGGTATGACGGTGCTTGGCTACGACTCGACCCTGCCCGTGACGCTCGACGAGATGCTGCACCATACGCGCGCCGTGCGGCGGGGCGTTCGCCGGGCGCTGCTGGTCGCCGACATGCCTTTCGGCACCTATCAAGCCGACGAGACTGAAGCCGTGCGCAACGCGACGCGCCTCATCAAGGAAGCCGGTGCCGAGGCGGTCAAGATTGAGGGAGCCCGGCCCGCGCTGGCACGCCGCCTGGTGGAAGCGGAAATCCCAGTCGTGGCGCACCTGGGGCTGGTGCCGCAGGGCGTGCACCGCATGGGCGGCTACAAGGTGCAGGCGCGGACGCTTGATACCGCAGATGCGCTGCTGGCGGACGCACAGGCAATGGAAGCTGCCGGCGCCGCGCTCGTGGTGCTCGAAGGTGTACCGCGCGAGGTGGCCGCGCGGGCGACTGGGCTGCTCCGGGTGCCGGTGATCGGCATCGGTGCCGGGGCAGGATGCGACGGGCAGATCCTGGTGCTGCACGATATCCTGACTCTGACCTTTGCGCCGGCTGCCAAGTTCGTGCGCCGCTACGCGGACGTGGGCACGCTCATGCGCACGGCCGTTGCGGAGTACGTGGCCGATGTGCGGGAAGGCCGCTTTCCGGCGGAGAGCGAAAGCTACCACCTGGCTG
>CAXTMW010000005.1:56558-58819 GCA_964245455.1 uncultured Acidobacteriaceae bacterium
CGCGCGCCGCGTTTGAACAATCGCCGGAGATAGACGAGAACTCGGGAAGAAACGCGCAGCGAGACTAGACGGCGTGATCGTCAGCAGGCAGAAATTGTTGCCAGGTCTGAGATTCAGCAACACCCTTCAGCACGACATTTCGCTTCCGAAGGAAAGCATCCATGTAACGGTGCAGCAACAGCTTTTCTGCAATCAGCCCAAGAAAAGAGAGCGGTGCCTCAAACTCCAGAACATCGCGCATCTCGGTCGTGCCGCCGGGCAGCGACCGGAAGAAGTGATCATGCCGCATCGAGCGAAAGGCGCCCTCGACCATGGTGTCTCGAAAATAATGCGGAGCGTCAAAACGCGTGATACGGCTTTCCAATTCCTGTCGAACGCCACGATGCTTCGCTCGCCATCGCACGGATTCTCCCTCGCCGATGAGGCCCGAGCTGACACCGGCGACGACTTGCTCGCCGGTGGACTCAGTGCCAAGCAGGTGGACTTCAATGGAGCGGGCCAGATCGAAGCAGCGCTTGATCGGAGCGGCAATCAGCGTGAGCTGTTCAAGGCGGACCATGATCAACCCCGAGTTTAGTCTTGAAACAACAAGAGAAAGCCTTTGTCGATGAAGATAGCCGAAACAATCGCCGAGCTACGCAGTTGCCGCCGCGAGTGGAGCGGGACGCTCGGGTTTGTCCCGACCATGGGCGCGCTCCACGCCGGGCATGCGTCGCTGCTCGCGGCCGCACGCGCCGGCAACGATCACGTAGCCGCGTCCATCTTCGTAAACCCGACTCAGTTCGGGCCGAACGAGGATTTTGCAAAGTACCCGCGCACTTGGGAAACCGATTGCGCACTGCTTGAGCAGGCCGGCGTCGACCTCCTGTTCGCGCCCACGCCCGAGGAGATGTACCCGCGCGGATTCGCGACTGCAATCGATGTCGGGCCGGTGGCGACGCGGCTGGACGGTGTCTCGCGGCCGGGTCACTTCGCCGGGGTCGCGACCGTCGTCGCCAAGCTGTTCGGCATTGCGGAGCCGGACCGCGCGTACTTCGGCCAGAAAGACGCGGCGCAGATCGCGGTGCTCCGGCAGCTGGTGCGCGACCTGTCAATGCCGGTCGAGCTGGTGGTATGTCCGACGGTGCGCGAGGCGGACGGGCTCGCGCTGTCTTCGCGCAACCGGTACCTGTCGGCAGCTGAACGGGCTGAAGCGCTGGCGCTTTCGCAGGCGCTCCGCGCGGCAGAGCGCCTCTTCGAGGATGGCGAGCGACGGGCAGAGCCTCTGCTGGCTGCAGCACATGCCGTACTGTCCGAGACGCCGGGTGTGCGCCTCGACTATCTGGCGCTGGTCGACCCGCACACGCTGGAGGACATAGAAGTAATCGCACCGACTTACTCCGCGCTTCTTGCAGTAGCATCTTGGGTCGGCACGACACGCTTGATCGACAATGTCGTGCTCGCTACTTCTTGAACTTCACATAAAATCTAGTCTTCTTGCCGATTTCGATGAAATCCATCCTAGAAGTCAACGTATTTAAGGTGACTAACACTATGTAGCAGAGGGGATGTGCACTAAGCCAGCCGCATGTGACAAGCGTCGGGACAGTGCCTGCAGGTGCTCAAGATATGAATTTTAACAGCCATACTTATTGTACGGAGTGAGCCTCATGAATTGTGAGGCTGCCCGCGAACTTTCTTAACTTCGCAAACGCGGCCCGGAAAGACACGCGTTGGCAGCCATCACAAACCGCAGGGGCCGCTCCGCGGCCTTGCTGATTCCAATGCGCGGCGTCACCGCGACCTGCTCCGGCGCAAGAACAAAACCGTCCGAGGCCAGCAGCAGCTCCCCCGCAGGGTTCAGCAGGTCGACACCGTTCAAACCCTCGCGCGTGATGCCGAACGCCTGGCATAACCGCCCGGGGCCGCTGGTCAGCATCGAAAGCCGCGCGGGCGAAAGCGTAGGCAGCCCGCGCAGCCGCGCCATTTCCTCCATACCTTCCAGCGGCTCGACCGCGCGGAACAGCACACACCCAGCCTGGCCCGCCGGCTCGCACGAAACATTCAGGCAGGCGTGCATGCCGTAGATGAAGTACACGTACGCATGGCCGGGCTCGCCCCACAGCACCTGGTTGCGTGGCGTACACCCGGCAGCGGCGTGCGCCGCCGGGTCGCCCTCGCCGAAGTAGGCCTCGGTCTCCACAATGCGCCCGGCCAGCAGCCCGCCCTCCCACCGGCGCAGCAGCAGCTTGCCCAACAGCTCGCGCGCCACAACATCCGGC
>CAXTMW010000005.1:58829-59816 GCA_964245455.1 uncultured Acidobacteriaceae bacterium
CAGAAGCTCCCAGGGCAGGCTCACAGCGCTAGGCCGCTTTCAGAGCCGCCAGAACCTCTTCGGCGTGGCCTTCGGGCTTGACCTTTTCAAATATGCGGGCCAATGTGCCATCGGGCGCGATCACAAACGTCGAGCGCTCAATGCCTTTCACCTTTTTGCCGTACATGTTCTTCTCCTTGAGCACGCCAAACAGGTTGCACACTTCGGCGTCCACATCGGCCAGCAGCGAGTAGGGCAGCTCGTACTTCGCGCGAAACTTGGCCTGCGCCTTCGGCGTGTCTCGCGAGATGCCGAGCACGATGACGCCCGCGGCCTGCAGCTGGATAAATGAGTCGCGGAAGCCGCATGCCTCGATCGTGCAGCCCGGGGTGTCGGCTTTGGGGTAGAAGAACAACACGACCGGCTTGCCGCGAAACTCCTCGAGCGAGCGGGTCTGCTCAGCATCATCCTGGAGGGTAAAGTTGGGAACAGGCGCGTGCAGCTCCATGCGGTCTCCTTGGGGCGCGGGCGCGCCATAGCAGTGGATGCGGAAAGCCCTAGGTTGGCCGCAGGCGCGGCTGGTGAATGTGCAAAGCGTCCCCCTGGGCGGCCCGGGCGTCCAAACAAGAACCAACAGAGGCAAGCGATGAAAAAACGATCGTTCACGGCCTGGGTGCCGGTGTGGGTGCCTGCACTGCTGCTCGGCGCTGTGCCCGGCATGCACGCGCAATACGTAGGCAAGAGCGCCGGTGCCCCGGAGAAGAAAACCCTGCGCGCAACCGCCGTGTATGAGTACACCGGGTCGATGACCGCGCCAAACGCGAGCCGGCTTGTGCCGATTGTGGTGTGGGACGGCGAGCGCTATCAGCCGGGCGGCCTGTATCTTGCGCAGCCGGAGCCGCTGGCCGTGGCACCCGGCACGCAGTATGTGCTGGAGCAGAGCGGCGTGCGGGCCGGCCTGTTCAATCTCCAGTCGGCCGGGCAGCTGAACGGGGCCTGGGTGGGCTT
>CAXTMW010000006.1:0-31746 GCA_964245455.1 uncultured Acidobacteriaceae bacterium
GAACTACCAGCGGCTGACCAGCGCGCAAACCAACACGACCACCGCCAATGTGCGCTTTGTTCACTCATTCGGCAGCGGCAGCGGCGGGTCGCCGCTGGCCGGGTTGATCCGGCAGTACCTAAACACGTCGACCGGCCTGCAGCAAAGCGTCAATGTCAACTTCAACTACGCTCACTCTGCGTCCGACAACCTGAATATTCTGCCGGAGCTCGGCGGCAAAACGCAGACGCACAGTTACTCGGTCGCGCCGGGTTACACGCTGAGCAAAGGGCGTTTGACGAACACGCTGACGCTGACCTGGAATCGTTCGACGACGAACCTTTCGAATTACTTCACCAACTTAAATGATGTTACGAATGGCCTGGGGATCAACATATTCGGCAGCGCCGCGGCGAACCCGCTAAACTATGGCCTGCCTGATCTGACGTTGACGCAGTACACCGGCTTCAGCGAGCAGCAGCCGTCATTTACGACCAGTCAAACACTTGCGCTGGGCGAGGGTAGCTCATGGTCGCATGGCAAGCACAACGTGCGCTGGGGAGGCGACGTCAAGCGCGTGCAACTGAACCTGCTGGGCAGCAGCGGCGTGCTTTCGACGGGTAACTTCATCTTTTCGGGCTTGTTTACTGAGCAGCCGGGGTCGAGCGCTGTAAGCGGCGTCAGCAACACCAGCCAGACCGGCCTGCCGCAAAGCGGCTCTTCGCTCGCCGACCTGCTGCTGGGGCTGCCGCAGGAGACGAGCCTGCAGGCACCCTACGCGAAGAGCTACCTGCGCGAGAATGTGTATGACGCCTACCTGCAGGATGACTGGCGTGCGCTGCCCTCAGTGACGCTGCAGTTTGGGCTGCGCTATGAGTATTTCTCGCCCTATTCGGAGAAGAACGACCGCCTGGCCACGTTGGACCCCGGCAACAACTTCACCTCAGTCGCGACGGTGACGCCGCACAGCGTAGGACTGTACACGGGCACGTATCCTCGCTCGTTGATTTACCCGGAGCGGAATGATTTTTCTCCGCGGTTCGGCTTCGCGTGGCGTGCCATTAAGGACACCGTTGTGCGCGGCGGGTACGGGATCAACTTCGCGAACGGGCAGTACAACAAATTCGTGCAGCAGTTTGCGTTTCAGCCGCCGTTTGCTGACGTACAAACCAACGAAGCAACGGCGTTAGGGCAGCTGTCGCTTGCAAACGGCTTTCCGACTCCGCAGGCTAACGGCAACTACGCGGTGAATAAGAATTACAGGCTGCCGTACATTCAGCTGTGGAACTTGAACATACAGCGGACGCTGCCGGAAAACATCGTGCTGAACATTGGCTATAGCGGGTCAAAGGGCACGCGCCTGAGTATTGTGGATGCACCGGGACGCACCGCAACCGCTTCGGTGAGCGGAGTAATCTACGACTACGAGAACTCGACCGCGTTTTCTAACTTCAACACGCTGGTGGTAAGCCTGCGCAAGCGCCTGCAGAAAGGCTTGAGCCTGCAGGCGACCTACGCCTACGCGCACTCGATTGACGACGCTACGTCAGTGGGCGGCATCGGCAACGCGGTCGCGCAGAACTGGCAGAATCTGCGGGCTGAGGAGTCGAACTCGAGCTTCGATATTCGGAATAAAGTAAGTGGCAATTTTATTTATGAGCTGCCTTTTGGGGCAGACAAGACGTACTTCACCACAGGGCGAACGGCGCACCTGCTGGAAGGCTTTTCGGCATCGGGAACATACACAGTGGCGAGCGGTACGCCGCTAACCCCAAACTATGTTGCTTCAGTAACGGACGTGGCACGCGGCAGCGCTGGATCGGAGCGGCCGGACCGCGTCGCCGGCGTGCCGCTTACCGCGGGCGGCGGCAAGGTCAACAACTGGTTCAACACGGCTGCGTTTGCGCGGCCGGCCGCAGTGTACGGCACGGCGAGCCGCTACTCGATTGCTGGACCGGGCACGATTTCAGTCAACAGCTCGCTGGCAAAGACGATCTCCTTTGGCGAAACGCGCTCGTTTGAGGTACGGGCAACAGCCAACAACGTGTTCAACACGATCCAGTACTCAGGCGTCGACACGCAGCTTGGGTCTGCGTCTTACGGGCAGGTGACCAGCACCGCGGCCACACGGCAATTCACGTTTCTGGCGCGGTTCCGGTACTAAGGGGTAAGAGTGATGCGGCGATTTGCCATGACATGCGCGATATCTCTGCTTGCGGTTGCGGGCATGTACGCGCAGGCACAAACAACAGCAAACGATCAGCAGCCGCCTGCTGCGAACGGCTACACGCTGAAGGTGCAGAGTGACCTGGTCCTTACGGACATTGTGGTGCGAGATCGTAAGACTGGCGAGCCGGTGCGCGGACTGAAGCGCGAAGACTTCACCATTTTAGAAAACGGCAAGCCGCAGCAGATCACGAGCTTCGATGCACAGGATGTAGACCAGGCGCTGCGTTTACCGGGCACTGAGACCGTGACGGGGCGAGCCGGGGCGAACGCTGCCGCGACACTTGGCGCGAGTGCGGCGCAGCAAGCCGCCGCTCTGCGCGACCACCGGCTGATTGTGCTGTTCTTCGATTCAACTTCCCTGCAGCCGGACGATCTGGCCCGAGTACAGCAGGCTGCGCGCGACTACATCAACAAGACCATGGAGAACGCGGATCTAGTCTCAGTCGTTTCCCTTGGCAACACGCTCTCGCTCGATCAGGATTTTACCGCCAGCAAACAGCTTCTTCTCCGCGCGGTAAATAGTTACTCGGGCGGCGGTGGTGCGGGCTACACGCCCGGCGCGACCGGCACAGCCAATCAGGTGGAAGATACAACGGCTTACTCGCCGGATGAAACTGAGTTCAACGATTTAAATACAGACCGGGAGCTGTTCGCGATCGCAGCGATTGCACGGGCGCTTGGGCCGATTAATCAGAAGAAGTCACTGCTTTATTTTTCCAGCGGCCTCGAGCGCGACGGCATTGAGAATCAAGCCTCGCTGCGCTCGACGATCAACGCAGCGGTGCGCAATAACCTATCTATCTACAGCGTGGACGCGCGCGGTCTCCAGGCCGTGTCGCCGCTTGGCGATGCGACGACCGGCTCGCTGCGCGGCAATGCGGCGTACACGGGGGGAGCGCTGCAGAACAATCTGGACGCAAATTTCAATTCGCAGGAAGTGCTCGCGACCCTGTCAAGCGACACCGGCGGGAAAGCGTTTTTCGACAACAACGATTTCGCGCCCGCGTTTCAGCAGGTGCAGAACGATACGGCAAGCTACTACGTGCTCGGCTTCCACTCGACGAACACGGCGCGCGATGGCGCGTTCCGCAAGTTGGAGATCCGGGTAAACCGGCCGGACACCAGGCTGAGCTATCGACCGGGCTACTATGCGCCGGCTGATTACCGGCACTCCACCAATGACCAGCGCGAACGAGACCTCCAAGCGGCACTCGACACAGACCTGCCCGCGACAGACATGTCGGTGTATCTGCAGCCGTTCTTTTTCCGGGACGCGACAGGCCGCTATACCATGCCGATTTCGCTGCTGGTACCCGGCTCACAGATTCCGTTTACCAAGGGCGGCAGCCGCGACAAAGCGACTCTGGATGTTATCGGCAATATCAAGGATGACAAAGGGCACGTGCTGCAGCAGGTGCGCGATACCGTGAAGCTGGCGATTGATCAAAGCCAGCAGGTTTCACGCAAAAACATTCAGTACGCAACAGGCTTTACCTTGCCCGCGGGCAATTACCACCTGAAGCTTGTGGTGCGCGAGAACGAGACAGGCAAGCTAGGCTCATTTGAGACGAACCTTCGCGTGCCTGATCTCGGGAAAGCTTCGCTCAAACTAAGCTCGGTGGTGCTGGCGTCGCAGCGCGTTGCCGCAACCGGCAGTCAGCTGCGGGCAGAAAATCCGTTGATCTACGACGGACAGCAATATATCCCAAACCTGCCGCATGTCTTTACGCGCGATCAGCCGGTTTACTTCTTTTACGAGATGTACGACCCTGCGAAGTATGCGCGAGCCGCGGCCGGCGATCTGACGGCGGCGGCAAAACAGAATGGCATTCACGTTCTCACAAGTATCGAGCTGCTGCGCGGGACCGTGAAGGTGTTTGAGTCGCCGCTTGTGGATGCGCGTGCCTTGAACATACCGGGGCGCAATGCGATTGCTTTCGCTTTTACGGTACCGCTGACATCGCTGCCGGATGGAGCTTACATCTGCCAGGTGAACGTAATCGACGACGCGGGAGGGACGTTCTCGTTTCCTCGGACGCCGGTCGTTGTGCGGGGCGGTTCTGTCGCAGCGCCGGTTGCAGATACGGCCAAAAGCACGACAGGCGCTCCTTAAGCTTCGCTGCCTGGCACGGTGACCGTATGCTCCTCGTCATCGTAAGGGCAGTGTCGGCACCTAGAACCGCAGCAATACCCGCGCTTGCGATGGTATGCGGCGGTAAACACCAGGTAGTCGCCGTCCATGTAGAAGTCCTCTCCCTTGATGAGCTCTGTTTCTTCGTCTGCGCTCACGCCTGTGCCCGCGCATCATTGTCTAGTGTGGTGAAGATACCGGCCTGCATGACAGGTGGAGCTTCCAGGGCATGCGCTTTACCGCTGTTGAGCGTTGCGTAGTTCCAGCTAAGGGACTTGCCGGCGACTGCGGGCACACGCTCTCCGGGAACGACAATGCCGATCAGATTCAATGGGTCAGCGGCCGCGATCGAGACATCCAGGTCGAGCCGCAAGCCGTCTCTACGAGCTTCACGAAGACTTTGCAAAGCTTCCGGCAAAGCGAACTGCTCGCCCACAAAGCCCGACAGAAAGCGGCCTCCGCGGACCTCGCCACGGGCTTCCATGCGCCGCAGCATGGGCAGCAGCTCGCGCCATTTCGGCACGTTGGCTTCGCGCTCGAGCGCATCGCGAAAGATCACGCCGTAGCGCCGCAAGAGCGTTGTGCAGGCTGAGGCCAGCTGTGCCTCGCGCGCCTCGGCAAGGCTGCCGGCTACCCTTAGATCGTCGCGAAGCGCGGATGGATCGGGAGCGACCCAGGTGTCTTCCGGGACGCCTGTGAGCAGGCTCCAACGGCCGGCTGCGTGCCGCGCCTGACGCTTGGCCCCGGGCGGCGGCGCGTGCAGCTGCTTGCGGCGCGGATCAATGAGCAAACGCAGGCTGTCGAAGCCGTCGGCAGTGACAAGGCCTGCGGCAACCAGCTCCCACAAAGCGCGGTCGAGCTCGGGCGCAGGCACGGCAAAGGCACGCAGCAGGTCTGCCGCAAACATGGCTCCGCGCTGCGCAAGGCAGGCACGGATGCGCAACGCAAGCTCTGAGAGGCAGCAGGGCAGGTGCTCCTCGGGCACGCGGTCGGTCGCGAGGCACAGGTCAAGCCACAGGGCTTCTTCACGCAGAAAAAAAGTAATAGGGGCCATGCTGGTGGGGATTACGCGGCGCGGGCCGCCGCTGTCTTTGCCCGTTTGCGACGCGTAAAAGGCCGGGTGCGGCGACAGGCGCCCCCAACCGACGAGGCCCGCCATGCACAGATTGTCGAGCAGGCGCGGGTCGTAGCCGGCGACGCGCGCGGGTAAAAGACTGCGCTCCCACTCGATCGCAGGCGCCTCAAAGCCTTCAAGACCGCGCAGGGCTTCCAGCAGGCCGGCTTCACCTGAAAGGTGGGTTTGCGGTGCGACGTGCTGCCAGCCCAGCAGCCACTGCATGTACACGGCCGGGGTCACGGGCTCCACCTGCTTGCGCAGGGTGCCGAGGGTGCGCTTGTGGATGCGCTGCAGGAGGCGGCGATCACACCACTCCGTGTCGTGGTCGGCGATCACCTCGCCGGGTCGAGAGGGCTGCTCAAATACGCCGCGCATCACGGTGCCCGCGACTTCAAGCCGCAGTAATTGCTTCCAAACTTCAGACGCGGAAACATGGAGGAGCGCCGCAAGGGTGCCGGCACTTGCCGGACCAAGCAGGCACATCCAGGCCTGCGCGGCGCGGCGCAGGATCTCCTCTCCCGGCTCCTCCGCAGCAGGGATCGCGGGCAGTGCCTGCTGGGGGATCAGCGCAGGCATCAGCATGCGCGCCCAGCTCATGCGCTCGGCCGGGACCCAGTAGCGGACACCATCTGCAACCGCGACAGTTGCACGTCGATTCGCGACGAGGCGCGCGAAAAAGAGGGGCCAGCTGGAAGCGGCGGCCTGCGCGTAGTCCATGGCAAAGCCCAGCACCGCTTCCTCCGGCACCAGGATGAGGGACTGCAGCTGGTCGTGCAGCTCGTGCTCATCGCGGATGTCAGGCCATTGCTGCGCGCGCACTTCTGCAATCGCGTCGGGAGAAAGCCGGCCGGCCTCACCGAGGATGCTGTCGGGCACGGTGCGACGCAGGTTTACAGCGCGGGTGCGGCGCTCCTCCAGGTCAGCGTCATCCAGGAAGGCGTAGGGCATCGCGTTGATAAGCTCATGCGAGAACTGAGACGGTGTGGTGGTGTCGACGGCCAGACAGCGGATGGCGCCGGTGTGGATGCCCGCGAGCACACGCTTTAAACCTTCAAGATCCATCGCTTCCTGGAGCGTGTCTTTCATCACCTCGCGCACGAGCGGGTGGTCGGGCACTTCAATGTCGCCCTCGATGTTCTCCTGGCAGGCCGCGACCTGCGGAAACACGTTCGCGAGCAGGTCGTCGCTGCGTGTCCGCATGATTTGCGGAGCGACTTTTTTACCTTTCTGAAACCGCAGCAGTTGCAGGGAGCGGCAGGCGTCCCAACGCCAGCGCGCCTTGAAGATCGGCGAGGTGAGCGAGGCCTGCTGCAGCAGCTCGTGTACAGTCTGCTCGGTGAGGAACTGAAAGACATCGCTCAGCGGAAACGAGTGTTGCTCGGCGAGCGAGATGTTGAGACCGTTGTCGGTCGCGGCGGCCTGCAGCTCGAAATTAAAGCCGCGGCAAAAGCGCTTGCGCAGCGCAAGGCCCCATGCCCTGTTAATGCGGCCGCCGAAGGGCGCGTGCAGGATGAGCTGCATACCGCCGCCCTCGTCGAAGAAACGCTCGGCGATGATGGTGGTCAGCGTGGGCACGGCACCCAGCACGGCGCGGCCGGCGACGATGTAGCCGATCAGCTGCTCGGCGGCCGCCTGGGAACAGCAGCACTGCTCGCAAAGCCAGGCGACGGTCGCGGCGACCTCAGGGAGCGTTTGCGAAATGTAGCCGGGCTGCACGTCCGGGGTGCGGCGGCTGATCTCATCGCGCAGGTCCGAGACAAACGTAGACAGCTCAAAAGTGCGCTGCGGCGCTTCGCCGGTCCAGAAAGGCACGTTTGGCGGCTGGCCTTGCGCGTCTTCGACGAGAATGCGGCCCGCGCTTTCGACCAGCGTGATGCGCCAGCTGGTATTGCCGAGCAGGATTACGTCGCCCGGCGAGGAGTCGATGGCAAAGTGTTCATCGAGCGTGGCAATGGGTATGCCCTCGGGCTGCGCGATGACCTGGAAAATGGCCGTGTCGGGGATGGTGCCTCCGTTGGACAAAGCAGCTAGGCGTGCACCGCGGCGCGCGGTGAGCACACCGTGCACCCGATCACGCAGCAGGTAGGCGCCCCAGGTTCCGCGGCTGCTCGCGATGCCTTCCGCAAGCAGGCAGAGAAGCTCTTCAAAGGTTTCGCGTGTGAGGTCGCGATACGGATAGGCGCGGCGCGCGAGCGCGAACAGCGCGTCCTCCTCCCACGGCTCAGCCGCGCAGGCCGCGACAATCTGCTGCATCAGCACGTCGAGCGGTTCAGACGGGATTTCCAGCAGATCGAGCACACCGGCGCGCATCGCCTGCACCAGCGCCGCGGTTTCCAGCAGGTCATCGCGCGTGGTGACGAAGAAGCGGCCCTTGGGCGTAGCGCCGCGCCAGTGCCCGGCGCGGCCCACGCGCTGCATCGCGGGCGCAATGGCGCGCGGCGAGTTGATCTGGCACACCAGGTCGATCGCGCCGATGTCGATGCCGAGCTCAAGCGACGCGGTCGCGACCAGCACGCGGATCTCGCCCGCCTTGAGCTTGCGTTCCGCTTCCAAACGCAGCTTTCTCGACAGCGATCCGTGGTGCGCGGCAACGTTTTCCGCGCCCAGCCGCTCGCCCAGCTGGAAGCTCAATCGCTCCACCATGGCGCGCGTGTTAACAAAGATGAGCGTCGATCGGTGCTCGTTCACGAGCTCGCACAGACGCGTGTGGATGGACTCCCAGATGGCGCGGGTCGCGACTGAGCTCAGTTCCTCATCCGGCACTTCAATGCCGAGGTCAAGGATGCGGCGCTGACCGACGCTGACGATCTTCACCTCGCTGCCGCGGCCGGAACCTGCGAGCACCTCCGCAACCAGGGAGATGGGGTTTTGCGTAGCTGAAAGCCCGATACGCTGCGGCGGAGTGCTGCGCCCGCAAAGGTGTGCGCCCGGCGAGAGCCGGTTGGTGCCGCAGACCAGCGCGTCCAGGCGCTCCAGCGTGAGCAGCAGGTGCGCGCCGCGTTTATCGTCGGCAATCGCGTGGATCTCGTCGACGATGACAGTACGCAGGCCGCGAAGGTTGTTGCGGCTTTTTTCGGCGGTGAGCAGGATGTAGAGCGACTCGGGCGTGGTCACGAGGATGTGCGGAGGGCGCCGGAGCATCTGCTGGCGCTCCTTGGGAAGCGTGTCGCCGGTGCGCACACCGGTGCGGATTTCCGGGCACAAGTAGCCGCGTTCGAGCGCAAGAGCCTGAATCTCGCGGAGCGGCCCGTCAAGATTCTTCTGAATGTCATTGGATAGGGCTTTGAGCGGCGAGACGTAAAGCACTTCGGTCGTCTCGCCGAGCCGGCCATCAATGGCCTTTCGCAGCAAGCCATCGATGGCGACCAGAAAGGCGGCAAGCGTTTTGCCGGAGCCGGTCGGGGCGGAGATCAGCGTGGTGCGGCCCACGACGATGTGCGGCCAGCCCTCAGTTTGCGGTTCGGTGGGCGAGCCGAAGCGCGAGAGAAACCACTCAGCGACGACGGGATGCGCCCAGTCCAGGGTGTGCGCGGGCGCGAGGAGCTCAGGGAAGAGCGGGGGCATGCAGCAGATTTTACGCCGCCCGCGCATGGCTGCGGGCGCGGTTCTGCCGCAGCCGCAGTCCGGTGCATAGATCAAACCGCGCCTGCCAAGACCGCGCGCGACACGCCGTATAAGCTGCCGACGACGCCCCTCGCAGTGGTGGCCGAGCATGGGAGGTGCAAACCTTCATATGTGGTGGTGCGTCAGTAGCAATACCCATGGCCCGACTGCCTCCTGAGGCGCGAGCAGGTCTGACTCGGCAGGCGAGCCGGCCTTTGTTGGGGCAAGCGCTGAGAGGCATTTGACGATTCGGGCGGAGCCGGGCAGAATAGGATGTACACCCTCAATGTGGGCCTGTGGCGCAGCTGGGAGCGCGCTTCCATGGCATGGAAGAGGTCATCGGTTCGATCCCGATCAGGTCCACCAATCATTTCAGTCATTTAGAAGCACCTCCCTTCCGCGACCTTGTCGCATCCTTGTCGCAAATTCCAAAACCACACCACGGTCCGGTTTCGGCGTCGTCGGATCCACACGTTCTGTTCCTGCATTCCAGGTGGAATCATTGATCCTTGGCGAGCTGGAATTGACAAACCTTCCGCTCTCTGTCGGAGCCGCCGCCTGCGAAGCCGGACCTGCCGGAGTCCCCATTGTGCCGGTACCCATCAGCTCGTCGTGTATCGAGTTGATCGCGGAACGTACCTCGGGTTCGAGCGACTGCATGTACACGTCTGTCGTCGTTGACGCCTTGGAGTGGCGCATCATGCCTTGGATATCCTTGACATGACCTTTGGTCTTGCCCAGCGTGGCGATGGTACGCCGGATGACCTGGAACGTCAGCTTCGGCAATTCCAGTTCCTGGGCTAGTTTGTGAAGAACCCGGTGGCGATAGTTGCTCGAGTCCATCGGTCCTCCAAACCTTCCTGGAAACATGAATGCGTCAGGTGATATGTCCTTGCCTTCCTTATCCAGTTGTATCCGCCATTCCACCAGCTCCACCGCCAGCACCTTAGCGATGGGAACTTTGGTCAGACTGCCTTTGGTCTTGCCGAACGGACGAACTTTGCCCTTGTAAACCGTTTCTTGAATGTCCAAGAGCTGCTTCTTCTCGTCCATGCACCGCCAGCGCAGAGGAAACAACTCACTGGGCCGAAGTGCATTCGACATGTCGAGCTTGATCAGGATCCAGTCACGAAGGCTCAGCTCACCCAGCTTCGCCAGTGCCGCTCGAAGCTGATCCCATGTCAAGGTCGTCTTGTCGACCTCGCGGAGGTTCGCCGGCGCCTTGACCATACGCGCAGGATCTTTCGTGAGGAAGTCTTGGTCGACTGCCTCGGCGAAGATGGCCCGCATGTAGGAGCGAATCTGCAACACTCTGTCCCTGGAATGGGTTTTGGCCAGCTGATTGAGGTGATTCTGCAAAGTGAACTTGTCGAAGTTCTCTAGACGAACATCTTCGAACGGATCCACGAGATCGGCCTGGATTAGGTACTTCTTCACCTTGGCTGTCTCTTCTCTCCAGTCTGACTCTTTCAGTGGCAGGTAGCGATTGCGGACAAACCATCCGAAGGTCACGGTTCCGTTCTTAACCGAACGATCTTCGGTGATCTGCCCAGAGAGGCGAATGATCTCTCCTGCCAACTTCTCCCGGGCCTGAGACTTATTCATCTCAGCCTTCTGCCCGAGTGCAATCGGTGACGAGACCGTTCTTGGTTGATTTGTCTCAGGATCAAGGATAAGGCGGCGAAAATAGCCGTACCACTTCTTGCCTCGAAGCGAGACCCATCCTTTCTGGTATGAAGTTCCCATCTATTCCTCAGATTCTGTGTGGGGGGAATAAGCGGGCCGCCATCAGTTTACCGCCGCTTGCGGCGTAAAACCGAGGCGCGCTCCCGCTCGTTGACAAACTCGTCGATCTGGCTGGCTCGATAGCGGAGCGCGCCGTCACTCATACGGATCACCGGCAGGTAGGGCAATCGCCGAGAGGAGTGGTCCCAGACCCAATCTCTGGTCACGTTCAGTCTCACCGCGACCTCGTCAGCGGTAAGCAAGGGGTCCGACACCTGCATCCGCTCCGGCATCTGCAGTAGCGCCATATCTACTCTCCTTCTGGTCCTCAATGCGTCGGCTGGGCCGGCGATACGGCATGTTGGGTCTGTTTGCGATCTCGGTCAAATTGCAATCCCGAGATCTCTGGCACCCCATCGCGGTTGAAATTTGACCGAGTTTCAGGTCCGCCGCATGCTGGCTTCGCGTTGGAGGAGGATCCATGGGTCTGCAATGGAAATACCTGCTCATAGCGGTCGCACTGACCGCTTTGGACCTTTGGGTGGCTTTTCGATATGGGGCCGCAGTCTGGCGGGCGTACGCGGACTTTCTCCCGCTCCGGCTCCTGCTGCTGTTGTTTGTCGCGGTCTGGATCACAAATCTGGCTGACTTGTGGAGCCGTGCGATCTATCGCTTGAGAAAAGGGCCCCGCTTGCGCCACGTACGATTCTCTGAAATCGCTGCAAGCACGGCAGCCAACGGGGAGGCACGCGATGTTTGACTCCCTCGCAGATCTTTCCCAAAAACTGGCAGCCACCGGGTACTTCGTCGATCCCGTGATGACGCAGGTAGTCTTTCTCGCCGCCAAGCTGAAAAAGCCGCTCCTGCTCGAGGGTCCGGCAGGCTCCGGCAAGACACAGCTGGCGATTTCTGTTGCCGCTGCGGCCAGGACGCATGTCGAGCGCTTGCAGTGCTATCGGGGTGTCAGTGAAGACAAGGCCATTGGACGCTTCGATGAGGGGCTACAACGCCTCTATATGGAGTTCTCGAAGGGGCAGCATGAAAGTTGGCAGATCCTTCAAGCGAACCTGAAGGGCCGTGACTTCTTTCGACCAGGACCGCTGATGCGGGCGCTTGAGTGCGAACGTCCTTGCGTCCTCCTTATCGACGAGCTCGACAAAGTGGATGACGGATTTGAGGCGATGCTTTTAGAGATTCTGTCAGCCTGGCAGCTCTCGATCCCAGAGTTTGGAACGGTGGAGGCGAAGAGCGTTCCCTTCGTGGTTCTCACCAGTAATGAGGAGCGGCGTCTGGGCGATCCGATTCGACGGCGCAGCCTGTATGTGCGTGTCGAGCACCCGACACCTCAGCGTGAAGCCGACATCATCGCCAGCCGCACTCCCAACGCTGACACTGCCTTCCATAGGGAGATGGCGGGCATCGCCCTCTCGTTCCGGAACTACTCGCTCGAGAAGCCGCCATCGGTGTCCGAGATGATCGACTTCGCGAACGCCCTGCAGCTGCTCGGCACGGATCACGTCACCGAGGAGCTTCGCGATGTTCTGCTCCCCTTTTTGGCGAAGACCGAGAAAGATCGCCGTCATCTCCTGCTTCGTGAAGGTTTCAAAAGCCTGCTCGATGATGGCACCCGTTTCGCTGAGAAGATGTCGCTCGCAGGAGGTCAAGAGCGATGACACGGTTCCTGCCCTTGTTCTTGTTCTTGCTGCCTGAGACGGCTTACGCCCAAGCGCCTCCTTCAATGCCGGCGGAAATCTGCGTGCAGCGGTACGCCGCACGCTATCGGGTGTCACCCGAGCTGATTGCCGCGTTTATCGATGTGGAGTCGGGATGGAACCCAAGGGCGGTCTCAGCCAAGGGAGCGGTCGGACTGATGCAGCTCATGCCGGCGACGGCGCGGCGGTTCGGTGCCTATCAGCCCTTCGATGTCGAGCAAAACATCGCCGCGGGAACGCGCTATGTGACGACTCTGATGTGGGAGTTCCACGGCGATCTGCGTTTGGTTGCCGCGGCCTACTATGCGGGGGACCGCTGGATCGCGCAAAAGCAGTTGAGCTACCGCAATCCTGACGTCGTTGCCTACGTTCAGGCCGTTCGACGACGGTACATGAAGCGAAAGAGCGCGGCTGTGCAGCCGCGAAGGAGATAACACGATGAAACTTTGTTGGTTCATCCCGCTTGCAATCCTGGTTCCCATGCGAGTCGCGTCAGGACAGACGGCGAACGGACGGGTTGCTACGGTCACCATCAACCCGTCCGAGATCACGCTGCTGCACCTGCGACCGGAGTTCGAATCGACTATCCGCATGCCCGAGGAGGTTACGTCCCTCATCCTGGGCAGTCCCGGCTCGTTCAAAGCGGAGCACAACGAGGGTGAACCTGACTACGTGTACGTGAAACCGATCACCAAGGAGCCCGCGCAGTCCAACCTCCTGATCGCCACCAAGTCGGGACAGCATGTGACGCTGGAGCTGATCAGTGACGGAGCCTCCAGTAGCCCAGATCAGCCTGTCGATTTCCTGATCGAGTACCGGGCCGCGAGGAGCTTCCTGATCAACTCGGACGCACCTCTGCCTGCACCTGCAAAGGTCAAAGCTGAGGAACACGGGAGCTCTGTAACGGACGTACAGCGTGGATCGGGAGTGGTTTCGTTGTCGGCTCTCGAGATCGAGTTTGAGCAACAGCAGCGAATCAATGCACCGAAGTGGACCAAGTGGGAGCGGAAAGAGATTGAAAGCTCGATTGGTGATGTGCGGCAGATCAGCAATCAGACGATGATCTCCTACTCGATCCTGAACAGTTCCGATCACCCCCTGGAGATCGTTCCGCCGCAGATCCAGATTACCGGGCGTAAAGCAAACAATAAAAGGAAAAAGGTGGGTAGAAGCATCATCTCCGACCAGCTTGAGATTCGGGACTTCAAGCTGAGCACGACCCGGCTGGAGGCCGGAGCGAGAGCGGACGGGGTCGTTGTCTTCGACCGCCCGAACTTCAAGGAATCAACGGAAAAGCTGTTCCTGCAACTCGCCCAGGCAGATCAGGTCGAGCAGCCGATCCTGATCCCGCTGCCCTTCACCCCACCTATATCAGGCAATCGTTAGGAGAAAGGACTTAAAAGTATGACACCCAATACCGAAGACAGCAGAAATGGCCGGCGCAGGTTATCTGAAATTGTTGAGGCAGTGGCTCCGTTCGCGGTTGAAGAGCGATCGCCCAAGGTAGAAGCCAAACAGGAACTGGCGACCGACACTACGCCGGGATTCGCAACCCGGGCCGGTGTAAGTTCGGCAGCCGGTATCGGCAAGAACAAGCTCCTGCTTCTTGGTGGCGGGCTGGCGATAGCCGTTCTCTTCTTCATCTTCACCGCACTAGTCGGGAAATCGCCGAAGAGACAAACGACAGCAAAGACTCCATCGCAGCAAGGAAAACAGGAGATGACGCAACCAACAAAGGGCAGTGTGACCCCGTTGATGGAGACCGTTCGCAACCCTGCCCCGGACAACTTGGCAGGGCAGCTCGGGCCGAATGATATTCGGCGCACGCGTCAAGCAGAGGCAAAGGTGCCGCCCTCGACGAACGCTCCTCTGCCTGCGAGTCCCATCCCTGCGAAGCAGATACCGGCCCCGTCCCTAGCGTCGGTTCCATCTTTCGCCGATACTCAGCAGAGATGGGAGGAACCGCGGCCCTACGGAATGACTGAGACTGCACCTACACCATCGCCGCAGTCTCAGTTGCAAAGCTCTTTGAAAGAGCCCTCTCTGATCTTTGTTCGGAGCGAGATTCAAAATCGGGTGGCGTCTGCGCTTGAAGGCGGGTCGGGCGCGAGTAATATGCCTTTGCTCAATATGACCCCAGGGTCTCGAATTCAGGCCAAGCTACAGACCCAAGTTTCGAGCGCAGTGCAAGCACCCGTCGTCGCAATCGTGGAGTACACCTACGCCGTTGGCGACAGGGTCATCGTTCCCGCGGGAGCACGCGTCTACGGGGAGCTCCAGCAGGCAGACCCGAGTGGGCTTGTGAGCGTGAAGTTCGACGAGATTGAACTGCTGGATGGTGCCCGAGAGAAGATCGACGCTATCGGTACGAGCCTGGAGCTAGGACCGATCAAGGGCGAGGTAACGGGAAAGAACACGGGCAAGAATTTTCTGGTGCGTGGTGCTGCAGGCGTCGGCTCCCTCCTTGCCACGGTCGCGGGAAACAAGACAAGTGCCGCATTCTCGGAGGGAGATGTGCTGCGAGAGCGGGTGGCCCAGAATATCGGGACAGCCGGCGACTCGGAGATCACGAACCTGAATGCCAAAAGTCGCGTGGTGGTATCCGTGCCAGCGGACACGAGAATATATGTCGGTTTCACGAAAGCACGAGGTGGTTTCGAGTGAGTTGCGTCGAGTAACCTTCGCCAAGCCGTAAGCGAGTCCCTTCCTCCCTCACAGCCCCGGCCAGATTGGCTGGGGCTTTTCTTTTGCGACCGGCTTCGGAGACTGGACGGAACGACGAACGTAGAGGGCGAGGAAAATCCGAGAGCGGCACTCTACCGCTCGCCGGTATGTCTTGGCTGTTCCCCGTGCCAACCCTCGTCTAGTCCCATTGCGCCAGATCGCGAGTAGTTGCCCCAAACCGCGTTTGAGCAACGGACGGTCCCGTTGACCCATTGTGGAGAAGGGTCATCGGCGTTCCACATCCTTTCACAAGCAAAACCGATACCTAAGCGGTTGCGTTCACTTTATGATTGGATAGGTTCCCCCTCGAAAGGCGATGGTGCCGCATAGCGAGATGGTTGACAAACACACCCGTAAGCTGCTAGATGGACTACAAGAGCGTCTGCACGACACGGTAGCGGTCTTTATGTGCGACCACCCAGACGTGCCGCCGGCGCTCGTCGGTCTCATAGTCGGGCAGCTGTTTCTAAACCACTACCGCATCGCGTACCCGGAAGATTTCGTCTGTGCCGCCCGAGACACCTTGACCCTGCTTCTGAAAGACGCGGATCAAGCCTCACGTCCGAACTAGCGCGCTTCCGACTGACAGCGTCGCCCAGCTACTTTGTGCATCATCCTAACGGGCCAGGAACGATCCCAATGCGCCAATACGCGAATTGGGGCACAAGAGGTCCCGAAAGCCCACTCTGCGTATAGGCCAAGACCGCTCCGTTTGACCCAGTCCGCCTCTGAGGAAAGATCAGCCCCGTTGCCCCAATCCGCGTTTAGGACAGGAACGCTCCCAAGAACCCACTCTGCGAATGGGGCTTGAACGGTCCCGCTAGCCCAGAGTGCGGTCGGGTCACTCCGCTCTGTCGCCCCCTAGACGAAGCAGGCACACATACAAGGACTCATCTGTGATCAGCCGATCGTGAAGGGAGTCTCTAGCTGGCTCGCGATCGGACTCTGAGGCTTTCACCCGGTGATGAGCCTTGTGGTTCCGCACTTCCGGCACATATAGGTATGTTGCCAATTCGAAAAGAGTTGCGGGAAGACCTCGCGATTGTACCGGGCCAGACGGCGAAGGTTCAGAACCAGACCGATTAGAAGAGCTAGACCCAATAGAAGGAAGATTAACGCCACGCCAACTGAGCTTGCCGAGGTGTTCGGGTGTAAGGAAAGAGAGCTCAAGCCGGCATAGCCCCAAAACATAGCGAAGTAAATCCCGAACCCCCACACAAGGATCGGCCGCAAGTAGCCGCGCGGTTTAGGGGGCGCCGCTACCTGAGCCGACACAGACTGACTGATCCCAGAGAGGAGGGTTCCGGCGTAGGAGTGCGTTCCTTGCTGGTAGAAGAGCGAGATGGCGACGATACTGGCCGATCCACAACGATCACATTGATAGAGGCTCTGCTGAGGTAGGGTTGCCATCTCGTCTCTCCTGAGATCCATCGAAAACGGGGCCACAGCTCGACGGAGCGCGCACAGATGAGGATTTTAGCTCTTTCAGGGGTAACCGAGCTACTTTCGTAGACCCTTGCGCCGAAGGACCAGGTGTACCTCTACAAAGTGATGAGACGCGAAGAACAACAGGCTTGAGACGTGCCGTTGTCGGTAATCACTGACCCGTTTTGACCGAGTTTTCGTTTCAACCCATTCTCTTCCTCGACACGGAGGCCACGAGCAGCCGAGTCCAGGAGAGAACACGCATGACAACCGCACCGGCCTTCTGGCGGGGCTCCCAAGGGTCCCTTTCATCGCTAACCACAGTCTTTCAACGTCCAGCCGAAACCAACTGGCTTCGCACCTTGCTGATGTTCGCCTTGGGTCTCATCGTCTTTGCCAACATCATGGCTCCCGCCGCGGCCACTGCGCAGAACCTAGGAACCGCTCCGGCCTTCGGGCAGGCGGTTCAAGGTCAACAGGCGACCACCGTAGAAGGAACCGTCCTCAACATCGTGAACTGGTCCTGCAACGTAATCGCTCCGGTGATCGCTGTCGCATGCCTGGGTGTCGCGGGCTGGCACTTTAAGAGCGGCCGCGGCTACATGGGTTGGGGTGTCAGCGGCGTTTTGCTGATGGTCATCTCCGGTCTGGGTCGTATGGCTGAGGGGTTCATCACGCAAGCACAAGGTATCCAGTAACGAGGTTAAGCCGCGATGCCTGTGCCGCAATTCCTACTCGATCTTCTTCAGCTGTTGTTGAATCTCGCCGTTCCGGCTGCGTTCTGCACGCTGGCCGCGGCAGGGGTGAACCTGCGGCATGAAGGAGGAACCAACTTCCACGTGAACGGTCGCGTTGGGAAATGGGTGTTGTGGACGGTGGTCTTCTTGACGCTGCCGCAGCTCTTGTCGTGGATTGCGGCACAAGGCATTACGGTTCCGTCGGGGAGCGGGTCGGTCGGCACCCCTTGGCTGGCCAGCATGCAGAAGGTGCTCATCAACTTCGTCAACCAGATTGTAGTCGCGAAGTTTGTGCCGATCGTGGCGGGTTACTTCGTCCTCAAAGCGACTCTCGATGGTGCCGCCGGGGAGAACCCTTTAGCTTCGATCATCGCGGCTCTTTTTTTAATGTCTTTGTCCGGAACCGTACAGCTTCTTCAAGGCTGGAACTCCGGTGGGCAGTATGCCACTACAGACATGCTTGCATCGCTGTGGAACTACATTGTTGGGCAGATCATGCCCGCGGCGGCGGGACTGGCGTGTGTCGGCGCTGTCATCAACTTCGTGAGGCACAGACCCTGGACGCGCCTCGTTCTTGCCGCAATCTCTTTTTTCAGTGTGAGTGGGCTGCTCACCCTTTTCAGGGCCATGGCGGCTTAGGAGCCCAAGATGAGCTTGAATGGTGCGATCACGAATCTGGCATCGTGGGCCGGCAACACGATCATGCCCACGATGGCGGGCATGTACTTCGCCGGAGCTGTCTACCGATATAGCAAGAGCAGCCCGTTCGAGCACCTGCTCTACGGCGGATTCGCGTCGCTGATGTGCTCGGGGATCCTGCGCGCGATCGAGGGTTTTGTGAAGCACGCAGGCGCACAGAATGCGGATGGTTTCTGGCTTGCCACGATGAGCTTGGTGAACTGGACTGCCAACGTGATTCTTCCTGTCTACGCGCTCACGCAACTCGCGGCCATGGCGTTGCACATGGGCGGGGTCTTGACCGAAATCTATCCGGGCTCGACGTGGATCCGAAAGTTCATTGCCGCAGTCGCCGCCCTGATGGTCTCCGGCATCGTCCGGTTTGCGGAATCTATGGTCACGCACGCACACGGAATTTGAAGGAAGCACGATGAGTCTCGAGATCACCCCTGTTCACCGCAACCTGCACACGAAGGTGTCCTTCCTCGGCTTGGAGTTCGAAGATCTGATCCTCGTCCTGGCCCTTGCCGCGCTGATGAATCTGTTAGCTCACTTTGTGGGCGACAACACCCACGTACTTGGCATGCCGCTGAACGTCTTCATGGAATTTGTTGTGCCTGCGCTGGCTGTACCGTTCCTCATTCTCTTCAAGTATGGCCGCCCGCGAGGCTACCTGACCGATCTGGTGCGTTCCTTCTTTTCTCCCAAAGCGTGGTGCGCGCTTGAGCGAGATGCGGAGTTGACCCATAGTTACATCGCTGAAGAGGAGGCGTAAGCCATGCGGGCGTTAGTCGAAACCAAGGCGGACGGATCGGTAGTCCTGCAGCTCGATCACGAGGCGGCGCGGGCGATGTTTGCGAGTTTGCTGTTCACCTCCCGCTATCACGCGGGTATAGCGCAGCTGGCCCCGATGGCGGAAGAGGGCTTGCGCTACGAACCGAACCAAACGAGGACGGAGAACTGAGATGCCAATCACCTATGCGGAACACGAGAAGAAGTTGAGGGCGCCAGCGGTGTGCGAGCTGTTGCCGCTGCGAGACCTGCCGGACGGTGACAACGTTATGGTTCGCACTAACGGAGCGTTTGTTGCGGGGTACGAACTGCGCGGCGTCCTCGCATACTTCGCCACGGACGGCGATCGCAACCAGACCAAGTCCATGCTCGAAGCTCTCTTCCGCAGTGTGCCGGACGTGAGCATGCGCCTCCAGTTCCGGTACGAGATCTCGGAGCACCTGGGCGAGCTTTTCGACGGCTATGTCGGTGAGCAGCGCACCGCGCAACCGGAGGTCATGGCGCTCGACACCCACCGGCTCAGGATGTGGCAACAAAAGGAGAGCGCCGGCTACTTCTTCGAGAACCGGCTCCATGTGTACCTAATCTGGGACGCCCGTATGCATGCCAAGCTATACCACTCTGCCAAGCGTAATCGCGAGATCGGCGGCTTCAGCGTCAGTCAGAAGAAGGCGATTCAGCGAACCCGCCGCGAACATGAGACCTACCTGGCTGAGTTCGAGTCCATCCTGCGCGGCATCGAGGGGTCGATGGAGGGGGCCAACCTGGGGCCGCGGCGGCTTTCGACCCAGGAGCTGTTCGTAGAATTGAAGCACTCCCAGCACCCGACACGGCGCGATCACCGGCCCTTTGTAGCGGGCGAGGAGATGCTTGAGTATCGCAGCGCGCGAGAGCAGGCTACGCAGGCAAGTATCCTGCACGAATCCGAGACCTACCTCAACATCGACGGGTATCTCTATTCGGTGGTCAGCCTGAAGGAGCTGCCGGACGCGACCTTTCCGGGCATGCTGCAGAACTTCTCCACGCTGGGCTTTCCGGTCGTGATCAGCGGGCAGGTTGTCATACCCGATCAGGTCAAGGTGCTTAAGGGATACAAGAAGCGGCTGCAGAAGATGACTGCCGCGCAGAAGGACGCCGATGGCAACTTCAAATCAAACCCAGAGGCGGAAGTCGCCCAGGCCCAGCTCATCCAAGTGCAGCGGGACATCATCTCCTCCTCCCTGAAGACGGCGAAGCTAAGCCTGTCCGTCGTGGTGCGGACCTCGCAGCCGGCGGTCACCGTCAATGATCTCGAGCGGGCGGAGCGGGATCTCGCCAACCGTACGCAGGAGGTCTTGAACGCCTTCACCCACATGAACGGGGCCAAAGCCGTGATGGAGACGATCGCAAAGCGGCGTATCTTCCTGGGCACCCTGCCGGGTATGGCCGAACCGGATAAGCGCGATCAGGACATGCTGACGTCGAACGTCGCCGATCTGGTGCCGGTCGAGATGCCTTGGACGGGAACGCGGCGGAGCCCGCTCATCCTGTTCGAAACCCCTTACAGGCAACTGATCCCTTTCTCGATGTTCGATCCAGACCTGTCCGACGCAAATGGACTGCTCATGGCCAAAAGCGGCGGCGGCAAGACCCTTGCCGCGCAGCAGATGTTGCTCATGGCGGCCCGCGCGAACCCGCTCATCTCGATCCTGGAGCGGGGCGACTCCTACCAGCCCCTGGTCGAGTTGATGGGCGGCGAGATGATCGAGATGTCGCTCGACAGCGACCAGACCATCAACCCGTGGGATCTGCCGCGAGGCGAGGGGAAGCCGTCGAACGACCAGATCTCGTTCCTCAAGAACCTGACCCGCCACATGCTGGGGGAGAACACGCCGCCGGACTTGGACATCGACCTGCTTGATAGCGTTCTGCTTGAAGCAATTGCCTCTACCTACAAGCGGTGCAGCGCCAAGACGTCGAACCCAATCCCGCTGTTCGGAGACCTTGCCGCAGAACTGGCGCACTGGCAGGACCGCGACCGCAACCAGAAGATCAACGCGATGGCCCAGATGGCCTCGACCAAGCTCCGGGCCTGGGTGGATGAAGGCCCTTACGCGCGGCTCTTCGACCGGCCCACGACCGTCCAGCTGAACAATCCCTGGCTTTACTTCAACGTGGAGAAGCTGAAGGACGATCCACGCCTGGAGCGGGCGATGAGTCTGTTGATCGCGCATACAGCGACGTATCGTGCGTCCGGCTTTACGGGTCAGCCCAGCATTGTTCTGCTGGATGAGTGCTGGGCGCTGCTCGAATCGCCCATCCTGGCCAGCGTGGTGGTACAACTGTTTCGCACCGCACGCAAACGCAATGCCAGTGTATGGGGTATCAGCCAGACCCCGGAAGACTTTGTCGGCACCAGCGACCGGCCAAACGTTCATGGCGCCGGCATCGTCAAGAACGCCACCACCAAGATCATCGGCAAACAGCCGGGTGACATGACGGCGCTGCGCGAGCACGTCCACCTGAACGAGACAGCCCTTAACCAGATCAAGACCTTTGCACACCCGAAGAAGGGCCATAGCGCGGAATTCCTGATCGCGATCGGCGAGAAAGCGGAATCGACGCATGCCATTCGCGTTGTGCCCAGTGCGGTCGATTACTGGATTACGACAACCTACGCGCGTGAACGCAACTACCGGAAGTGGTGGTTGCGTCGGCACAACACACGTCCGCTTCTCGAAGGCTACGAAGCGCTGGCGGCACAGTACCCGCGCGGCTTAGCAGAGGTTCCGCCACTCCCGATGGAGCTGTCAGGAGAGATGCAGGAGGTACTCGCAAAATGAACGACACAAAAGATCTACCACTTGAACCAGTTCCGGTGAGGGCAAGCAACAATTTGCCGCCGCTCGGGACTGCGCCAGCGCTGGAGGAAGAGACTCACCACGGCTGTACTGATTGCAGAGGTATGCCTGGCAGCGCCGAAGCTGGCCCATGGACAATTTATGGGAGTCTTCGACGCCATTTTCAGCTCGATCCAGGACGACATGGGTGGCGCGCTCCAGGACATCAACCAGATTCAGCAGCAGGTGCAGCAGCTCTATCAAACCACCGTATGGCCACTTGCGGCGATTAACCAAGCGCGAGGCTTTGTCTCGAACTCGATCAACACGTATCGCAGCGCCATGAATCAGACCTTCCACACGCGCGTTTCCAGCGCTACATTGAGTGGCCCGCAACAGTTCGAGAACCTCTTGCACAGCCGGCTCTCGTCCCAAATGCCTTCACTGCAGACGAGCTTCACCACGAACTACGGGTCCGTTCCGGCGCCGAATGCGGCGTCCCCACAGGACCGCGTCATGATGGACATCGACGACGCTCTGGGCCAAGAGAACCTGAAGACCACCCTCGTAGCCGATCAGGCCGACGACGTTGTTCTTGAGACTGCTGACCAGATGGAAAACCAGGTTGCGGTGAGCACACCGGGGTCGACTCCATTTCTCACCGCGCAGGCGCAGCTCGCCAACCTGCGCTGCCAGGCCTACATGCAGAAGATGCTCGCGGCGGAGTTGCGGCAGGAGGCGGGTCGCATCGCCCATGACAACGTGCTTGTAAAACGCCGTGCGACAGCAACGACCGGCATCGGCGGCTTAGTCAATGGTGCCCTCACCAGATAGGAGACGAAAGTGATAGATGCAAAGAGAGATCCATCCAAGTTGCGCAGACCGTTTCTCTGGTTGCGTAAGCAGAGACCTACAACAGACACGCCCAAGGTGACAGCAGCTGACGGGAGCAAAAATCTCCTTCGTCCTTGGTACAGACCGAGCTTGCTCAAGACCGCGATGATGGGACTTGGCGTTCTGATCCTTCTGCCCACGCACGCCAAAGGACAGTTCGGAATCGATACCGCTGCCATACTTGCCGGGTTGGCGAAGATGCAGTCGCTCATGAGTAAGTACATGGCTACACCGCTCAAGACGATTGATAAGTACGAGCAGACGACCGCGAAGTATGAGCAGGAGGTCATGTATCCCCTCAACGCAATTAATCAGGCGAAGACTTCCGTTGCGCATTTTGAAATCCAGTTCAGCAGTCTGAGCGGCCTCTTTCATGCGAACGTCTCCAGTGCAACGCTGCCACAGTCGCAGAATCTGGAGACGACCCTGCTCTCCCGCAATGCGGGCAACATGCCGGCCGTCTCGCCACAATTTCAGGCGGTGTACGGCGTGGTCATGGCCCCAAACGCCGCGTCACCTCAGGTACGCGCCATGACCGACATGACCGACGCGCAAGCCCAGGACGCCATGAAGCGGGCGATTGAGATCGACGCCTTGGCCGATGCCGAGTTGAGCCAGGCCAATCAACTGGGCCAGCAGATTTCGCAAGCCGCCCCGGGAAGCGCACCCATTCTGGAAGCGGAGACGGACGTCTGGGTGGTCCGGGCAAACGCCTCCACCCAGACTGCGCTGGCCGAGCTGATGCGGACGCGAGGTATTGATCTTGCCAATCAGAGCAAAGCCGCCAAGCTCGCGGCTTCCGACAACACTAACAACAACCTGATCAACGGATCGTTGACGGGCAGGTAAAGACGATGGTGCTGCCGATCATGAACCTACGTCCCGGCCTGCCGGTGCTGGCCTTCCTGCAAAGCACACAGCTCAACCTGTTCGAGCGCTTTCTCACGCAAGCAGTCGCTGGAATCGATTCGACCAGCATCACCGCTGGCATGCAGAAGGTGGCCTACGTTGTCCTGCTCGTCGGATTCCTCTGGCAGGTGTATCAATCAGCCTTGCATGGCGGTGATGTTCGGGGACTTGGCACAAACCTGATCAAGTATGTCGTGACCGCGGTAGTGGTCATGAACTATCACTCTGTTTTCACGACCATCAACCAGGGATTTGTAAACGCTGGAAACTGGATCGGAAGTGCATCTGGAAGTGGCAATCTGTTCGACAACTGGAAAGCGGACATACAGACGCAGTTCAGCCAAGCGGGTGTGCAACAGCTATGGGGTCTGATCACAGGCTCAATCGCCGGTCTGCTCGATTCGTTACTAATCATCGTCGCCTACCTGCTCTACCCGATCGTGATTGTCATTTTCGGCTTCTTCTATATCTTCTACGGCAGCATTCTGTACATATTTGGACCAATCGTAATCGCACTCATGCCGCTCGGCGCGACAAACCGATTGGCCAAATCCTACGTCGAGAACGTCTTCATCTGGAACGCGTGGCCTGTTCTGTACGGCGGTTTCGGTGCGCTGCTCAGTGCGGTCCAAATGGGCCAGGTCGGGCAGATGCTCAGCCAAAACAGCTTCCTGGGCGGCTTAGGAAACATCGAGGGCTCCTTCCTGATCGGCATCGCGAGCATCATCTTCTCCCTGGCGATCGCGATCATTCCGTTTATCGCTAAGCGGATCGTCACCGGAGATGTCGGCAGTACCGCCGGCGCGATGATCGGGGCGGCGGTGACTGCCTTGACAGTGGGCGCAGCTGCCGTGGAAGGAGCAGCCGCAGGACTAGCCGGTGCAGGTGCTGGCGCGGGAAGCTCGGCCAGCACGGCCAGCAGTTCCAGCGGCGGTTCTGCTGCAGGTACGTCCTCCGCTTCCGCCAGCTCCGCGGCTTCCTCCGCTGCTGGGAACCAGCCCACGCGTCCTCAGGCGGGTCCGCAAGCTGCCGCGAGCGGCGAACAGGCTTCTGGTTCCTCACCAAGTGACGCCAGCGGGTCCTTGGCGGATGCTCACGCGGAACAGATGCGAGATTCCTTCCGGGAGGCAATGGGCGTCGAGGAGACTGCTGGGTCAAGCGACGCACAGACATCGGGGGCGGCTGAGAGCACCGGAGCAAATTCGGGTGGCGTGGAGAACGAAGACACGGCTGCGGAGGCGGGTTCTCCCCCACCCGCAAGCGCTGTCGCATCATCCGGGCGCGGCGTTGCTAACCGGACGCCGGCAGTGGATTTCGCAAAGCGAGGACCGAGCGTGCACCGGTACAACATCGGCACTTGGAGCATGTACCACGCCGCTCGCGTGACCGCGCGTACGTTGGCCGGCGGAGGCAAGAACAAGCAGGACCAAGAATAGGAGAATCTCATGAAGAACCAGGAACTAGCACCTATTCAGGCGACGCCGAGCCGGCCCAAGTATTACGAGATGGACGGAGCTCTCAAAGCGAACGCAAATCGAGCGTGGCTGCTCGCCTTCCTTACGGTACCCATCGCACTACTGGCGATCGGCTTCGCCATCTTCGTCCGGCTGCAGCCGCCCACGGTCATCCGCATCGGGCCGAACGGCGAAGCCATTGTGCTGGGCAAACCCGCAAACGGTGTAGGGATTGATACGGCAGCGGCTGGGACGGATGAGTTTCTCGACGAAGCCTTTGTGAAGCGCTTCCTTGGCAGCTACTTGAATTATGCGCCCGCCAACATTGACGAGCGCTGGGCCAACAGCCTGAACATGATGACCAAGAATCTGCGGGCTAACACGATGAAGGCGATGTCGGATGACAACACCCGCGGGAAGATCGAGGACGATCAGATCGAGTCGGTGTTCCACCTTCGCCAGATCAATCTGGTGAAAGGTGAACCGCTTACCTATTTGGTATACGGCGTCAAAGACGTCCACCGTCTCTCGAAGGGAACGGAGACCACCGACCACCTGGTAAACGAGTACCGGCTTCGCCTCATCGCGGACCGGAGATCCGACACGAATCCGGATGGGCTCTGGATCGCTGAATACAGCGAACGGCCCATCGACGGGGAGCGCCGCGACCGCATCCTTTCAACACCTGACGCGCTGCCGGATAGCAGTGCCCCTGAAAGCAACGGAGGTCAATGATGGAGCAGCCCTCAGCAAAGAGCAACGAGGTTCAGGTTCAAGCTGGCGCGGGGACAGAGTCCAGGCGTGGCCGCAAGCCGCGCCAGCAGACGGAAGAGATCGTTCGATACTTCCTTGCCAAGGAGGGATCGACGGTGGCGGTGCCCGAGCTGGGAGTGGAGGTTCCCAGCGAGGGCGACGCACTGATCAAGGCGTTTCAGTCCAAAGACGGGGTCATCTACGCCGTCCTGGCGTACAAGGCGGAAGCCGAGATGCAAGGAGGAGCCCCGACATTAGTCAAGCGGCCTTTAGCGAAGTAGGGTCGCACGGTCAGCACGGATTCAAAGAGGAAACATACCTGAAACGGTTCCTGTAGGCCTCCTTTGACGCCTTATCGCACGCGCGATGAGGAATTCCGCTGACCCGGTTTGCACTCTCGAGCCTGGTTCAGAACACACCCACCCCTAACCCGGGCGGCCAGGCAAGGGACAAGGAAACCGGCGCCAGCCAATCTTGTCACTTCGTCCGCAAGCGCCAGACAAGTGAGGAGAACATGACAGCAAATACGACACAAAACACGACCGTTGAGAACCGTCTCATTCTTGAGTTGAAGATTGACGCGTCTGGTGAAGTAACCCGCAAACAAAGCAAACTGGGCCGCAAGGATACGCTCGATGGAAAGCTCCTCGCGCAGATCTATCCCGGCATCCAGGTAGCGCGCGTCAGTGTGCCGCATGAGTTGACGCCATATGAGCAGTCCGTGGTTGAAAACCGCATGGCGAAGCTCGTATACGGCGGGGTCGAGTACAAGCTGGCAGGTGCGAGTGGTTCGGCGAAGGATGGCAAGTTCTACTTCGTCGATCAAGCACACGCCAAACAAATCGCTGAGCGCTTTCAGCATTGGCCCGAGGCAGCGATCGTGTACTTTGCGATCCTCGTCTCCGACTGCAAGCTGATGGTGGAGGAACCCAACCTGAACATCGCTGTCGTCAAGGATCACGACCTTGGCACCAACGATTGCCGGGGCTGGGTACGTGAATCCCTCTACCGGAAGTTGAAGATCGGCACGAATCCTTTCTGTCAGTTTAGGCTGGCATTCGATACGCGTGAACCGAAGCAGGCGAAAGGTGCATTGAAGGCAATGAGCGACCGCGTAGCTGACAAGCTCGGGGTTGACGTCATTCTGCCGGAAAGCGCTTGCAAGCCTTCGCTGAAGGGAGGAGTACGCTTCCTTCCCCAGCTAGGCACATCGGGCAGGATGTATACCGGTCCGGCGATTCTCGGGATTAAGGAACTGTCCCGGGTATCGGAGTACGGATCGAGCTACACCCTGATCGAACACGCTTCGGACGAGGCGCTTCAGCTTGAGATCATGCTTCGGGGGATCGAGCGGATTCGCAAGGTGAGGAAGGCCTGGGACGAGAATGACTATGAATCGTTGTTCGAGGTAATCGGCAAGTCCGAGGTTGCCGCATTCGACGAGGATTCCAGCTTCGATCCCGACGCACTGGAACAGGAAAACAGCCCTGTTTCGGAAGGCGTGGATCCAGCTGAAGCTGTACTGCTGGCCGATCGTAGTGGAACCAGCATCAAGTTCCCTTACGTCGCGAACCAGCTGAACCGCAAGTTGGCGCGTTGGGCATTTCGTACCTGCACGGGTGGTGATCTAAAGTTGCCGTCTTTCGCGCTTGCGGATGATGGCGTCCTGATCGAGTACCGGGGAAAAGTTCTCTCGGCCTCGGACTGGATTCCTGAAGATACCTCCATCACATCGTTGACGGCAGAACAGGGTCTCTGCGTCCGCTACCCCATTCGGATGCAAGAGGATCTGCTCCCTGTCCGTCACCTCAACAACGACGAGCTCATCCCGAAGTTAAAGCAGGCTTTGGGTGTACCCGACCTCGACGAACCGGTCGTTGCCTACATTCTTGAGCGTCAACTTCGCATGGACGGAACCTACATCCTTCATTCGGAGACGGCAAAGAAGAACGGTGGCGACTTCGATTTCGACACCATCTGCGTGATGCCGTCCGATCAGTTCCCGAGATTCATCGCGGGACGGGTTGCGTACGGAGAGAAGTTCCAACAGGAAAAGACGAAGCACGAAAAGGCCAAGTCACCCTGGTGGAACGTGTATCTGGTTGCGATGAAAGCGCGTGGAAACAGGATTGGATCGATCACCGATCTCAAGACCTCGTGTCTTGCGGCGGGACGTCCAGACCTGGCCTACAAGCTGGTCCAGCAATTGCAAAACGCACTCGACTCATTGAAGCACCGGGTCGGGATTGATGAATCTGTCGTCAGCGAAATCCGGAAAAAGGTAGCGCAAGCCCCTTGGCTCAGGCACAAGCGTGAGCGTAGGGTCTCGGATCTACCAGCCTTTCTCGAGGTCGCGGACACAGATAAAGTCGGCAGGCTCTATAACGTCCTACGCAAAGAGCTTGGCTTTCTTCCTGGAGAACTCGGCGGCAGCTTCGAAGAGAAGATGTCGATCGAGGACTTCCGCGGACTCTTCTCTGGCGAACCGGTCACGAAGGAGATGTTCGAGGAGTGCCAGCTGGTCAATTCGATCTACGCAGATATTGCGAGCCGGATTGTGCAGCGCGAGGAAGAGGTCAAACTGCAGCTGAAGAACGCTCAGGCGCTATGGGAAGCCGTACGCAAGAGCGAGGACAAAGAACAGAAACGGTCAGCGGTACTTGCGCGGAACAAAGCGCAATCGACCCTTTGGGAGCACGAGCAGGATGCGAAGGATCAGTTCAGTTCGCTCCACCTGTTCGTGCACTACTGGGCGCAAGGCAAAGAGGAGAATCGGCGGGCGTGGGCACAGGCGATGAATACCGTCGTGACTGGTGGCACAGGTTCCGGCGCTGTCCTCTTCCAATCGTTCCCGCAGGAAGTCGTTGACACTTTCACAGAGGTCACCGGCGGTCAGCGGGTTCGAGTACGCCTTCCGAAGACCATTAACGGTCATGTCTGGTTTGACTGCGAACAGCGTGCCTGGCTCGTTGAACGCATCATCAATCCGGAAGGACCCGAAGGCGAGAAGAAGGTCTTTCTCTTCCAGTACAAGGGAAAGCGTTCATTGACCTTCGAGAACACGAGTGCTCCGGCATCTGTCGGAAACTCTTAACCAACAGAAGGAGAAGCTAGAGCCTATGGCTTGGCTTCTCCTTTCTGTTGCACAGCGTGCCCAAGGAGGCCGCGATGAAGTCCATTCTCAGCATCTCTCTAGCCTTCGCCACCGTCGCCGGCGCACAGACGACAGGCCAGAACCAGATCCGGCATGTGCAGACGTCACTGAACCACCTGACTGTGCTCGAATTTGGCGAGCCGGTTACGACGCTCGCCGTCGCCGATCCGGACAGCTTCAAGGTCGAGCGCCACGAGGACAAGGTTTTCGTGATGCCGCTTCGTGAAAAGGTCGCAACCAACCTGTTTGTGTGGACGGCTTCGCGCGAGATCAGCTACGAGCTCGATCCTGCCGGTCAGTTGACCACCATGGACGTCCTGATTCGCACCGAGTCACCTGCCGGCGCTCACCCGCTTTCAGGAACCCCGGTTGCGAGCACGGAGGCGGAGACTCGTAAGATCGCGGCCCAAGTATTAGCCCAGACCATGATGGGCGTGCAGAATGTTGTCCGTGACACTACGAAAGCCGCCGCCGGTCGTGTCCAGGTCGAGTTGGAGCAGGTCTATCGCACCAAGGACGAACTCTACATCCGCTATACCGTCAGCAACGGGACGGACGCTCCCTTCCGGCTGACGACCCCGGACGTGTCGAATCTGCTGGCCACCGATCAATCGATCTCGCTGTTGAGCCTTCGTAATCATCAAATTTCGGCCCAGACATCTGGGGCCTTCAAGGCCAAGCCGGGATCAAGCCTCACGATCGTGCAAGCTGAAACGGCCGAAACGGATCTCGCTCCAGGGCAGCGGACCACAGGCATCGTGAGTGTACGGAAAGCAGAGGGGAACCCGCCCCAGCTCTTTCAATTCAGTTTCGGAACCGTTCAGGGTCAGCCAATCACCGCCGAGGCGGTCTTCTAGTCATGGATGCGCAGGGGCACGTCTCTCCCGCTGAAGTCCGGGTTGCATTGCGTGGACTCTACAACGCCGATCCCGAGTCGAACTTGCAAAAGGCCCTGCTTCGCTCGCTTTCCGACGACCTCAAGCCAGTGGACGCCAAGGGACGCTGGAGGCCGAGTCCGCTCCTCATCTTGATCGCCGTCCTCGCTTTTGCGTTGGTGGCTGTCTTTCTGTACTTCAGCCTTGGAGCGAAACGGTGAGTCCCTATTACGATCAGCCACGTCCCACGCCGCAGGGACCGCAAGACCCCGTCAGTTTGGTGATGCTGCTCGGCTGCGCCGTGTTTGGCTTCCTCTGGTACATCGCAATGACGCGGCTGCACCTACGGAATCAACAGTGCCTCGAGATCTTCCTCTACTGCGCCATCTTGCTCTCTGGAGGCGGCCTTGTCATCGCCCAGTTGATGGGCAGAAGGTCCAAGCGGGAGGAGAACTGGCCTCATCCGCAACTCTTTGTGCGCGGCGTCAAGGATTCAGCCACTCTCGCCGAGGCGGATCAGAACGGAGCCACGTTGCTGGGCTATGACATCCACAAAGAGCCTTGGCTTTGGCCCGATGAGGTGCGGATGAAGCACGGTGTGATCGTTGGTGGTACGGGTGCTGGTAAGTCGACGTTTCTCGAAAACATCATTTCCCAAGACCTTGCGAGACGATTCGGGAATCGCAAGATGCCGATGATCATCTTCGATGGCAAGGGGGAACGTGAGTTCCTGGACCGGCTCCTGCCGCACATCGAAGCCGCAGGCCGCCTACAAGACCTGCGCGTCCTCGATCCCACCCATCCGTCTGAGTCGGCGCGTTACAACCCGTTCTACGCTCTCGACGACGCATATCAGGAACATGTGAACTTCATCTTCCGCTCCTTTGGGCTTCGAGAAGACTTCTTCAAAGGTCACCAGGAAGCTTATCTTTCGGACCTCGTACGCATCCTCCAGTACACGGGCAAGCTTTTCAACGTCTACGACGTCCTTGTAATGGCGCTCGATGAGAAGGTCCTTCAAGAACAAATCGAGATTGCGAAGACACGTCTCGCTACGCTGCCGAACATCTCCATGCAAAAGCGGCTGAACTTTGAGATGTCCGTACGTATGTTGCAGCGCTCGCTCTCGGACCGTGAACGCGTCGAAAAGATCCAGGGACTTCTGAATGAGCTGCTGAGCTTTTTAGAGGATGAGTTGTCCATCGTGACCGGCTCCTACCAGGACCTGCTGACGCTCGATGATGTCTTCGAGAAAGACCTGATCCTCTTCGTTTCGCTCAACACCAACAGGAACCAGCGGGCTGTCGAGGCGCTTGGAAAGATCCTGTTGCAGAACATTCAGCTCATGGTCGGCAAGCGCTATGCGCAGTCAACCGGTGATCGGGATGCGGACGAACCGATGCTCTCGGTCATCCTTGACGAGTTCGCTCCCTTCGCCTATCCGGGGTTCACTCAGGTCCTCCAGACCGCGCGAGGCGCCCGCGTCTCCTTCCTCTTCTCCGTCCAGAGCCTGCCTCAACTGCAGCGGGTGAGCCAGGCGTTCTCGGATGAGGTGTCGTCGGCCCCCGGAACGAAGATGATCATGAACGTCTCTGAGGAGAATACGGCGCAGTGGTTTCTGAAAGCCTCGGCGAAGATAGCGACCAAGCGACGCAACCTCTCCGTCCGGAGAACAGGGATACTCACGACCAAATACACCGAAACTGGCACCGGCAGCGAGAGTGAAATAAAGGAGACGCGAGCTCGGGAAGATCACATCAAGAACCTCCCTGTGGGCCAAATGGAGCTCCTGATGGTCGATAGTCGTGAGGGAACGCGCTACTCCCACCTGCATGTCCGCCGCGCTCCCAGTTTCCGCCTCGAAGGCCTCGTATCCCGTCTCTACCCGAAGATGCACAGCTACCTCGACCCGGAGGTCGGCGTCAACCTGCGATTCAAGGAAGCTGAGAACCGCAAGCAGCGACGCAGAAGAACGGCTGGCGTTTCGCTCGACAGTCCATCAGGAGAGTGACTATGTCACGCGTGTCGTCCATGAA
>CAXTMW010000006.1:31793-55802 GCA_964245455.1 uncultured Acidobacteriaceae bacterium
CCCAACAGCTTCGCCTTCGGACAATCTGACGTCCACACTCCTCCATCCGCCCGCCCACCGCAACGTCGGCAGCAAGGTTTCTTTGACTACGCTCTCGGGAAGGTCAATCCGAATGCCAAAGATTATGGCGACTCGATGCAGTCCGGAAGAAACGCCGTGGTCCAGCATAGCGTCGATGATCTTTACTTCTGGTCCAACGTCGTTACCCTTTTGCTGCTGACCGGAGCCTGTGGCACGGTTCTTCTGCAGTGGCGTTCCGCCGACAAGAAAGAGGTCATCGCCGCTGCTCTGATCACCGAGCTTTGGAACGGTCGGGTCAGCGACCGGGTCGAAATCGATCGGCGTACAGAGCAGTTCAACGCGTTGGTCCAGTCGCACAACGCTGACGTGGAACGAGCATTGCTGCTCAAGTCCCAAACGCAAGAGGCCGCGAAAGAGGGCGATGAAAGCTTGAATAGGAACGTCCAGAAGGTTGCCACGAAGAGTGCTCTGAAGGCCCCGAAGGGAGATACGACACAGATCCGCGTGCACGTCGACAGAGCTCCCGCGGACTCCGGGGAACGAAATATCGATCCCGAACAGGAACGTTTCCTTCTCCAGCGCCAGCTGGAGGCACTCCAGAACAGCGAACAGAACCTCAAGCAGCGCCTGAATCAAACCACGCTGCTGCTCGATCAGGAGCGGCGGCGCAATGGGTCTCTGAAAGGCGCATGAAAACCAACATGAATGCAAAAAGGCCAACCGACTTCCCCAACCATGATGAGTGGCTCGCTTACGTGCGCGAGAACGTCGCTGGACCCGACCAGCGTTATCTTCTCGCTTCCGGCCGCACAGAGCTGTTCAAGAACTTCTACACAGTCCATCATCGGCCCTTTCCCCTGGAGTTTTCGCAGGAACTAGAGGACATCCGTACCATCGTAGAGCCTGAGCGCACCAGCCGTTTGGAGGAGTTGAACAACCAGATCTTCGCCGCGATCACCGGGTTCCTGTTCGACCAGATGAAGCAGACCCAGGTTCGGAATGACGCCTTGATACCTGTCTCCTCGCGCGAACGGATCGAAGAGTTGCTGGCGTACCTGGCAGAGAAGAATCCATTTTTCGCATTGTGGATCGCCTACAAAGAAGCGACGACGGATCGTTCTCCTGCGAATAGTTGGGAGGAGCACGTCTCCCAGCACCCCGAATTAGGCGGCGGCGACGACAAGGCCTTCACGAGAGTGATGGCGGAACTCGACCGAGTTCTGCTTTATTTCCATGACCAAGACCTCTCCCTGCCCAAGTACTTCTTCGAGCGCTGCTGGTTCCTGCACCATCTGCATGGTCCAGAAAGAATGCTCCAGACACGAGCGCTTCTGAATACTCTCACTGCGGAGATCGGCCCATGCGCGTCCGCGTAATCAGCTTCGGGACCAATTGGTGGGCCATGCACTCCGATGATGAGAGCGATCCGTTTCGCTTTCGGCGCAACGCCGCCTACTTCAATGCAGCCTCGCTGATGTCTGGAAGACGCCTACGTCACTGTGCTGTTTACCCCGGCCAGATCAGATTCAACGCGAATAGCGGCTTTAATCCGGAGTTCCCGAGCCGTGCCGTCGGACGAACATTCTTGTGCTCGGGACCCCAGCAGATGGCCGGCAGAGTTCATCTTCTATTTGTCCGGTTGCTCCTGAAGACCACACCCGATACCTACCTGGTGACGTTAAATTCGTTGGAGCACGGCTCCATACGCTTCGATATGCCGGGCTGGAAGTCGTCCGGGGTGCAGCCGATCTCGATCAGTTTGCGTGGCTCAAGGTTCGAAGCCATGCTGCTGATGGGAACCAATGAGTGGGTCTCGAGTGACTGCGGAAGATGGGGAGTCGATGCCAAGCGCAACAGGCTCGTGCTCGTCGAGCACGGGAGAGAGGTGCCGCAATGAGGTACTTCAAAGGCTACGTCTCGATCTCTGACGAGCGGGACGTCCCGGTTCTACTGCACATCCGGAACGCGCGAGCTATCTCTTTTCAGCAGGTATGCGAGCTCCTGGTGCTGGAGGACATGGAGAAAGTTCGTCGAGTAATCCATTGGCGAGTGACCCGCCTGGAGAGACACGGACTGATCGAGCGGATCAAACAGGATCGTTTTCGCGGTCAGCCCGTCTTCGTCATCACGGCATTAGGGCTGCGAGTCCTCGAATCGAGAGGCCATTACCTACTTTCCTTACCCTCGACGGCTGAAAGAATCATCCACCCAAACCAGGTCCCCCATGCTATGGAACTTGTCGCAATCCGATTGGCGTTGGCGAAACAGGGCATCCTGCAATCGTGGCAAGGAGAACTGGAAGTAGCTTCTCGCAATCTCGTTCTCGAGACCGGAACGTCGAAAGATTACGACGCGATAGCTGAGGTTCTGATTGGGAATGACCTACAGACCTTCGCGATCGAGTATGAGCGCACCGCCAAGGCAGCCGCCCGATATGAAGAAATCCGGAACACCCTTCGACGCGATCAGACGGTCGACGTCGTACTCTACCTGACGTCGGATCGCAACATCCTGTATTTGCTCGCCCTGGAAATGAATGGCGTCGCAAAGCGGGTCGGCATCGCTTTGAGTGAGTCCTTTCGTCAGGACCTCTTGGAGACGAACACTCTCCTCGTTGCGGCGGGCTCAGACGTCGTTCCTTTTCGCGCATTGTTTGCCAGCTAGATCCCTCCTGAACAACCCAGCGTAGCTTCCAAATGGCCATTCCACGCAGGTTTTTGCTGCTCGGCCTTTGACGTCCCATCGCCGTGACAAGCCATCCCTTTGAGCAGATTCGCACCCTCTCAAGTCGTGTTTCCTCAAGCAGTTGCAAGCTGACTATCCCCTTGTGCACGTCGTTGATAAGGGTGAGTAAGAGGTGGTGCAGGAATGCATGAGTCGGGTGTGCAACTAGCAGCAGAAAGAAGGCTACGATGGACGCATAAATGGAGGAGGTACGGCGTTTAGCGCACGAACACAGCAACGATCTTGGTTCGGTTGTGAACCATTCTGGCAATGGACATAACAGCAATGTCGGATATCGGCCTCAAGAAGTTCCCCGATGTCCCAGCCAACGGGGTAGACGATAGTGCAATTAGCTTGGTGATGGGACCGGCTCAGAAAAGCTGGCGTTTGGTTCAAGGTAAAGCAGCCCGTGTCGCGCATCGAAGGTGAGAGTGAAACGCCGCAACATTTCCATCCCAACGATCGGCACGGCACCCGCTGGTCCCCACACATACCGGAACTTGTACGGTCCAACAACAACGGTGTCATAAACTCCCGAGACGTCCTCGTAGCTGGTGCCAAGTCCATTACCGAGCGTGGTCTTTTGTGTTTTAGGCGAGCTTCTGATCGTATCGTCGTCTATCGAATCCTCGGAGCCTGTGTCGACTCGGACTCTCCGCTCCACGAGCTCACCAGGTTTGGCGGCTAGCCCGACGCGAACATAAAGACGGTTGTTCGTCAGCTCTAAAGGCATTGATTTGCCATCTCCGTGGTACCCGAAGGTCTTTGGGTCATAGAAGGCAATCGTGTGGTGCGCAGGATCAATGCGGACAACGTATTGCTCTAGGAACTCGGCGCCGAGCAAGCCATCTTCTTTCACCGGGACGGGCACTTTCGACAGGTTGACAATCTTCGCGTGCGGAACCCGCGTGGTGAGACCGCCGACCGTAAACTGAACCTCACCCGCATCGCTTGCCGAGACTTCGCCCTTTCCTGCGCCGCGAATGACACCGCTGGAGAGTGCGCTGACCTTCAACTTCTGAGCCGCGGCTTCGTCAATAAGGCTGTTCGGTGCGCCGGTATCGAAGCAGAACCATAGCGGGCTAGAACCATTTACTTGAACAGGAATGTAGATGAGCTTCCCGACAGGACGATACGTAATCTCAGCCAGTGGCCTCCCCAGGGCCGCGCTGTCTTGTCCGTACAGGGTCATCGCCGAAGCCAGAAAACCCCACATCATGAGTGCATAACGCATTTCAACTCTCAGATGTTCGGAATTAAATTCCCACCAATGCTAGCACCAGCAAAACCAGGTGTTCGCAAAAATGTTCGTGATGCAACGTCGACCTTCACATTCCAGACCAACACTTGCCCGCCCTAAAAGTAGTTGAGACGGCCGTTCTGTTCGCAATCTTTACGAGTAGAGCTCTACGATGTCCGGTGTTGACATTGCCGGATTGCACAGAGGCAAGCATTCGAGGCGTTCTCTGCGGACTACCTCTTGCGCTAATGCTGACATGTCTGCGCTCCGTGTCACGATCTACCTGGCCTGTCTGGTCGCCGATCTTGAAAGCAAGCTCGACCTTCACCATACGCCCGGGTGCCAGCCTGATGCAGATCCATAGAGGCTCGTTCCTTGGCCCAGAACGAGGAAGCACGACAATAGAGCTTCTGTTTTGAACTAGCCCTCCGTCCTAGTCAACCTCTCACCATCCAACCGTACCCACCCTGAAGCCGAAGCTGTTCGGCTCCTAATGCTGTGCCACGCGCGTTCTGACTCGCACCGGATGCCCGCAGCCGTATTTTGCCCAGCCTCAATCCCGTCTTTGATCCACCCCGCCGGTTCACTCAACTCCCTAACCAAACTTCACCCGTGTTTGCAGAAAGGAATTCCCATGCCCGAAATGCCTCGGGTCGTCCTCACTCCAGTCGAGTACGGGCCCGTTTTCTCGTTCCGTTTCGCTCGACTTGTCGTGCTCTGTCTGTTGCTGACCGCATGCAACGTCGGAGTGATCGCCTTTGCCAGCGCACCTCTCTACGGCGCCTCTGCCGGTCACCCGATTCGAAGTTTAGGCGTGAGCTTACTCCTCGCAGCGCTTCTTGGCTCGCTCGTCAGAGTCTGGCTTGTTGTCTTCCGTAAACCCACACGTTAGTTCACCATCCCCAACCCACCCACGAAAGAGAGGAGTGTCACCATGCAACGCAGCTTAGGCAAGATGTCCGCTCACAAGATGTTCAACTGGCGCGACCGCGCCGCCGACTCCATTCAGCAAACGATCTCCACGTTCCTAGAGGGCGGCGGGGCTATCGCGACCCGTTGGTTCCAGACACCCAAGGGTGTCCTGCTCCTGCAAATGGTTCCGGATAACGCTTCGTCCGGCGCAATCTATGTCTTCGACCGTCAACGCGACGACTGGTACATGCTCTCTTTCGAAGGTTGTGAAGACCAGTTCACCTCCGAGCAGTTCGACCGGGTCTTCTCGGAGTACAAGCTGTTCAGTTACGTCGAGCAGCCTGGGCTCCTGCTGTCTCAGATGTCTGCGGCAACCGCCTAAGCGCTGACTGTTTCCCGTTCGTTCCCCCAAAAAACCACATTTCACCCAAACTCCAGGAGGAGTCGCCATGAGTCTGTCCGCTGGTCGCATCCGCTCAATCAATCGTGCTCTCGCCAAAACCCACGCAGCCGCCTACACCGCGCGGGACCGGAATCCTCATCACTCGCCCGCGAATCTTGCGTCGTCGACGTCCGCTATTCCGCCCCACACCATCAAGATCGTCGCGGTTCCGAAGCCGATCTACGCCTGAAAGTCAACAATCGGAATCGGCGAGCGAGTGCGCTTACCAGCCGCTCGGCTCGCCGTTTCCTGCAAATCTTGCCGGAACGGCGTGATCGGAACGCAACCGCGACCACGGCGAGACAGCCTGCGCCTTCGAGTTCCCTAACCGTCGCGTTCATCCACTTGACACACGAATTGAGATCCGTCATGCAACCTGATGAAACTATTCATCTCCGGCGCCTCATCGGTCTGTCCCGACTGCGTCATCCGGCTAACCCTCGAAGTGCTGGAGAGTGCCGCAGGCTTCTACATCGGCACCCGCTGTGAATGCGGTCCTTACAGCCGAGAATCTGGCTATTCCAAGTCCCGTGATCTTGCCTCCGCCGCTCTTCTGGCAGGCGGCTTCGGCCGTTGAGTTTATGAACGGTCTGCGCATTTGACCGAGTTTTCGGGCCGGGATACAACCGCACCACTGGAGAGGAAACCCGGCTATGCCAGATCGATTCTGCGTCAACCGTCACACGGCAGATCAGTTCATGAAGCTGTTCGTGAACCGCCTTGCCTTTGGAATTCAACGAGACAAACCGCTACCCGACGGCACGTTCCCTTACCTCAAGCAGAACCGGCCCCTCGATCTGGATGCGCTGAGAATGCACCTGAACGGGGACATCACCGTCAACCTGTACGCCATCAACCCGCAGACCCAGAGCTCGAAGTGGGTAGCCATTGACGCCGACTACGAGGGCTCGCTCGAAGCTCTGTTCCAACTGCAATGGGAACTGAAGCAAGACGGCGTGGATGCCGCGCTTGAACAATCGCGCCGTGGCGGCCACCTCTGGGTTCTAGGAGAAAGACCGCTCCTGGCGTCTCGATGCCGTATCTATATCTACAATCTCGCCCTCCGCCTCGGAGTGCCTGTCAAAGGTGCGGGTCTCAGAGAAGGGATTGAGGTCTTTCCGAGACAGGACACGATCGAAGCAGGAGCTTACGGCAATGCGATTCGCGGGCCTTTGGGCGTGCATCGCAAGAGCAACCGGCGCTACTCGTTCTATGAAGCTGAACTGAATCCGGAAGCTCAGTTGGCTTACCTGCAAGGGCTAAAGAAGCTGACCGCAACCGAGCTCGAAGCTCTCACCCAGGGAATGGCGCTGCCGCAGGCATACAGGCCACCGGATCCGGAACCGTTCATCGCGCGACCCGCAACTGCAGGCCGCCAAGAGTTCCGCATCCTCGATTACGTTCGGACGACCGGGAAGCAGGATAGTCGGAACTGGAAGGCGCAATGTCCGTCCTGTGCCAAAGGTGGACGGGACCGTGCCCGCAACAATCTCGGGATCAAGATCTCGGACCCGCGTTTCTACGTGTGCCGCGCCGGATGCACCAAAGAGGACATCCGGGAGGCACTCGGTCACCCTGTACGCCGAACACTGACGGCTTAGGACGTGGAGATGATTATGAAATCAAGATCCCAGAAAACGTCATCCACGTCCCGACCCTACGCTCTCCATGGGCTCTCGTTGCCGGCGAGTGTCTTGCGGGCACTCCAGAATCGAGGAATCTATTGTGCTCCCGGCATCTCGGTTGAACACCAGCATCTGGCTAAGCGCTATGTGCTGCGTGGTGTCGAGTCCGGCGGAGCGGTCGTCGACATGGGTCGTTCCTGCGCTTACCTATCATTGGAGGGCCGCCCTCTCCCCTGGTTGCAGTCCATCGACTCCATCGCGGTGAACGGACGCCATGCCATCTTTCTAACCGAAACCCTCGTTCGCGTCGAGATGCTACGCATGGTGCACACCTATGAGTTGGCCATCACTCGCCACGAGCTTTCGGTTGCGTCGGGGCGCACACGTCTGGAGGTCTCCTCAGCCCTGCTGTTCAGGGGTCAGGACGGCACGCTTCCGCTCGACCTCTGGAAGGAGGAGCACAAGGCAGTACGCGGTGAACTCGCTCCGACGTTCTACAGTCGGGCTGGTGAGGTGATTCAAGCCCCGGCTCATTTTGAGACGGCTATTAGAAGGATTACGGGCGCTGTTTGCTGTATCGGCTGCCGGCACACGCATGTTGGGGTGCCACCTTCATAACGGCTTGAGCCGTAACGCATTGGTGAGATGCCCGAGAATCACTCAACACCATGCGACTTCACAAGACAATTGGCCTGTGAAGTCGCGACTTGTGGACTCGTCAGATTTGCGTTTGGCCACCGTCGGCCGACAGCTCGATACCGTTGACGTAGCTGGCGTCATCCGAGGCCAGGAATGTAGCCACTCCCGCGATCTCTTCCGACCGGCCCATCGAACCGCGGGGGATCAAGGTTGCCATATATTTCTTCACTTCGTCGTCGAAGCCGAGGCTATCGAGAGCCGGGGTGTCGACCGCTCCAGGACTTAGTAGATTTACCCGAATGCCTCGATCCTTCAGCTCTACGAGCCATGTGCGTACGAAGGACCGCAGCGAGGCTTTGCTTGCCGCATAAACGCCGAAACGGGGTGTTCCTTTCACGCTGGCGACCGATCCATTCAGGATGATGGAGCCGTTAGTGCTGAACAGCGGAAGAGCTTTTTGTACCGTGAAGAGCGTGCCTCGCACGTTGGTGTTGAAAATCGAATCGAAATGCTCTTCGGTCACTTCCTCGATTGAGGCGAACGTGCCCTCACCGGCGCTGGCGAACAGAATATCGATCTTGCCCTTCTCCTTCTTCACCGTTTCGTACAGCCTGTCCAGATCTGCGAGCTCTGAGGAGTCCGCCTGCACGCCGGTGACATTGCTGCCGATCTCGCGCACTGCTTTGTCCAGACGTTCCTTGTTGCGTCCTGTAATGAAGACATAGGCACCTTCTTCGACATACCGCTTCGCCGTGGCGAGAGCCATGCCGGAGGTGGCCGCCGTGATGACTGCTACTTTTCCGCTTAGTTTACCCATGAGTTCCTCTTTCTGCGCGTGTTGCGAGTCGACCCTGCCGCGCTCTGATCATCAGACAAACGTGCAGGCGTTAACAATGCATTAGTTCCGATCTATTGAACAAACGGGGTGTGCAGGGTCTACAGTAGAGGCATGAGACCGCTGATTCACCCTGCCATTGAGGAGGTCCGGGTCGCGGCAATCCTCCACGCGCTCTCGGACCCGGTGCGTGTGGCCATCTATGCCGACATCGTGAAAGGCTGCGAGGAGAACTGCTCGACCTTCCTGACGGTCGGCGACCGAGAAATTCCCAAATCTACACTGTCACAGCATCTTAAGATCCTTCGCGAAGCCGGACTGATCTACAGCGAACGCAGAGGCGTAGAAATGTTTAACACCTCCCGTTGCGCCGAGGTGGACCGCCACTATCCCGGTCTGCTCGGAGCCATTGCCAAGGCGCACGAAATTCAGACTCGCGCGGAGAAACGCGTCAGGCGCAAGCGGTAAACGGAGCGGAGAAGCAGGATTACGCCTATGAAGTTGCTCTGAATCTGTGAGTACCTACAAACGCGCTTCCCGTCAGCTACCCCGGCAAGACACGATACGCGGCAGGCTCAGCTTGTCATCCTACCGACGCGCCGCCCCTTCGCGGCGCGCTCCCTTCGGCTTACTCAAGAATGTTCAGCTTCGACCCCGGCGCTCTCAGGAGCGCCATTTTGTTTTGGAGAAGACGATGACGACTCAGGAAGAGAAACTAACCATAGAGCCCGCTGCTCTATTTGCTCAGCTGGCCGATCCATTCGATCCGTCTGAGATCAAGTGGCGGGTTACGCACACCACGAAGGACGGCAGTCGCGGTGCCGTCATTGCTTATGCGGACCCGCGGGCCTATACCGACCGCCTCAACCAAATCTTCACACCCACTGGATGGACTCGGAGCTACACCGTCGCGACGATTGCTGCCGTCAGTCGATTCAAGAGAGACAAGATCATCGCTACCGGCAAAGTGCTAGTCACATGCACGCTCACCATTTATGGCCTTGGCTCCCATACTGGCGGTGGCGAGGAGTGGGCTGACGAAGATAACGCGATGACGAGCGCTGAAGCCCAGGCCTTCAAACGGGCGTGCACCTGCTTCGAGCTTGGGCGTTACCTGTACAACTTCGCGGAGATGTGGGTGCCGCTAAACGACCATCGTAAGCCGCTGGAGTTTCCAACGCTGCCGAAGTGGGCGCTTCCCAAGCTGCAGATCAAAGATTGTCGAGATCACGCGCAGGTCGGAGGGCAAATGGCGACCATCGAACGCGGTCCTATCGACCAGAACGCAACAGCCAAGATCGAAGGCTTTCGGCGCATCCTTGGGGACGGCATTCATGGAGAAATCCTGCGGCGCGTTGCGCGGACCGAAAAAGCTAACTCGATCCCCAACGCTCAACTGCAGAACAGCGTGTTAGACACCATGGAACGCGCTACTCGCGGGATTCGCCGCGCGAATACGCTAGCGGAAGCCATCGGCGATTCGGTCTTTATCTCAGTGCTCGATAGTCTGCAGATCGGGTCGATGGCGACGATCGACAACCTGGAAACCCTCAAGCGACTTGTTGTGGAACTCGAGCGCATGGAGGAGCAGCAAGCGGCCTGATCAAGGGGGCGGTTATCAAGGGCCCTAGGGAAGCGGAGAAAAAACTATGTGCAACATACAGATGATCCGGGAGGAGAGGGGTTTGATCTCAATACCGGTCCAGAAAGCCGTCTTTTGCGAGAACTGTGAGCAGATCTCGAATTCAGCTTGGCTCCGCTGCGGCCGCTGCGGCTCCGAGACGATCGTAGAGCTTCTGAACCTCTTCAGAGCGCCTTCCCCGCCAGATCCGCAATCGCCAGCCACAGCTGTTGCCGTCCTTCGCGAGGCCGCATGACTTCATTCATCCCATTGGGATTAGCTTCTCGCACGGAGCTCCCTGCGCTTGCTATTTGGATGTAATTTGAACGTGATTGTGCTACATTGAATGCAGTAGATCATAAGGAGGAACCCGGGCATGGCGACTGCATCCCTACCGAGACCAGATCTGTTTGCCCATCGCGAGGCTCTGCGGCTTCCGCTTGCAACCGTTGTCAGCAAGTTAGTGGAGATTGTCGGCCGGAAGCTCACCGCCTACATCGGCGGTGTGAAGGATGTGCGAGCCGTAGACCGTTGGATCGGCGGCGGTGAGGTCTACGGGGACGCCGAGTCACGGTTACGATTCGCATTTCAAGTCGTGCGGACACTGAGCGAGAAGGATTCACCTGCTGTCGTTCAGGCATGGCTGACCGGGGTGAATCCGGAGTTGGGCGACCGTGTTCCCCTGCGGCTGCTGCGAGAGAATGACATCGATGCAGTCGCTCCGGCAATCCTGAGCGCTGCACGCGCCTTCCTTGCTGGAGGATAGGTGATGGCACTGGAGGCTCGGCAATCGTCAGGGTTGGTCTATCGACTCGGTCGTCGTCCCAATGCTTGGCAGCCGCCAGAGTGGTCCCTGGCTCACGCGGACGGGACGTTTGGCAATCGGTTCGACGATCCGGAGGGGTACTACCGCGTCCTCTATGCCTCATCCAAGCGAGTTGCTTGCTTTGTAGAAACCCTGGCGCGTTTTCGGCCAGACTTGGCTTTATTGGCGGAACTGACTGCTATTGACGGCCCGGACGACTTCTTCCCACTTGGAACAGTACCCCGCGATTGGCTGACGGTTCGCACGATGGGAACAGCGGAGATCGAAGGATCCTACGCAGACATCTATGCCGCGAGATGGGTCAGCCATTTGCGGAGGGTCCTGGCAGCCGAAGCGCTCAGACTAGGCGTTAAGGACATCGACCTGAGCACGCTGCAGATGGCGGAGCCCCGGCGGTTGACCCAGTTAGCCTCCCGTGAGGTCTATCGGTCCCACTTGGCCGGTATTTTCTACGGTTCGCGGTACGGTCACTCTCTCGAGAACTGGGCTCTGTTCGAGCCTTTCTTGCTAGCGGGTCCGGCGTCTGACACCTTCTCAGCAGACGATGCGGACTTTCTTCAAGCGCTCCTGCTGTTGGGCATTCGGCTCCAAACCGGCATCTAGCTCACATCCCTCCTTGTTCACAAAACTTCATACTTCGCCCGAGAAGAAACCAAGCTGTTCCAGAAACCAAAAGAGTCGCGGAACTGGGCGGTCGCTTCCAGCAAACACGTCACAACCAAGAGGTGCACGATGCGTTCTGTCGCACGTCTGAAAATGGGCTATTACCCTTTGCCGGAGAGCGAAGCTATCAAGCTCCGAATACTCCTTGAGTTCTCAGCACCCGCATCCGTTGTTGATCCATGCGTCGGCCAAGGAACGGCTCTTCATCTCCTCACGAACGGCGCAGATGTTCGCCGTAATGGCGTTGAGCTCGATGCGGAGCGCGCTCGGACAGCCAGCTCGACCGGAATCGAGACGATCCAAGGCAATGCCTTTGACGCAGTCGCTCGGTCGGAGTCGTTCTCGCTGCTCTACTTGAATCCGCCCTATGACTCCGAGATCGGCTCGGTTGCGAACAACCGCATGGAGCGGCTCTTTCTGGAACACACCTATCGCTGGCTCGTGCCGGAGGGTGTTCTCGTCCTGGTAATTCCGTTCGAGCGCCTGCACGACTGTGCCGGCCTTCTGGCCTCTCACTTTGCGCGGCTCAGCGTGCTTCGGATGACGGATGAGGAATCTGTGCGCTTTCGCCAGATCGCCGTCATAGGCGTTCGCAAGGACGTTCGCGGGGTTGCGCTAGAAAGTAACAAACGGCAACTGCAAAGGATCAGTCCGTACGGCAGTGTGAGCGAACTGCCAGCCCTTGAAGCCGGCGTTATTCCGCCCTACACCGTACCGGGTTCACCTGAGGCGATGCTCACCTATCGCGGTCTCCCTTACGACCTGCTGGAAGAACTGTTGCCTCGTTCGGGCGCTTGGAAACAGGTGACACCGTTTCTACTGCCACGAGAGGACGTCGCCACGGGTCGTCCGATTACACCTTTGCATGGTGGCCATGTCGGCTTGCTATGCACCGCCGGCCTACTCAACGGAGTCTTCGGGAGCGGAGAAGAGCGGCACATTGCACGCTGGCGATCAGTGAAGCATGTGTCCACCTTTGTCGAGGACGAGGGAGACGCGCAGGTCGTTCACCACCGTGAACGCTGGACCAATGAGCTGCGACTCGTGTACGCGGATGGCCGCACTCTGAAGCTGACCGAAACGCCACCGAAACCGGAAGAGGACAACGATGCAGAATGCACATCTGAGGCTCGGGCTGCTTGAGTACCAGCGCTTTACGGAGAAGATATCGACCCGCATTCGTGTGCGGGTCGATTGCTATGTGGGTGAAGGGAGGAAGGCACACCTGCTCAGCGTCTTCGGCAACGATTCGGACGTCGGCGCCGTTACGGCGGCGGTACATGAGAAGGCCACGTTCACGTTGACGTTCCCGAATGGCACCACCAAGGAGGTCAGCCTGGGGGAGCACGCCTCCTGCTACAAGGGCGCGGTCAGTCTTCCTGACCGGAAACATCCCGTGCGTCATCTTCTGGCTGTCTCGGAAGAGCTCCACAACAACGCGGGCGTGGGGCGGACGATCTTGCTCCGCTACAAGCGCGAGGAAGCTTGGGCGACGCTGGTGAGCTTTCTGGGGCTTCCGGCTGAGCCGAGCTGGGCCAGCTATGTCCTTGCTAGGATCGAGAAGGAGAAACGAATCCAAGATCTCGATGGAATCGGGTCTCAACCGGTGCTCATCTCTGCAATAGCGGAGGAGATTCTTGAGTGGGTCAGCAACGGGATACGCTCCCAGGCGCTCAGCCTGCCAGAACGCAATGGCCCAATCCGCTGGCCGAGCTTCCCGCTTGAGGAGCTCCTGATGCCGCCTTTGATCGAACAAGGGCCTTGAGTCAGAGGGGTACTGATGAGCTTAAGCAGTGTCTAAAGGATGAGCTGGGAGCATCGGCGAACCTATACAGAGCCACACGGATCATACGTCGGTCCATATTTGGCCAGTCTGCATTCCATTTCATAGCCCGTGATCCGGGAGGAACTGGTCGGCATGGAATTGCAGATCACTTCCGCTAACGCGACTTCTCGTTACCATCCCGGCTAGGCATCTCGCGAGTGCCAGTTTCTCGAGTGAGCTGACAAAGGGTATCCAGACTTTGTTTCATCCAGGCTGAACCGCCGGTCGGGGTTTCTGAATCCAAACAGCGAGCTTTGCCGAGTGTCCTCCCGGATGTGCGTGCAGAAGCCGCAAAGGAGTTCCCATGCAGATCGGTATCCTCGGCGCAGGTCACATCGGGTCAGCCCTCGCGAAGCACTTCACTCAGCTGCAGCACACCGTCGCGATTGCAAACTCTCGCGGCCCCGAAACCCTGGGCGAGGTCGCCCGGAAAACCGGCGCTACTCCGGTCCAAATGAGAGAGGCCCCCAACAACGCAGAGATCCTCGTCGTCACCATCCCGCTCAAGAACGTCCCGGAGCTGCCAAAGGATCTGCTCAAGAACCTACCCGCGAACGCGATCGTTATCGACACCTGCAACTACTATCCCTCGGCCCGCGATGGCCAGATCGCAGAGATCGATAACGGCTTGCCAGAGAGTGTCTGGGTGGAGCAGCACATCGGGCATCCCGTCCTCAAACTGTTCAACAACATCTACGCTCCGAGTCTCATAGAGGATGTTAAGGCCAAGGGCGCTCCACAGCGTATTGCGCTTCCGGTCGCCGGGGACAACGCAACGGTAAAATCACGTCTGATCGAGTTGATAGATCAGATGGGCTTCGACGGACTTGACGCCGGCTCCCTGCAGGACTCCTGGCGTCAGGAACCCGGAACCCCCGCCTACTGCACCGATCTCGACCTGGCTACACTTCCGGCGGCGCTGGCCGCGGCGAACCACGGGGAAGCGAAAGCAAAGGCCCTCGAAGCTGTGGGCAAGGTGTTCCCGATCTTCGGCACGGCGAGTACCAAGGAACTCGTGCGTGTGACGCGCTCCATGTGGCCGGACTTGCCACAGCTATAGGCGACCGCAGAGAAGCGGCTCCGTGCCCCTCGCCCGATTCATCTCGTAATCGGGCGCGTTCCGGAGTCGCTCCTTCACGCTGTCACAAATAAGTCCTAAAAAACGCGTTTGTGATCAATTACCCCTGCTTTGTCGGTCTTCGAGTAGCGCTGGCCGAAGCGGCGGACGTCCAGCTGGACGTAGTGTAACGACCCAAGAAGCACTAGGACGGACTGCTTATTCAAGCGGTCCTTTGTTCGTTCGCCTTACAAAAGGCTATCAATTCAGATCTCGCGAGGCTTGCGTTCAATGGAGACTACCTTCGACTACCTGCGTGCCCACGCGGTCGAGCTTGGCACACGTATCCTCGAAACCTATCCTCCCCTTCAGAGCACCAGGGATGCCGTCGCCCCTGCAATCAAAACTCTTCTGCGGCAAGCATTGCCGGCTCAGGCGCTTGCGATCACAGGGACGGCAAAGTATCTGCGTAGTGCAAGAGCGGCGCGCATCGTCGCAGAATGCGGTGCGGGTAAGACCTTCATGGCTTTGGGCACAGTGCATGTGCTCGCGGCTGGAAAGGCCAGCTCGACGCTGGTGATGTGCCCATCGCACATCACTCACAAGTGGGCGCGTGAGGCGCTTCTGACGGTGCCGCAGGCGCGGACCTTCCTGATCGAGGACATGCGCAACGGCGGTGATCCGAAGCGACCGCATGGAATCTGCGAGGTTCGGCTCAGCAAGGGCAAGACTGTCTACGAAGGCAAGCGCATTACCCTGTCCGAACTGCGGCGGATGGGGCGAAAGGAATGGCAGCGGCGCTACCCGGGCCCGACGTTCTTCATCGCCGGTAAAGACAGAGCGAAGCTCGGGTACTTCTGGGACCACGCTTTCCTTAAGGCCCAGTCAGGTCCGCACCTAGGCGGTGTGGTCAATCCAGACTCAGGCATTGCCATCCTGGATTCCGAGGAACAGAAGCTCACCTCACTAGACTTCGTCGACAAGCTGAAAGTGTCTGAGGTACTGCCCTCACTCCACGGCGGCACGACACGCTTTTCGGCCTTGTGGCAGGCGGATCGCTCGCGCATCCAGCGGATGGCGCCGCTCGAGTACATCGGCCGCTATATGGCGGGATGGTTCGACTTTGCGATAGCGGACGAGTTGCACCAGCTTGCAGGTGACACGGCTCAGGGCAACGGTCTCGGCGTCCTCGGGCGTGCAGCGAAGAAGCTGATCGCATTGACAGGCACGCTGATGGGCGGCTATGCCGACGATCTATTCAACATCTTCTACCGCATGGAACCACGCACCATGGTGGCCGAAGGCTTCGCCTACGGCGGCCAAGGGCGACGTGACTTCCAGCAACAGTATGGTGTGCTCGAAACGATCGAAAAGGTGCAGGAAAAGGACAACGCCTGCTCTCGCGCGACCAAGACGACCATCCACGGTCTCCGGAAGCCAGGCGCTTCGCCATTGCTTTTCGGCAAGTTTCTGATGAACACGACGGCGTTTTTGTCTCTCGAAGACATCTCGGACAATCTTCCGCGCTACGACGAGAGCGTGATCTCGGTGGACATGGACGAGGAGCTTCGGACCGCCTACGAGCAACTGGAGGAGGATATCCGTTCCGCCATTAAGGAGCACCGGGGCAACAAGAGCCTGATGAGCATCCTGCTCAACACACTGCTCCTGTACCCCGACCATCCTTACGGCTTCAACGAGATCTGGGCACGCGCCTTCGATCCGGTGAAGAAGGTGTACGAGAAGTTCCTCGTAACCGTGCCGGCGGCCCTCCAGCAGGACCAGCTGTATGCAAAAGAGCGCTCGCTGGTTGCAGATATCCGAGAGGAGCTGCGGCAGGGACGGCGGTGCCAGGTGTACGCCACCTACACCGGCGAGAAGGACGTAACCCTTCGTCTTGCGACTGTCTTGCAGCAAGCCGGTTTCCGGGTTGCGGTGCTTCGCTCCTCGGTGCCCACCGATAAACGGGAAGACTGGTACGAGCGGCAGCTGAAGGCCGGTGTCGAGGTGGTCGTTTGTCACCCGAAGCTGGTCGAGACTGGTCTCGATCTCCTCGCGTTTCCCACCCTCTACTTCTATGAAACCGGCTACTCGCTCCACACCCTGAGACAGGCAAGCCGGCGTTCCTGGCGCATCGGCCAGAGACACCCGGTGCGGGTGAAGTTCATCACCTACAACGGCACCATGCAAGAGACGTGCCTTCGTCTGATGGGCAAGAAGATGCTCGTGGCACTCATGATGGAAGGCAAGTTCTCGGGAGAGGGTCTCCAGGCGCTCGACGCTGATGAAGATCTCATGAGCGCCATGGCTCGCGAGCTGGTAGAGAAAGCTGGTGTCGGTGATTCGGCGGACGCCATCTGGCGTGAACTCGACCAGGAACGAGACAAGGTGTTGCCCCGTACTGGAGAGGTCGCAGAGTTCGAGCAGCCTAGCCCCGCGGGAATGCTGCCGACGCTTACGCCACCTCCCGAACCTGTACCGTCACCCGGTATACACCTGCTCGACGCTCCCCAACCTACGAAGAAGCGCTCGAAAGCCGCTCTCTGGCCGACGGCCACAGAGGAAGTCGCACAGCTTCGGCTCTTCGGCTGAGTGCTACATAAGGACGAAGAGTAAGGCCAGCTTCGGCTGGCCTTTCTTTTCTGTACGGAGGTTTGTCATGCGGAAAGGGCCTTTTCTACCTGAGGACTTCTTGCCGACCAAGTTTTCGACAGCGGACGACAAAGCTGCGTTCGGAAACACGTTGCTGCACTTCCTCGAGATGAACTGCAAGCGAGAGCAATTCACCAACAGCCTTTATGACCGCCTCTCAAGTTGCTACGGACATATTGCTCACTGCGATCGTGAGACCTTCTATGAGACCTGGTTCGACACGGATCAGGACCGGTTGCGCTTCATCCAGCACACCCTGCGCGGCCGTTGCTGGCCTAATCCGGCGTTCACTTTCAGCGACGTCGAGCGAGCGGTCCAGCGCGAGATCGAGAGTCGAGGCTACCTCGCTCGCTATGAGTTGCAGGCCACAGTCGCTGAGCACTCACGAGAGATGGAGATCTTACACAAGCTGGAAGCGAAGTACCGCTCCGCCATGCCTCTTCCAGCTTACGAAGAACGGCCCATGGCTCCTGTTTCAGATAAGTCTGCAATTCGGATGAGCATGGTCCCTCCAGTACAGGCAAGTCTCTTCGAACTGGGCTGACAGGTGCCTTCGCCACAGAGAGCAACGGCAAAGCGTTCACAACGAGGAGGCCACATTGGGCTACAGCATGTATTACAACGGCGAGATCGCCGTTTCTCCGATCCTGACCGAGACGGACGCCGCCATCGTTCGAGCTCTTGTCGAAGGAGAACGAAGCGAAGAGACGCAGGCTGTGTTCGCAGCGATTGCGGCCAGCCCGGAACCCGACCTGCCCTGGCACACAGGCCTTCTCATCGAGATCGTCGACGACCTGATCTTCAACGCTGGGCCAAGCTGGGCTCCAAACCACTTCGCCAGCAATGAATTGAAGCAAGCCGTCCGAGAGCTTCTGGACTCTGCTGACGATGCGGGATGTTCCACAGACCTGACCGTCGTCGGGTCAGAGCAACTGGAAGCCGTGCGCTCCCGCCTTCCCAAGTATTAGCAAACGGACTTCGACAGCCGTTTGAAGCTCCGGAGCAGCCCCGCGATTCTGCTGGGCTGTTTTTGTTGCGCCCTCACACGATCGCAAGAGAGAAATTTATGACCAATCCAGAAGCCGTTCATGAGAACGGCTGTCCCCTTTGCCCTGTTATAGGCGCCAGTCCAGGTAACGCTGGTCAGGTCTACAGGCTGCTCTCTCTTCAGTTCAGTATCCCGCTCGCCGAAGCCATGAGCCGCAGTCACGACCTTATCCGCGTCGAGCCGAGTGCCCTACGGGAGTGGCTCAGGTTTGTCAGGATCGACGAAAAGCACATCGACCACATCCCGCCTCACCTACAGCACGGCATCTTGGTCACGCTCCCGAATGGATTGGGACGGCCGTTGATTGACGGCAACCACCGCGCCGCTCGCACGTTGCGTGACGGCACGCACTTTTTCGCCGCGGTGCTCAACGAACGAGAGACGCTGCGGCTGCTGCGACTCACGATGGGGCGCGCTGACGCCAAGCGTCAATGGAAGCTGCTCAGCGCCTCAGGACGATAATTTGCGAAGTCTTAGGAGAAAAACATGGCCAGTCTGAAGACCACAGCTTTGTTGCGAGAGTTTTACTACAACGGTGTTCGCGTGCCCGACCCCGGGCCGGACCTCACCGTCGAACAGGTTCGGGACCTGCTCACTCCCAACTATCCGGAGATTGCGACAGCAACATTGACGGGACCGGAAGACACGGGTTCCGCTTTGCGTTACACCTTCGCGAGGGCAATCGGCAGCAAGGGGTGACTCATGACGTCGTCGCAGCTCATTGACCTATTTGCCGCGAAAGCCGCGACACCGCCGCCAGAAGCCAGCCAGCTGTTTGCGAGGCACCTCGAATGCAAAGAGTCCGTCCATCTCGCGGAAGCGCTCTACGACGCCATTCATCGCCACGGAGAGAGAAGCCGGGTCCTGCCGGCACCGAGCGAAATGCTTGCACCGCTCGGCTAGAGACGTTGGCACCCGCATCGAGCCACGGTCTGCCGTCACTCGAGGGTGTGCCGGTCGCCTACAGCCATGAGTTCCAGGCGCAGTTGATCTATGAGCTCTGCGCGGCTCTGGTCCACGAGGGTTTAGGTACACCCGCTGAATGGAACAAGTCCGGGGAGAACGCGCTTACCTTTGCCCAGCGCACCATTGTGACCGCCATCGGTGAGGAACGCTGGAACCTCCTCAAGCGCAATGTCGAATACCACCTCCAGATCAGCGATCTAGGCCAGCAAGACGGTTTGGACGCACCGCTCGAACCCGGCCGTCTACTCGTCACGGTCGAGTGCGGAGGGTCGGGTTACCTGAACATCGGGCCGACCGTGGACGCGCTTGAGGCTGAGGCCAAAGGTCTTGGGGCCGCGTTCTACTGGACGCTTACCTACGCTCTTTATCGGGTCATGCGGGTCTACAACCATGACGACGCCATCCAGTACGAGGAGCGCATGCGGGAGTACGCCGACGAGGAGAAGGAGGAGGGTGGCGACACGAACGGAACGCAGTATGAGTTCCCTGACGTAGAGAAAGCCCTTCCCGCATGCGTACGCGAAACCCTCGATCGCAGCGCGGGGTCGTGGAGCCTCCACGCCCGGCGACTCCTCCATGCGCATCAGGATGGCTCGTTTCACTCCTGGATAGAGCGACTGCGGCGTCTACAGCAGATCGCCGGTGTTCACGTGAAGCAGTCGTCTGACTATCTGGAATCGGGCAACTACGACAGCGCGCCGCTGCCATCACTCCTGGTGGTTTTCAAGAAGCACGACGCCATTGAAGCCTGCTTCGATGAGGAAGGCCAGTACATGATGGAGGGAAGCTGTGAGCCGGCCGTCGGCGTCGTCTTCTCTCCATTGCGGCCGACCGAAGTTCAAGAGGCGATCCGAGCCGTCTCTCGCTTCATCATCTTCAACCAAGAGCTGTTCGAGCTCATCGAGGAGCTGCAGGAATGGGAGAAACAGCATGCAAGTAAACATCTCGATCGGGCAGAACTGTCGTGTCGAGCTGCGTGAGGCGCTGCTGATCTACGGCGAACATAACCAAAGGTTCGTGACGAAGCACGACGTGACTCTGCATCAAGACGGGCCACCCAGCCTCGGTCCGGCGCAGCCGCTAACGTTGAGCTTCGTGGAAGCACTGGTACGTTCCTTGCACGGTAGCTCCGCGGCGGAGGTCCTCCCGAAAAACATCTTAGCGAAGACTGACCGGATGATTTCCTGGTGGACGCCCGCGCGATGCCGGCAGATGTTCTACGCGAACGCGGAAGGCAAAGCCGCTAACCTAAACGGTTGCAGCTTCCCCCAGCCGCCCTTGGTGTGGCGCGTTGAGGATGGCGGCCTCGCCATCCGTGCGCTGCAAGAAGACGACCGGCCGGACACGACCACTAAGCTGTCCGTCGCACCGTTCTGGAACCTCTCCAGTGAGGGGAATGTCTGTACCGGGTCCATGCGCCGGCCAGATAGCACCTCGGCCACAAGCATTGCTGATTGGGAGCAGGGCTTCTACGAAAGTGCCTTCACGCACGCCAACGTCGGCCGCCTCACTCGGCACGAGGGCGGCTTTGAGGCCTTGTGGCAGCGTCTTGTTGGCCGGGAGACATTTCCCCTGGAGACCCTGATCGGGCTTCCCCAGACCTTGTCGCAGTTCATCTGTGGATCGAGGAGCCCCTATGCGGATTGAGCATGTTCTACCTCCTGATCTGCTCCGAAACGGACCTATCCGGGTCTTGGTCGTGGGGGCAGGCGGAACCGGCAGTGCGGTTGCTATCGGCCTGCCTTATCTGCATCAGGCCATGCATGCTTGGGGCCATCCCCGGGGACTGGAAGTGACGCTTATGGATGCGGACATAGTGTCTGAAACCAACTGCGTTCGGCAGCCCTTCTCGTCATCCGACATCGGCCAAAACAAGGCAGTCGTCCTGATCAATCGCATCAACCTGTTCTGGGGAACACAGTGGCATGCGGTGCCGAACCACTTCCACGCCAATTCCTTTGATCGGTACGGGGACAAGTGCCCTGATTTTGTGATCGGCTGTGTGGACACACGCTCGGCCAGACAGGCGATCGAGCGGTCCTTCACCAAGGGGCTGCGTTCCGCCTGCTACTGGCTCGATTTGGGAAACAATGCCGCGAGTGGGCAGTATGTACTCGGCCAGCCGCTGAATGCCCGCAACCGGCGAAAGACAGAAAGACTGCGTACGGTAAGCGAGTTGTTTCCCGAGATCGTGGACGTTGATCGTGGAGAAGACCCTCTGCCGAGCTGTTCCGCAGTCGAGGCGCTAGACCGGCAGGAGCCGTTCATCAACCAGACACTCGCGTCGAGCGCGCTAGCCATGCTGGCGCAGCTCTTTCGCTACGGGAAACTCACGCACCATGGAGCCTTCTTCAATGCCAAGACGGGTCAGATGAGCGCGTTGCCGGTCGACCCGAATCTATGGTCCAAGACGCGGCGAGTTGCGACGAGATCTTCGCGCATACCGGCTGCGGAATGAGTACGGTTACCACATCTCGTTTGCGCAGCTCGAAATAAGCTGGTTCCCGGCCGCCACCCACAAAATCACTGACGAGGTTGCAACTTAGCGGTACCACTCTGTCATCGGTGAGTGCATCGGCGATCTGTCGTGAATCGAGTGGCCGAATTGGCAGATTCTCGGTGCAGCTACCCCTGCCATCGCTGATGCCGATCGAAGCTGAAATTGTCTAGCTTTAGGTCGGCCACGCCAGCATCGCCGCTGACGCAATAGACAAAAGTTTCTCCCTCGTGGCACCGTCGCGAGCTAACGTCGACATCCCCTGGATGACGGCCATGATGTGACCAGCCAATGCGTCTGCGTCGATCTTCGGTTTCAGTTTACGCAGCGATCGATCCTCACAAATCTTGCTTCGAAGGCGGTTCTCAATCTTGAGGCGTATATCGCTCAATGCATTCCGCACATCCTGCGCCGCAGCAGAGCAGCTGATCGCCGAACTCGCTAGTAAACATCCTGCTGGAGTGCTTTCGCCGGTGAACCCGATCGCTGAGGCCTGAAGCAGGCCGAAGGCCGCTTCGCTTGCCGTAGATGCCTCGTCCACGATCGACTCGGAGGTTATGGAGCCTGAGGTATAGAGCCCAACGGCCTCGAGAAAAAGCTGCTTCTTATCCCCGAAAGCTGTGTAGAGGCTTGGAGGGGTGATTCCCATAGCTTTGGTCAGTTCGTTTACTGACGTGGATTCGTAGCCGTGCCGCCAGAACAAAAGCATCGCCTCACGTAGCGCAGCGTCTCGATCAAAGCCCAGCGGCCGGCCCGCTTTGCGACTCACGGCGCTTTTTGAGATTTCCATAGCTATTACTATGAAACACCTTGACGTACGCGTGCAAGTAGCGTGTACTCGGTTTCATAGTGACCACTAAGGAATCCTTATGACTCTTACCGACTATCGCACTCTGGGCCGCTCGGGCCTCGTTGTTAGCCCTCTCGCCCTGGGCACCATGACCTTTGGAACCGCACGCTGGGGATTGGATGAAGCTGGATCCGCCGCCGTCTTCAACGCTTATGTGGAGGCGGGAGGCAACTTTGTCGACACAGCGGACGTGTATGCGGGAGGTCGCAGCGAAGAGATGTTGGGGAATTTTTTTGCTGAGCGAAAACTTCGCGACCAGATGATCGTTGCGACGAAAGCTGGCTTTGCCGCAGGTCAGGGAGTGCATACGGGCGGCAATGGATCAAAGCACCTTCACACCGCGCTCGAAGGTTCTCTAAAACGTATGCGCACGGACTACGTCGACCTTTTCTGGATTCATGTATGGGATTCCGTTACGCCTGCGGAAGAGCTGCTCCAAACGATGACGGCCCTGGTCCGTGTCGGGAAGATCCGGTACTGGGGCATGTCCAATGCACCGGCCTGGTATGTTGCTAAGCTTGCAACACTAGCCGCTGTGCGCGGAGTCGCCGGCCCCATTGCGCTTCAGTATTTCTATTCTCTGGTCAATCGCGATATCGAGGATGAGCATGTTCCGTTAGCGAAGGAGTTTAGCATGGGGATCGTACCGTGGAGTCCCCTAGCCTACGGTTTGCTTACGGGTAAGTACGATCGTGCCACGGTTGAAGCCGCGCCACCAAGAACGGGAGGGCTGCCACGCGATGCAGCGAATCGAGAAGCCAAACGGCCGGAGGGGGATAAGCGACTTGATGGAGCAAATCCCTTTGGCGATTCGCTTTTTACGCCACGCAACTGGAAGATTGTCGATGAACTGAAGAGGGTTGCTGCGGAAGTTGGCGAGAGCCCTGCTCGGATTGCACTATCGTGGGTTTGTGGACGACCCGGAGTTACGTCAACACTCATGGGAGTCAGCCGATCTGAACAAGTCACGGACAATGCATCCGCTTTGGCCATTGTTCTTTCAGAAGATCATCGTTCTACACTCGATTCCGTGAGCGCCTCGGCTGATCCTCGCATGCTGTATAGCCTCTTTACACCTGCGTTACGAAAGCATGTCGTGTTTGGAGGGTGCTCGGTAGATGCATGGTTAGCTAAGTGCCGATAAGTCGTGCAGTGTTCAGGGCTGCAACTGGACGGTGAGCTCTCAATTGGCGATATCAGGCCAATTCACTCAATGAGCTTGAATCAGCAGTAGCGCATTGCTAGTTCTGAGGACACTCATCTCGTCAGTCCAGAGCTGTTGCTTCCACGGTAGTCGAGTGGGGAGCTTCGCACCTAGCAAGGCAATAAGGACGCGAGCATCAGGCTCGACATCTGCTTCAGCTTCAAAGTTGCTCCGCATTTCGCGCGAGAAACTGCGCAGATGCTTCAGTCGTCGTCGAATCTTTCCGCGCGTCAAAGAATCTGAGAGCCGAGCAGCACAGGGGAAAATGCATGGCGAAGGTAGTTCTGGTAACGGGCGCTAACAAGGGCATTGGGTTTGAGGTTTCGCGGGCGCTTGGTGAAGCCGGCTTTACGGTATTGCTG
>CAXTMW010000007.1:0-10211 GCA_964245455.1 uncultured Acidobacteriaceae bacterium
GCCATAGCCACCGTACCCGCCACGTCCATACCCGCCGTAGCCCCCGCGTCCATAGCCAAAGCCGCCGTAGCCGTAGCCGATGCGTCCGTAGCCGTAGCCCCCACCGCGCCCGTAAAAGCCGTGGTAAAACGGACCGGCTCCGATAAACAGGCCGCCTAAAAACCAGTCGGCGCCATAGTAGCCGTAGGGCGCGCAAGCGTACGGCGCGTACCCGTAGTAGCCGTAATCGCAGACTGGGGCCGCGTCCGCGTACTCGTATGCGGGGTAATCCACCACCGGACCGATGCCGATACCGACAGCGACCTGTGCTTCGGCCGCCCGGGGCGCGAGCGAAAGCGGCACGGCCACAAACGCAGCCAGTCCCATTACACGTAGCATATTTTTCATTAGTGTCTCCTCATCCGGCGGAGAGGAACGTGCGCCTCACGGAGCGGATGCTCCGGCCTCGCTCTTGCTGCGGTGGCCGGGCTTGTTTGTTAGAACACATACCCCTTCTTATAGTTGCGTGTGTCGTTTCAACTCCGCAGCGAGCAAACTGCCGCACAGCCCTTTCCCTCGTGTCTGCCGAGTCTTACTGCTCGGTAGCACCTGCGTGAGGTAAGGTAAGCTGCGGATACAGCCATGTTTGCCAAGGCGCAGCGCGTTCACTTTATCGGTATCGGCGGGATTGGCATGAGTGGCATCGCGGAAATTCTGCTGACGCTCGGCTACTCGGTATCGGGTTCGGATCTGCGGCACAGCCCAGCCACCGCGCGGCTTCAGACGCTGGGTGCCGGCATCTTCGAAGGCCATGCGGCTGCCAATGTCATTGGCTCGGGCGTGGTCGTCGCCAGCTCGGCCATCCACTCCGATAACCCCGAGATCGCCGAGGCGCAGCGCCGCAAAATCCCCGTCATCCCCCGGGCTGAAATGCTGGCCGAGCTGATGCGGCTTAAGTACGGCATCGCCGTTGCCGGCATGCACGGCAAAACAACCACCACGTCCATGATCGCAAGCGTCCTCGGTGCCGGCGGCCTCGATCCGACGCTGGTCGTCGGCGGCCGGGTCGACACGCTCGGGTCCAACGCCCGGCTGGGCACCTCGCAGTACCTGGTCGCGGAAGCCGACGAGAGCGACCGCTCCTTCCTGAAGCTGTCGCCGATCCTCGCGGTGGTCACCAATCTCGATCGCGAGCACATGGACTGCTATCGCGACATGGCCGACATCGAAGACGCGTTTGTGGACTTCATGGACCGCGTGCCGTTTTACGGTGCCGTGGTGGCCTGCTGTGACAATCCCCGGCTGCTGGCCCTGCTGCCGCGAGTTCGCCGTCGCGTGTTCACCTACGGCACCGGCCCGCAGGCCGACTACCTCGTACGACCGCTGCCGCTACCGCCGGGTCAAACGGCGGCCGCCGGCATGCCGGTCCGCTCCCGCTTCGAGGTCGTTGCGGATGGCCTGGTCCTCGGCCCTTTCGACCTGCTCGTGCCGGGCCTCCATAATGTGCTGAATGCAACCGCCGCGGTCGCGATCGGGCACCAGCTTGAGGTCGCGCCGGAAGCGATCATCGCGGGACTGCGGCAGTTCCGCGGGGTCGACCGACGCTTCCAGACCATGGGTTGTGTCCGGGGCGTGGCGGTGGTCGACGATTACGGCCACCATCCGACCGAGATCGCGGCAACGCTGCGCGCGGCAGAGGATTGCCGCTACCGGCGCATTCACGTCATCTTTCAGCCCCACCGCTACACCCGCACCCGCGATCTGATGCCGGAGTTCGCCCGGGCTTTTGCGGGCGCGACAACGGTCGAGGTGCTCGATATCTATGCGGCGAGCGAGCCCCCTATCCCCGGCATCGATGCCGAAGCGCTGGTCGCCGCAACCGGGCAGGCCGGCGTTCGCTATGCGCCGAGCCTCCCCGAAGCCGCCCAGCGCGCGGCGGCTGCGGCCGAGGAGGGCGATCTCATCCTGACCCTGGGTGCCGGCAATGTGGTTCAGGGGATCCCGCTGGTGATCCAGGCGCTGCGAGCCTCGGCCGGCGTGTCGGTTGCGGCTAGCCCGGAGCGCTAGGAGGGCGCGAGCAGCCTCGGGGAGATCACGGCCATTGCACTTTCACAAGGCTATTACCAGAGTGGCTCCGACGTGTTTTTTCTGCCGATAAGCAGGGAAATCAAACGGGCAGGCAGGCTATAGTCAGGGTGGCGATTCCCACGACCTGGCTCGGGCGTGGCAAAAACAGAAGCATCGGCAAGCCGGCAACGTTCCGCTCTCCTGGACTTCGCGCCCGGTGACGAGGACGATGACGCATTTCTGCGGCCTGCTGTCTCAGCAGCTCCGGAAGGCGGAAGCCGGCGTACGCGCTCCGCTAAAGCCGATCCCAGCGAGGATGCGGAAGCATTTCTGCGCGCCCGCCGCCGCGTGCATCCGCGGAAAAGCCGCTTCCGTGCTTTGCTTTCTTCTCGCTTCGGACGCGTTTTGCTTGCGGTTGCCGGGATCGTCGTTCTAGCAGCCTGCATTGCCGCGATCTGGGCGATCCACTCTTTTCTCAGGCACGATCCGCACTTCCGCATCGAGGGCGCGTCCTCGATTGAGGCCGCGGGCAACACCGAGCTCAGCCGGACAGAAATCGTCAATGTGTTCGGCACCGACATCGGACGCAACATCTTCTTTGTGCCGCTCGCCCGCCGCGAGGCCGCGCTCGAAGCCCTGCCCTGGGTGCGCCATGCCACCGTCATGCGGCTGCTGCCGCGTACGCTCAGGGTCACGATTGAGGAGCGGGTCCCGGTGGCCTTTGTGCGGGTCAGCCGTGAGATCGAGCTGGTCGACGGCGAGGGCGTGCTGCTGACCATGCCCCCGGCCACCCTTGCGGCCCGGCACTACTCGTTCCCGGTGGTGACCGGGCTTGACCCGAACAGCCCGCCGGAAGCGCGTGCGGAGCGCATGCACCTGTACCGCAGCTTCATCACGGCGCTTGACAGCGATCCCGGCGGCGGCCGCAAAGTGGGCCATGGAATTTCAGAGCAGCTGAGCGAGGTCGACCTGAGCGATGTGCACGACGTGCGCGCGGTGGTGCCCGCCCAGGGTACCGACATGTTGCTCCACTTCGGAGACAGCGATTTCCTGGAGCGGTACCGCTCCTACCGGGAACACCTGCCCGAGTGGCGCCGGCAGTACCCGAACCTGAGCGCGGTGGACCTGCGATACGACCGCCAGGTGGTCCTTAAAATGGCCGATGCCGCGCAGGCCGATGAAGCAGCCGAAGCGAAGCCGCGGGTGCTAGCGGCCGTAGCGCCCCGGAAACACCGCGAAGCGCCGGCCGTGCCCGCCCACCACGCCGTAGCCGTACCCGCGGCAGCAGCGAAGCACGCAGCAACGATGCAGACGTCAATGCAGACGCCGATGCAGACAAGGACGCACGTCTGGTACACGGAAAAGCGAGCCGGCACCCATAAGGACGGGCAGCCGGCTGTCCGCTGGGTGCCGCACTACATCGCCGGCGCCGGGAAGCCGCAATGACGCCGAAGGCGGAAGGCGTGCTGGCCGTGCTGGACGTAGGCAGCGCGAAAACCCGGATGCTGGTCGCCGAGCTCCATGAAGGCTCGCTGCGTTACCGCGGGCACGCCGTCGCGCCGAGCGCGGGCATGCGCCGGGGCATCATCGCCGACCTGAAACCGGCCACTGAGGCGATCAACCAGGCCTCGGTCGGCGCAGAATCGGCGGCGCAGGCCGTGATTGAGCAGTGCGTCGCGGGCCTGGGCGGCGTGCACGTGCGCGGGGTCAACTCCCAGGGCGGCATCGCGCTGGGCTCAGCCGCGAAAATGCGCGAGATTACCCGCGAAGACGTGCGCGCTGCCGCCGACCGGGCCCGCGCAATCTCGCTGCCGGGGGACCGCGAGGTGCTGCACCTGCTGCCGCGGCATTTCTTGCTGGACGAGGTACCGGGCATCCACGATCCGGTCGGTATGGTCGGCCACCAGCTGGAGGTTTCGCTCCACCTGGTCACGGCCTCTGCCTCGGCTCACCAGCGCCTGGTGAGCTGCGCCAACAAGGCCGGCCTGTCCGTCAGCGAAACCGTCTATGAGGCGCTGGCAGCAGCGGAAAGCTCGATCTCCTCGGACGAGCGGGAGCTGGGCGTCTGCCTCATCGACATCGGCGCAGGCTCGTCTGAGCTGATCGTCTACTTCGAGGGCTCGGTCGTGTACACCGCGGTGGTGCCGATCGGCGGCGACCACTTCACCAACGATCTCGCGGTAGGCCAGCACCTCAGCATCCCGGAAGCCGAGTACCTGAAATGCGAGTACGGCCATGCCGTCGTGACCTCTGTCTCGCAGTCAAGCGAGATTGAGTGGGACGGGAGCGGGCCAGGTCAGACTTTAGGCCAAAGTTCGGGCCAGACCCGCGGCAGCATTCGGCAGCGGGCGCTGGCTGAGATCCTGGAGCCACGCGCGCGCGAGCTGTTTTCACTGATCCGCGAAAGCCTGCGCACCGGCGCGGTGCTGGAGGCTTTGGGCTCAGGCTGCGTGCTGGTCGGCGGCGGCGCCAAGCTCGCCGGTCTGCTCGACACAGCGGAAAGCATTCTGCGGGTGCCGGCGAGGATCGGCACGCCGGGGCCGCTGTCGAGGATGCCGGGCGAACTGCAGCAGCCGGAGTACGCCGTGCTGGTGGGGCTGATGCTGTACGCGCACCGCACCGGCCAGCTGCGCGCCGAGCAGGAAGGCTCGCTGCGGGCCAAGCTGCGGGCGATGTTTGCGGGGAGCATTTAGACCAACGACGATTTGGGTGAGGAAAAGGGGAGCAACAAGGCATGAACAACGGAGACGAAATGCGGATTCAGTATCACGATGAGGTACCGTCCGGTGCCAAGATCAAGGTCATCGGCGTGGGCGGCGGCGGGGGCAATGCGGTCAACCGGATGATCTCTGCGCGCGTCGAAGGCGTGGAATTTATCGCGGCCAATACAGACGTGCAGGCGCTTCAGCTTTCCTCCGCGCCGGTGAAGCTGCAGCTGGGCGTCAAGCTCACCAGCGGCCTGGGCGCGGGTGCGAACCCCGACGTCGGCCGGCGCGCGGCGCTCGAAGACTCGGAAAAGATTATTGAAGCGCTCGAAGGTGCCGATATGGTCTTTGTGACGGCCGGCATGGGCGGCGGCACCGGCACCGGCGCGGCGCCGGTCATCGCCTCCCTCGCAAGCGAAATGGGTGCGCTTACGGTTGCGGTCGTCCCCCGACCTTTTGGTTTTGAAGGCAAGCGCCGTATGGCGCAGGCCGAGCGCGGCATGCAGGAGCTGCTCGATGCGGTTGACACGATGATTGTTATTCCGAACGAGAAGCTGCTCGCGGTCGCGCAGGATGCCGGCTTTTTCGAGTCCTTTCGCGTTGCCGATGATGTGCTGCGGCAGGGCGTGCAGGGCATCTCGGACATCATCACGATCCCGGGCATCATCAACCGTGACTTCGCCGACGTAAAAACCACGATGGCCGGCATGGGCTACGCGGTGATGGGCACGGCGCAGCGCTCGGGCGAGAACCGCGCCATTGCCGCGGCGCAGGCAGCCATGGCTTCGCCGCTGCTGGAAGATGGTGCGATCGACGGCGCACGCGGCATCCTCATCAACATCTCCGGCTCCAGCTCGCTCAAGCTGAGCGAGGTCAACACCGCCTCGACGCTGATTCAGAATGCCGCGCACGAAGACGCCAACATCATCTTCGGCGCCGTGCTCGATGAAACGATGGGCGACGATGTCAAGATTACAGTGATAGCGACGGGCTTCCGGCAGGGCGGCGGAGCACAACGCCAGCACGCGGCACCTGCGATGACAACGGCTCGCGTCATCTCAGCTCCGGCCCAACCGGCGGCGAAGCCTCGCTTTGCGAGCGAAGTGGAGGAGGAGGGGGGCAGCTGGGCTTCGTCTCAGAATGCGGCGCCGGCCGCCGCCCATGATCCTTTCTTCGACCAGGAAATCTTTTTACCGAAGCGCGAAGCATCCACCTCGCTGTTTGCTGACGTTCATCAGCAGACGCGACCGGAACGGACCCCTGAACCATCGGTCTTTGTAGAAGAAGCCGCGCCGCAAGAGGACGACCTCGAGATCCCTGCCTATCTTCGACGCGGAGGTAACTAGAAGGCTCCCTTTTTTCTGGAAGCGGTGGACTCTTTGCTAGAGTGAGGTATCGCCGCAGACCTTAGCCGAACATCTTTGCCCTAAGTAATAGGCATTTGGGAATCAAGAAAGCCGTCACTGACTTCCGAGACTTGAGCTCTGCGTAAGGCCGCACATCTGATCAATTGCACGCGGGGCCTCCTCCGCCAAAGGTTGAATGGTATCCATGAAACGTTTTTCGGCCCTGTTTGCGGTCTTCACCCTTTTTCTGCTGCCGCTCACTACACTTGCTTCGGCCAGTACCCGCAGGCACCACGCGCGCTCCGCAGCTCACGTGCAGGAGAGCCCGCGCGCGCGCCGGCACATGGCCTCGCTCGAACACAGCCGGCGAGTGGCCGGGAGCCGCGGCGGGGCACGTTTCGTGAACGCCTCCACCACCACTCGGCTCGTCCGCGGGCGCAACGGACGCCTTCGCCGGGTCGGCGGCCGTCGCCACTACGGAGAGGTCTTTACGGCCGACTCGTTTACGACCAATGATGTGGGTCAGGGCGATATCACGACCGGGGAAGACCCGGTGGTGCGCCAGGCAGCACTCGACGCGCTTGGCAACATGTACGGCACCGTCGTTGCCATCAACCCGGATAACGGGCGGATTCTGGCGATGGTCAACCAGAAGCTCGCGCTGTCGAGCGGTGCCGAGCCCTGCTCCACCATCAAGGTTTCAGTCGCGCTGGCGGCGCTGTCCGAGGGAATCATCACGAAAAACACGCAGGTCAACCTGGGCGGCCGCTACTCGCTCGACCTGACGACCGCGCTTGCTAAATCCGTCAATCCGTATTTTGAAGTCCTGGGCCGTCGGTTGGGTTTCGAGCGTGTCCGGCACTACGCCAATGAGTTTGGCCTGGGCGAGCTGGCCGGCTTCGATATCCCGAATGAACAGCTGGGCGTGTATCCCTCGCAGCCGCTGCCGGACTCCAAAGGCGGCGTCGGCCGCATGTGCTCCTTCGGCGAGGGCGTCTCCATGACGCCGCTGCAGCTGGGCGCGCTGGTGTCCGCCATTGCTAACGGCGGCACCCTGTACTACCTTCAGCACCCGACCACGCCGCAGGCGATCGCCGCATACCAGCCGCGCATCAAGCGGACGCTCGATATCAAGAACCTGGTGCCGGAGATCGAGCCCGGCATGGCGGGCGCGGTCGACTGGGGCACGGCCCGATCGCTGCGCGCTTCGTTTAACCAGTTCCCGGTGATGGGCAAGACCGGCACCTGCTCGAACAACGGGACGCGCTTCGGTTGGTTCGCCAGCTTTGCTGACACTCAGCAGTATGGGCGCATCGTCACGGTGATCTTCCTGGAGGGCGGCCGGCCGACCTTTGGACCTAAAGCCGCCGAGCTGACCGGCTATTTCTACAAGAATTTGTGGGACCACAGCTATTTCGCTTCGAAGGAAAACGCCGCGCTGCCAAGTGCCGGCACGACCTACCGTTGACGATCGCATCCTACCCCCCTAGCACTCTAGCGCCGGCCTTGATCTCTCAGGATCGAAGTTCATGATCCCGGCCGAACGTTAACGGGGAACGCATGAAGATTCTGACGGCAGCTGAGATGCGCGATGCCGACCGGCGAACCATCGAGGACGCCGGCATCACGTCCCTGCAACTCGCTACGCAGGCGGGCGCTGCAGTGGCGCGCTTTATCGTGGACGAGTTTCCGGATGCCCGGAACCTCCTTGTGCTGTGCGGCAAGGGCAACAACGGCGGCGATGGCATGATGGCAGCGGCGGCGCTGATCGACGCAGGCCGCAAGCCGCAGGTGCTGCTGCTTGGCAGGCGCGACGAGCTCGACGGCGACCCCTTGATCATGTTTCGCAAGTCGCAGCCGCGGGTGCCGTTGATCGAGCTTGTTACAGACGCCGATCTGCGAGGGCCGGCGGTAGCGAAGCTGTTTGCTGAGGCCGACCTGATTCTTGATGCGATCGTTGGCACCGGCTTCAAGCCGCCGCTGCGCGGCCTTGCTGCCGAGCTCCGCGACCTCCTTGAAGCGATGCCGACCCCGGTCGTCGCAGTCGACATCCCCTCGGGCTGGGATGCCGAATCAATGAACTACGCAGAGGCCAGTGCGATGCGCGCCGATGCGGTAGTTACCTTCACCGCGCCCAAGCTCGCGCACGCCTTCGGCAATCTGACCGGCTCGGCGACCAGGCCGATCGTCATCGCCGGCATTGGGTCTCCGGACGACGCCGTCGTCTCGGCCGGCAACCTGCGATGGACGGGCGACAGCAAGCGCATCACGGAACGCCCGCGTGAGGCGGACGACAACAAAGGCCGCCACGGGCACGTGCTGCTGTTTGCCGGCAGCCATGGCAAGGCCGGTGCGCCGTCCATGGCCTCGCTGGCCGCTCTGCGCGCGGGCGCGGGCCTGGTCACGGCGGCCGTTCCGGTCTCGATCCTGAACAACGTGGCGCTGATTGCGCCCGAACTGATGACCGCGCCCCTGCCCGAGGACGCTGCGGGCGAACTCGATACGAGCTTCTTCCAAGAGCCGCTTACCGCTTTACTCAAGAAGAAAACCGTCATCGCGGCCGGTCCCGGCCTGGGTGAAAGCGAGCAGGCCGCCGCGCTCGTTTTTACCCTACTGGAGCAGGCCGAGGTGCCGCTGGTGCTGGACGCGGACGCATTGAACCTGCTTGCGAAAGATATGGGCAAACTGCGGGATCGCCCGCACCGCGGCTCGCCGAGCCAGCGCGTGGTGCTGACGCCGCATCCGGGCGAGATGGCGCGGCTCGCCGGCCGGTCGATCCCCGAGGTGCAGAAAGACCGGCTCGAGCTTGCCCGCCGCTTTGCCGCCGAGTACGACGTCACGCTCGTGCTGAAAGGCTGGCGGACGCTGGTTGCGCACCCCGGCGGCGCGGTCGCGGTCAACACGACCGGCAACCCGGGCCTCGCCAAAGGCGGCTCGGGCGATATGCTGACCGGCCTGGTTGCCGCCATAGTGGCGCAGTACCCGAATGACCTTGAACAGGCGGTCGAAGCGGCGGTCTACCTCCACGGGCTGGCCGCCGATATTGCCGTTCGTGCGCAGGATGAACATACGCTGCTCGTGACCGACGTGATCGCGCATCTATGGCAGGCGTATCGTTACCGCGCCGGCGACAGAAACGGGTATGTTTGGTGGGAGGGGATGCCGAGATGACCGAAGAGTTGGCCGTGCGCAAGCTGGAGTTCCAGACGCAGAATGCCGCTGAAACCATCGCGATCGGCAAGCAGCTGGTGGACGCGCTGACGCTGCCCACCCTCCTGATCCTGACCGGCACACTCGGCTCGGGCAAAACGACCCTAGTAAAGGGGATCGCCGAGGCGCTCGACGCCGCCGACCCGGACGAAGTGACCAGCCCGACCTTCACGCTGATGCACGAGTACGAGGGCGAGCGCGCCGGAAAGCCCGTGTACCTCTACCACCTGGACCTGTATCGGCTCGAAACCGAGCGCCAGGTAGAGCAGCTGGGCATCGATGAGCTGATGGAGGACGACGCGCTCGTGCTGGTGGAGTGGGGCGAGAAGTTTCCCTCGATCCAACGGCGCGCCGCCGGGGAGATCGTGATGGAAACTGCCGGCGGGGATGGGCGGAAGATTACGGTGACGCTGCGATAAGCTACGACCGAAAGTTAAACCGCCGTTTGCAACGACCGAATTTTCTTCCTCTTCTGCTGCGACACCTGCCAAAAGTCATAGGTGTTCTGCATGCGAAACCACAAGTCTGGGGACTGATCGAAAGCCTCGCCTAACCTTATGAACATCTCGGCAGAAATCCCCGCGCGACTATTTAGAATGCGTGAAAGAGTCACGCGAGACACCCCGATGTGCAAACCGTATTCAGTCGCTGTTGGCGGGATGGCCGCAATGGCCAGCTTCAGGACTTGCCCTGGATGGGGCGGGTTGTGCATCTGCATCCTTTTCTCCTAGCGTATTCTGGAGAAACTTAGTGATAGTCAAGGTAGTCGACTAAGATCGCGTCCTCACCCTCGAAACCGAATGTAACTCGCCAGTTGCCGTTCACCTTTACAGACCAGTGGCCTTCCAAATCTTTGCTCAACTCATGCAGGTTCCAGCCTGGCAGGTTCATATATCCCGGTTTA
>CAXTMW010000007.1:10221-16293 GCA_964245455.1 uncultured Acidobacteriaceae bacterium
CATCCAGCACAAGCAACAGATAAGATAACCTTCTTGCGTGCGAAGGCTGGATACCGCGCTTAGACCCTGAAGTGAAGAAGTCTTCCAATCCAGCATGTCTGAAGGTTTTTTTTTGAGTCTGGCGTATCGCGTATCGATACACGATCAAAGCTAATGATTACTACGGAAAGCTCTAGAGTACGTTCCCGCTCTCGTCCGTGGACCAGACCTGCTCCTGAAACGCAAGAAAGATCGCGACCCACTGCGCCGTGCCTGAGCCCATGCCGAAGCCGGGCATCGAGAACACCAGCAGCCCGTCCTGCCAGATGCCGTTGTCACCGGAGTGGTCCGCCTTCGGGTTTCCCTGGTTCATGTGGATGTCGTGGATGCCATTGCCAGTCGTGTACTGCGCGCCAAACGCGTAGATCGTGCCGTTCTTGTCGGCAATGGCCTGGTTCAGGTACTGGATGACCGCGTTTTGCAGGTTTTCAGCGTTCGTTTTGCCGGGCAGCGGCAGCGTGGTCATGGCGGCGCGCGTCACCAACGGCTCGCCGCTCGCGCGGCTGCGCAGGTAATCGATCGCCGGGTTGCCGTCTTTGCCCGCGAGCACGGTCAGGCCCGTCGGCAGTGCTTCCAGCGTCGCCTGGTCGGGAGGCGTCCAGCTTTCATCGAGCCGGTACAGTACTTCAGCACTTGAGCCGACGCCGGTGTCTGACTCGACATTGACCGCGATCTGGAACTGCGTCCCATTCGCTTCGAGCTCGATGAGATAGTGCGGGCGCGAGTTCGCGGAGATCGAACCCGACAATGGTGTGCCCTTAAGGACGCTGTATTGATGGACCGGCATGTGTCAGAACCCCATCACGTTGTAGCCTGCGTCGACGTAGGTCACCTCGCCGGTGACGCCGCTCGAAAGCTCAGATGCAAGGTATACGGCGGCCCCGGCGACCTCGGACTGCTCCACATTGCGGCCCAGCGGTGAGCGCTCGGCGTGCCCTTTCAGCATCGAGCCCAGGTCGCCGATGCCGCGCGCGGCCAGCGTCTTGATGGGCCCTGCGGAGATCGCATTGACGCGGATGTTGCGCGGGCCGAGACTCGCGGCCAGGTAGCGCACAGTCGCTTCAAGCGCCGCCTTGGCGACGCCCATCACGTTGTAGTTCGGAAACACCTTTTCAGAGCCGTAGTAGGACAGCGTCATGATCGAGCCGCCGTCGGTCATCAGCGGCGCGGCCGCGCGCGCCAGTGCGATCAGCGAGTACACGCTGATGTCGTGCGCGACGCGAAAGCCCTCGCGGGTAGTTTCGAGAAAGTCGTTGTGAATCTCATGCGCCGGCGCAAAGGCGATCGAGTGCACCAGCGTGTGCACGGTCCCGTAGCGGCTTTTCAGCTGGGCAAAGCTGCGGTCGATCTCCGCATCGCTCGTCACGTCACATTGAAAGGTCGACGGCTCACCGGAGCCCCTGCCGGCGAAGCTCGCCACCAGCGCATCGGCTTCAGACTTCAAACGCTCATTTTGGTAGCCGATGGCCAGCGTACAACCTGCCTCAGCCAGCTTATGGGCGATGGCGTAGGCGATGGACCGCTTGTTGGCGACGCCGAAAACGACCGCGACGCGGCCCTCAAGATTCAACATTGCATTGTTCCCTTTCTCTTGACCAACCGGCTCCCACGCCGGCAGGAAAGCGCGGAGGCAGGCCGGAAGGGGTAGCATAGCAGCCGCCTTACGCGGTTTTCACGGGGAAGCGTACGGGGAGCCGGATTGTTGGTCGGCAAAAGTGCCGTCAGCCGCCCAGGTCAATCAAGGTGACTTCGCCGATCTCCTCGCCCAGGAAACGGCTTCCCAACGCGCGAAAGCGCTCGACGCCGTCGGTGGCGAAAAAGCGAACCGGCGGCATGGGCCCGGAAAGGGGTGCCACCGGCGCGGGGCCGCGGGCAGCGAGCATTCGCACAATCTCGTCGGCGGTGACCTCGGCTGAGTCGATCATCGCGAAGTTTCGCGGGGCGAGCGCCGCAAGCTCCGCCCGCAACAGCGGGTAGTGGGTGCAGCCGAGCACCAGCGCGTCCGGCCGCATGCCGGCTTCCGCGGCTCCATGCCGCGCTTCCTCAAGGTAAATCCGCAGCACCTCGCGCGTTACTGGGTGCTCCAGCCAGCCCTCCTCGACCAGCGGCACCAACAGAGGGCAGGCTTTTTCAAGCGCGCGCAAGCCGCGGGCCGCGCAGGCACGCGCGTAGGCGTGGCTGGCCACAGTGGCCGAGGTGGCAAGCACCACCACGTCCCCTGTGTGCGTGGCGGCCCGGGCGGCCTCGGCCCCCGCCTCAATGACGCCGAGCACGGGGATTGGAGCCGCCGCCGCCCGAAGTTCGGGCAGGGCCAGAGCCGAAGCCGTATTGCAGGCGATCACAAGGGATTGCGCCCCTGCCGCGAGGAGAAATCGGGCGCTTTCGACCGCGTAGCGGACCACCGTCGCCTGCGACTTCGACCCGTAGGGGAGCCGCGCCGTATCGCCGACATAGAGGTAGTGCGCGTGGGGCAGGCGCTTGCGCAGAGCGCGCAGCACCGTAAGGCCGCCGACGCCTGAGTCGAACACCCCGATCACCGGCGAGCCTTGAGGCGTAGTCATGGCGTCGGCGATCCGGGCGCAGCCGTAAAGCTTTCGCTGGGCGCCATCTGGCCGGCGCCGGCCAGGTACGTGCGCCCGAGGTCGGCATGGCCCGCCAGCGTGGGGCGCGGCTCACCGTCGACAAGGAAGCGCACCTGCGTCACAGCGGGAAGGTTGGCGTGGAGCGTGGCGATCATGGAGAGCAGGGTCAGCGTTTCCGGTTCGATGCCCGAAGGGTGCGTGTGGACGAAGCTTCGGGTGAGATCGACCACTGCCAGAAGATCGTGACGAGTGCCCGGAACCGGCGCCAGATACACCTCGTCGACCCCTTCGGCTCCGGGCATGGCCGCGTGCAGCGGGTGTGGGGAGCCGGGCGCGGCGTACTCGGCCAGCAGCTTTTCAAGCACCACGCGCGCCCGCGTGTTCGGGTCCGCCGGCAAAGGGAAGTTCAGCGAGCGCGCGGCAAGCGCGCCCGTGTCGTCGTTTGCCAGATACAGCAGCAGCGGCTGCGCCGGGCCGGCTACCGCATCGGCCAGCGGCACGGCCAGGGCGCGTGCCTGAAAGTGCGCCTCGACCCGCTGCCGCGACCGCGCAAGAAAGACGCTCATCGCAAGCACGGAGCTCAGCAGGAAAAAGAAAAGAAGCACCTCGCCGCGCGAGATCAGCCCCCGGCTCTGCCGCGCCCCGGCACGACGGAGCCCCGCTACCTGCGCATGGCCAGGCGGGCGTGGTGAACTTGCCGCGCGGACGGGTACGGGAGCCGCGGCCGGGCCGGCCGGCCTATTGGGAGGTCGCAAACCGGGGGGCCGCAAGCCTGAGGGCCCCGGAGCCTGAGTCCGTTTCTCCGAGGCTGCCGTGGGACGCGGCAAAGCAGCTCCGTCGCCGGCCGGGCCGGCTGCCCTTGGTCGTGCCGCCGGCGAGGCGCCCGGCGCATTGTCCGGCGCGGACCAGGCGCGTCGCCGAGATGGGAGCGGGTCGTCTCCGTTGCCGGGCGGCTTTCCCCGCGGACTCATCGGCCCGCTACCTGCGGCTTCGCTTCGCTACGCCATTGCACCAGCGCGGCGGCCAAGGCGTCTACCACGCGGGCCTGGTACGCCGGGTCAGCGAGCGTGGCCGAACCGCTTGCACCGGCACGCAGGGGGTGCAGCGGAGCGACCTCGACCGCGACCGAGGGGCACCGCATGGCATCCATGGTCTCCATGCGGACCCGTCCCAGGGTGTACGGCAGCCCCGCGGCTTCGCTCGCGTTTGCGATCTCGGACGCTAGCTTGAGTCCGTCGGTGATGTAGGGGGCGCCGGCACTGGACCAAACCGGAAGGCTGGCTGCGAGACCCGCCGTCGGCCGGCCTTGCGCCAGCGACGACGTGTATACATGCACGCCGGAGCCATTTGCGGTGGCATGGAGCAGAAGGCACGCTGCAGCGTGGGCGTGATTGGCCGCGACAGTCCGAGTTTCTCCCTCAATGGCGACGTCGCCTTCCCGGGTTGTGACTACATGCATGCCGCGCGCCGTCAGCGCCGAGCGAAGACGCACCGATAGCGCGAGCACCAGATCCTTTTCCACCAGCCCGGGTGCCAGCAGCGTACCGGTTTCGCCGCCGCCATGCGCCGCATCGATGAGCACGGTAAAGGTCTCGGGCCCTGGTGGAGCCGGAGAAGGAGATTGAGCCCCGGCCGGCTGTGACATAACAGCGAGAGTGGCCGCTGCACTCCACAGACAACACACCAGCCCAGCCCTCCGCCTGAAGCCTGAGCCCGCCACGCTCAGTGAACGCGCTCCACGTCATTTGCGTGCTTCCCGTCAGCTTCCCGGGTGCCCTTAAACTCCACTGCGTCCGTAAGTTCCCCACTGTCTGTCCCGTTCCCGTCACCCGCAGGCTCTCCGTCGAGCGCATAGATGGTCAGCCCGCTCAGCAGCTTCGGGTAGAAGTCCGTGGACTTCTGCGGCATCACCTCACCGGCGAAGGTGTTTTCGCGAAGCTGCGCGAGCGTGACCGGGTTGACCAGGAACGCCGCCTGCGCCTCGCCCCGAAGCACCGGGCCGACCGCGTCCGCGATCTCCCGCGCGTAGCTTATGTGCTCGCCGGCGCGAACCGCCTCGGCGCTTACGCCGAGCAGCTGCCCAAGGACTAGGTCGTGCAGGACGACCATATCCAGCTGGCGCCGGCGCTCGGGTACCTGCGGCAGCGCCCGATCGCGCGCGGCGCGGTTCATGGTCAGCGCAAGGACGCGGCCGGCCTCGACGGCCAGCATCGCGGTCGCTCCCGGGCCGGCGGCTCGGGTCTGCTCCGCCAGTGCCTCCCCCAGCTGCTCGCTGTTGCGGGTGTCCACCGGCAACTCTGCGACAGAGAAAAAGAGCTGCCTTGCGGCTTCCGCGAAGCGGTCGAGCGAAAACGCGGCAAGTCCGCGCACGATCCGGTGCGTGGGCAGGATGCTTAGCCCGTCCCCATCCATATTGACCAGCGTCATCATAACGGCAACCTCCGGGTAGGACGGCTTCCATGCGCTGCCGCGATTGGGCGCCATCTCGGGCCTTTGCTCTTCGGCATAGGCCAGGGCGGTTTCGTAGCGATGGTGCCCATCGGCGATGATCAGCTTTTTATCGCCAAGCGCGCCCTGCACCATGTTGATGGTCGCCGGATCGGCGATCGTCCAGACGCGATGCAGCACGCCGAAATCGTCCAGAACCTCGATCTCCGGGACGGGACCGATTTTACTTTTTTCAGGGAAGATCAGCGACTCGACCGAGCGTGCCGGGTCGGAGTACAGCATAAAGATCTGCCCGAAGTGGGCCCGGGTCGCGCGCAACAGTTCCAGCCGGTCCGTACGTGCCCTGGTGTGGGTCTGCTCATGGCGAAACACGACGCCCTCCGCATACGGGGACACCGCACCGAGCGCAATCAGCCCGCGCCGCTCAACAGGCGCGCTTGTACCTGGAGCGGTAAATCGCTGCGAGTAGGCGAAAATGCAGGGTTCGCCTTCCTGCGCGAGCACCCCGGCCTCCCGCCAGGCGTGCAGCTCCGCCGCGGCGCGCGTGTAGACGTCGTTTACACCCGGTTCGTCGAAAAGCTCAGGCAGACCGAGGATGACGCGGACCAGGTTAAAGGGGCTCCGGGCGTAGTAGCCGGCCTGCATCGACGGGGTAATCTTGTCGTATGGCTGGGTCACGCAGTCCTGGACGCGCACCAGCGACGGATTGTAGCGAAGAGCGCGGAACGGGAAGATGCGTGCCATGGGGCGGGGGCTGGTCCTTGCTGAGGTCGCGGCAAAAAGCGGTCGGGCAGCGGAACGGGGCTGCGTCCGAACTGGTCTGCGTCATGAATGATTGTAGTCGAGGCCGGCTCCCGCGCAGTCGCACCGGAGTCACCGCGCGCAGGCTTTCTCTGCTTCAATGGGGGAAGACCGCCGCCGGTAGCGCGGATCGCGCTGCCCGGCGTAGAAAGAAGACAGGTACAAGGCGAGACACAAAGGAGAAGCAGGATGGCGCCCGCTC
>CAXTMW010000007.1:16303-23929 GCA_964245455.1 uncultured Acidobacteriaceae bacterium
GCGCTCCTCTTCGGTCTGCTGTGCGGGTTTTGCCCGTCCCATGCTCACGGGCAAAACCCGAGTCCGCTGGACCAGGTACACGTACAGCCGCCGCCGGTGGCCGGCACGGCTCTATCGGCAGCCGCGCCATCTGACAAGCCCGACCCGATGACGGGCAGTCGCTCGCGCGGCAGCGACAGCATCCGCGTGGATGTAAACCTCACCTTGATCCCGCTCACAGTCACCGATCCCATGAACCGGCTGGTCACCGGTCTTGAACGCAATAACTTCTACATCTATGAGAAGGGCGTCGGCACGGAGCAGCTCCAGACAATCAAGACCTTTTCGACCGAGGACGCGCCGGTCTCGCTCGGTATCATCCTCGATCTGAGCGGCTCCATGACCAATAAATTCAACCGCTCGCGGCAGTCCATCAAAGCGTTCCTGAAAACCGCTAACCCGCAGGACGAGTTTTTCGTCGTGGGCTTCAATGACCGCCCGGAGCTGATCGAAGATTTCACCTCATCGGTGGACGACGTGGATGCGCGACTGGCGCTGGTCAAGCCGGGCAAGCGCACCGCGCTGCTCGATGCTATCTACTACGGCGTCAACAAAATGAAAGACGCGAAGTATGCGCGCAAAGCCCTGCTCGTTGTTTCCGACGGCGGCGATAACCGCTCCCGCTACACCGAAAACGAGCTGCGCTCCATGGTGCGCGAGTCCGACGTGCAGATCTACGCGATCGGCATCTTCGACGAGTACGCGCCGACCACGGAAGAACGCCTGGGGCCGCTGCTGCTGGACGACCTTTGCGAGAACACCGGAGGGCGCCTGTTCCGGGTCAATGATCTGAGCGATATGGCCGACGTCGCGGCCAAAATCAGCGACGAGCTGCGGGACGAGTACGTGCTAGGCTATCGGTCGTCGGACAATCGGCGCGACGGCAAATGGCGTAAAGTGAAAGTGCGACTTGAACCGCCGCCGGGGCTGCCGCAGCTTACGGTGCACGCTCGGTCGGGCTACTATGCGCCGCTGCAATAACCAATTCGCCTTCGTTCTGCTCGGCTTCGCCCTGCTGCTTCCGGGCGCAATGCTTTGCGCGCGCCCGGCGTACGGGCAAACCGCGCCGGCACCCGCGCCGATAACGGAGCAGCAGCCTTCGCTTGAGGTCGAGCGCGACCCCGTCCGCTCCCCCGACGAGGCTGACAATGTCGCGGTCAAGCCCGGGTCACTTATCGACGCCGCGGCAGCAGCCAAGCAGTCCGGGGAGATCGGCAAAAGCGGCGAGGGCCGTTTTACCCTGCGGCGCGACGTGCAGGAAGTCGTGCTGAACGCGACTGTTCTGGACGATCAGGGGCACCTGGTCAACGACCTGACCAAGGACGATTTTCATGTGCTGGAGGACGGCGTGCCGCAAACGGTTGCCTCCTTCCAGCATTCGGACACGCCTGTTTCGCTCGGCATCCTGGTGGACAGCTCCGGTTCCATGCGGTCCAAGCGCGGCGCGGTCAACGCTGCGGCGCTCGACCTGATCCGCTCCTCGAACCCGCAGGATGAAGCATTTATCGTCAACTTTTCGGACGAAGCTTTTATCGATCAGGACTTTACCAGCGACCTGAACAAGCTGCGCGACGGACTGGCCCACTCCGACGCTAAAGGCGGGACCGCCCTGTATGACGCGACCGTCGCCTCGGCGGACGAGCTGAGCAAGGGAGCGAAGCGGCCCAAACAGGTGATCCTGATCATCACGGACGGTGAAGACAACGCCTCCGGCTTGACGCTCGAGCAGACGATCCGCCGCGTGCAGGAGCTGCAGGGCCCGATCGTGTACTGCATTGGCCTCTTGTTCGGCGAAGACAGCGGCGGCCGCGAAAGCAGGCAGGCCAAGCGGGCCCTGCAGCTGCTTTCGCAGGAAACCGGCGGCATCGCCTATTTTCCGCGCAATCTGAACGAGGTCGACGCCATCGCGGACGAGGTCGCTAAAGACATCCGGTCGCAGTACACCATCGGCTACCACGCGACCCGGCCGGCCTCGCTTGGCGGCTATCGTCAGGTTAAGGTGCTGGCCCATGCCGCCGGGCAGAAAAAGGCACTGAATGTGCGCACCCGGAGCGGCTACTACCCCAGGGTGAGTGCCGCGCCGGCCACCGAGGCCGGGAACCATGAAGTAGGCTCAGGCCAGCCATAGCGGGCTGATCCCGGCTCGCGGCCCCAGCTTCCTTGAAGGGTACGGAAACCTTTGTACCGTTGCCGCTGAGGCTTGATCCGCCGCCCGGGCGTGCGCGCTTCGCTACACTGAGCTTGCAAAGGGGATGTACATGGCAGGGTGTGAGGAGCAGGTGTTTTCCGGCGTGCGCGCTGAGCACGTCGCGCAGTTCCTGGAGAAAGGCGCGCAGTTTGGCGTGGGCGGGCTCGGCCAGGCAGGCAACAGCGGTGAAGCCTCGCACAGCGGCTTTTCGCTGCGCTGGCACTACGATCCGGAGGCCGGCACCCTGGCCGTGCAGTGCACCAAGTCGCCCATGTTTGTGCCCTGCGGCCTGGTCAACAGCAAAATCAAGCAGGCTGTTGACTCCGTGCTGGCCTCCAGCGAGATCGAGAAAGCGTAGCCGGTGCGGAGCGTGGCCGAGGCGAATGGCCTGCGGGTGGCCGGAAGCATCCTCGATCTGATCGGCGCGACGCCCATGCTGGAGATGCAGCGGCTGGGCGAGCCTGCCCCCGGAAAGCCCGGCACGGCGCGCGCGGCCTTGTTCGCGAAGCTCGAATATCTGAACCCCGGCGGCAGCGTGAAAGACCGCGCCGCGCTCGGCATTGTGCTGGACGGCGAGCAGCGCGGCGCGCTGCGGCCCGGCATGACGATCGTGGAGGCGACGGCCGGCAACACCGGCGTCGGGCTCGCGCTGGCCGGCATCAACCGCGGCTACGCTGTTGTGCTGTTTGTTCCCGAGGGCTTTGCGGAAGAGAAGTGCGTCCTGATGCGGGCGTTCGGGGCGACCGTGATCCGCACGCCGGAAGAGGAGGGAATTCGCGGCGCGATCCGCCGCGCGCGTGAGTTGACATCAGGCCGGGATGCGTACTTTATGGCGGGGCAGTTTGACAACCTGGCCAACCCTGCATTCCACCACGAAACGACCGCGCGCGAGTTGTGGGAGCAGATGGACGGGCGCGTGGATGCGTTTGTGGCCGGCGTCGGCACCGGCGGTACTTTCTCCGGCATTGCCGCCTTTCTGAAGGAGCGGGCCGGCCCCGTCCTGACCGTCGCTGTCGAGACCGAAGGCTCGGTGCTGCAAGGTGGCGAGCCGGGCCTCCATCGGGTCGAAGGCATCGGCGTCTCGTTTATCCCGGCGACGTTTGAGGCCTCGGTCGCCGATGAAATTGTGCGCGTGACCGACGACGACGCATTCGCGATGGTAAGCCGCCTGGCGCGTGAGGAAGGCGTGCTGGCCGGCTCCAGCGCCGGCGCTGCGGTCCACGCGGCGCTCGGCGTCGCCCGGCGGCTGGGCCCGGGCAAGCGTGTCGCGACCATCGTGCCGGACTCCGCCGAGCGCTACCTGTCGAAGCACATCTTTGAGGGCGGCGAGCTCGCGAGCGACGATTGAGGGCAGGGTACCCGCATCATGTTTGTCCAATCGGAAGCAGGAGTAGAATCTCGCACATGACGAACTGGCAGCTCTACATCTCGGCAGGACTGCCGACGGCAACCGGTTTGGTGACGATCGCGATTGCGTTTATTCTGAATGGGAGGATGGAAGCTAGAGTGGAGTCCGTTCGAGGAGAACTGATGACGCGGATCGATGCGGTTCGTGGAGAGCTAACGGCCACTCGAAGTGAACTGATCGCCCGTATCGACCGGGTCTCCGACGACCAGAAACAGTTCTACATGATCCTCGGAGAGCATAAGGGCAGGATCGATTCGTTGGAAAAACGGTGAAGGCGTACGTAGATGGATCGTGGCGGCAGGACCTGGGAAATGGCGTTGGTTGCGCTGCAGGCGTTTCAGGTCGCCTTCCTCTGGGTGCATGACTGGCTCCCGCTCGGGCGCCTGAACGATGTCGCGGCTGTTCGCCGAGCTGACTCACCAAGCCGCTTGGTACTCGTCACGCTCGTCCAGAGCCTGCCCTGGACCATTGGCCTCCTCCTGAGCTTGCGAGATTTCGGGCGGCCGTAGCCTCACTCGCTTACCTCGTGGCTGTGGATCAGCTACCTCGTGTTATTTCTAGGGCAGCTTCACGCCTGGTGGATGCCCTATCTTTTCAGACCCGAACCGGTGCGGGCGGAGCGCTACCGGAAGATGTTCGGCAACACCCACGCCTTCCTGCCGGAGCGCAACGGGATGGTTCCGAACACAGCGCATGTTTCGCTCCACATTGCCACGCTTGCTACGCTCGTTGTGCTGGCCGTTTCCGCACACTGACCTGTCTGTGGCAACGCGGGCAGCGGCGCGCTGCTACCCTGAGCAGATGGCAGGTTTTTCCACTAGAGCAATCCACGATGGGCAGCCTTCTGACCCGCTGACCGGCGCCGTCAACGTCCCCATCTACCTGTCCTCCACCTACGCGCAGGAAGAGATCGGCAAGCACAAAGGCTGGGAGTACTCGCGCGTATCGAACCCGACCCGCGATGCGCTTGAGGCCAACCTGGCCTCGCTCGAAGGCGGTACAAGCGCGCATGTGTTCGGGAGCGGCATGGCCGCGATCTCTGCTCTTGTCACCCTGCTCAAGACCGGTGACCACGTCGTCTGCGGTGAGAACGTCTACGGTGGCACCCCGCGGCTCTTCAACCAGATCGTTGCCGGCTACGGGATCGAGTTCTCCTATGTCGACACCGCCGACCTCGACGCGCTGCGTTCGGCGCTGCGGCCCAACACCCGGCTCGTCCACATTGAAACGCCGACCAACCCGCTCATGACGCTGACCGACATCCGTGCGGCGGCGGACGTGGTGCACGAGCACGCTCGCGAGCATGGCACTCACTGCGAGCTCTCAGTCGATAACACATTTCTATCCCCCTACTTCCAACAGCCGATCGCGCACGGGGCCGACCTGGTGATGCATTCCACAACCAAGTATCTGAACGGGCACTCGGACGGCTTGGGAGGCGTGCTCGTCGGCACCCAGCCGCACCACAAGGAGCGGTTCAACTTCATCCAGAAATGCACCGGCGGCATCCTGAGCCCGTTTGAGGCGTGGCTCGTGCTGCGCGGGGTTAAAACGCTCGCCGTCCGCATGCGGGAGCACGACCGCAACGGCCGCGCGATCGCGCGCATGCTTGCAGCGCACCCGGCGGTCGAGCGCGTATGGTACCCGGGGCTCGCCGAGCACCCTCAGCACGCGCTCGCGCTGCGGCAGCAGTCTGGCTTCGGCGGCATGATTGCGTTTGAGCTCGGCTCGCTCGAGCGCGCAAACTGCTTCCTGCGGCAGCTCACGGTATGTACTGTGGCCGAGTCGCTCGGCGGCGTGGAAACGCTGATCTCGCACCCGGCCACCATGACCCATGCGGCCATCGGCCCGGAGGCGCGGGCGCACCTGGGCATTACCGACGGCATGGTACGCATCTCGGTCGGCATTGAAGACCTTGCCGATTTGGAAGAGGATGTGCGGCAGGCGCTCGCCGGCCTCTAGCGACCAATGGAGATCGCGATGGCCGCAGAACTGAAACGGCGAAAAATCCTATACGTGGCGCCGCTTGCGCCGGGCAATACGTCGCTCTACCGGCTTGAAGCCTTCCGGCGGCTCGGGCAGGAGATGATTCCGTTTGCCGTGGATGACTACGAGCCGCGCTCGCGGTACGCGGCGGCCCTCCGGTACCGGTACCCAGTCGGCCCGCTCATTGCCCGCGTCAACCGTGCGCTGCAGCAGGCCGCCCGCGAGCACCGGCCCGACGTGGTCTGGTTCGACAAGCCGGTGCACTTCCACGCAGGCACGGTGGAGCTGGTCAAGCGGCTCGGCGCAACCACCGTCTGCTACAACCAGGACAACCCGTTCGGGCCGCGCAACGACGGCTGCTGGATGCAGTTTTTCAAGGTGTACCGGCTCTTCGACCTCCACTGCCTGTTCCGCAATGTGGATGTGGCGCGCTACGCCGAGTGGGGCCTGCCGGCGCTCAAAATCGCACTCTCCTACGATCCGCTGCAGCATTTTCCGCCGCCGGCCGGCTGGAGCGACGCCGACCGCGACCGCGAGCTGGCCTACACGGGCTCGCCGCTGGAGCACCGCCCCGTATTTTTGCGTGCGCTGGCGGAAAAGCACGGCCTGCCCGTTTCAGTTGCAGGCCCAAGATGGGACAAGACCTGGCCTGAAGAGGTGCAGCGCCGCCTCCTTTTCGGCGGAATGATGCGCGGTCCGGAGTATCGTGAGGCCATGTGGCGCTCCAAGATCAACATGGCCTTTGTGACCCGCATGAACGAGGAGGATGTCGCGCACAAATCCTTTGAGATCACAGCGTGCGCGCAGTTTCTGCTGGCGGAGCGCTCGCCCGGCCACCAGGAGGCGTTTGAGGAGGACCGCGAAGCCGTGTTCCACGGCTCGGAAGAAGAGTGCGCGGAAAAGGCGCGCTGGTACCTTGCGCACCCCGCCGAGCGGGAGCGCATTGCCGCCGCGGGGCGGGTGCGGGCCGAGCGCTCGGGCTACAGCAACGATGCCCAGCTGGCCAGGGTGCTGCGTCACCTGGATGGCCGCGATGGCTGACCCCGAGTCATCTGGATTGCAGGTGGGACCGGCACCCGAATCGATAGCTGGATCGCCGCCCGAATTAAAGCCCGGAGAAAAGCCCGGATTAAAGCCCGGATCGAAGCCCGGAGAAAACTTAGGAAAGCGGCTCATCCTGGCACTCGATACGTGCGGGCCTGAATCGACATTGGCCTTGGCTGAACTTACGGGGAATAGTCTGACCGGCAATGACGTTCGCCCGATGCGCGAGCATACGCTGCCTGCGCGCGCCGCGGGCTCCAAGCTGACCGGCGCCATGCGCGATTTGCTTGGCGAGGTACCCCCGGGCGCACTCTACGCCGTCGTTGTGGTGCGCGGCCCTGGAAGTTTCACCGGGATGCGCATCGGGCTCAGCGCAGCCAAGGCGCTTTCCGAGGCTTGCGCGCTGCCGCTTGTCGCGGTTTCGCGGCTTGCCGTGCTTTCGGCTGCGCGCCATGCCACGTATGTCGCGCTCGATGCCGGTCGAGGCCGCATTTATCTCGGTTTGTTCGCCGACAATCGGGCACAGGAGCGCCTGTTGGAGGTCGACGAGTGCAGGCAGGAGCTGAAGCAAGCCTCATCAACATATCGGCCGGAGACAAGCGAGCCGGGAACAGGCAAACCGGCCGAATTTGAATCGATCCTCACCGTGTGTGAGGCGCGGCTGGCCTCGCTCTTTCCATTAGCCGCTGTCGCAGCTCCGCCCACAGCGCTCGACGCGATCCGCTATGCAAGACCTCGGCTCGCCAATCGCGACTGGGACGATGCGGCGACGCTGGACGCCCTGTATCTGTGGCGCGCTGAGCAGATGCTCACAAGCCCGGCACTGCCCGCGTGAATGAGGATCCGGTGATCCACGTGCGGCCGATGCGGCCTGAGGACCTGATCGCCGTCATCGGCATCGCGGCCGTGGTGCCGACAGCACCGCACTGGCCGCCGAGCGAGTTCAGCCGGATGCTAGAGG
>CAXTMW010000007.1:23939-25436 GCA_964245455.1 uncultured Acidobacteriaceae bacterium
GCAGGGTTTCGCCATTGGGAGCCAAGCTGCCGGTACTGCCGAGCTTGAAGCGGTGGTGACCGCGCCCGAACACCGGCGCAAGGGCGTCGGCGCGGCGCTGCTCGCGGCGGCGGTGGCCTGGAGCCGGGCTGCCGGGGCGGAACGATTGCTGCTGGAAGCGCGCGTATCCAACGAGGATGCCTTGCGCTTGTATTTGAGCCGCGGTTTTGAGCGCGATGGCACGCGGCCCGGCTACTACCAAAATCCCCAGGAGGACGCGGTGCTGCTCAGCCTTCTGCTGAACGGCTGAACTCTGGCCGCGCTCTCAGGCGACCGGGCGCGGGCCCGGGATGGCGCTCTATAATCGGGGAGATGGTACGCGACGGTTACTGGTACGGCATCTCCCTGTTTGTGGTCGCGGCGGCGCTGGCGGCTCTTACCCACACCTGGTGGTGGGCCGTTGTGCCGCTCGGCTTTGCCGCTTTCTTTCTGTGGTTTTTTCGCGATCCCAAGCGCGCCATCCCGGCCGGCGAAGGTTTAATTGTTTCCCCTGCTGACGGCAAAGTCACCAGCGTCGAAGCGGTGATGACGCCCGCAGGTGAGCGCACCCGCATTTCGATCTTCCTAAGCGTCTTCAACGTCCACGTCAACCGTGCGCCGGTTGCAGGCGTCGTGCGCGAGGTGCGCTACCAGAAGGGCGCTTTCGTCAACGCTATGGATGCTGCCTCGGCTGACCGCAATGAGCAGAATATCTGCGTCATGGAAGCCGAGGACGGCTCGGAGATCGTCTTTAAGCAGATCGCCGGTCTGCTGGCGCGCCGCATCGTCTTCCGCCCCAAGACCGGCGAACGGCTCGACCGCGGACAGCGCGTGGGCCTCATCAAGTTCGGTTCCCGAACCGATTTGCTGCTTCCCGCGCGGTCTGAGGTGCGGGTAGAGCTGGGCGCCATCGTCAAGGGGGGCAGCAGTGTGCTCGCCTATCTTGCGCCGGCACCTCGGGTCGCGCCACCGTACAGCACGGCCGAGCTGGAGCAGGCTCGGTGAGCGAGCAGCCTCGGCTCGCCCCTGTCGCCGTCCCTTCCGCAATCGACAGAACAGCGCGTCGCCGCTCCCGCGGCATGTACATCCTGCCCTCGCTATTCACCGCAGGCAACATCGCTGCCGGCTACTTCGCTATTACGCAAAGCCTGCAAGGGTCTCCGATCGAGCCGCAGCACTTCGACTATGCCGCGCTCGCCATCGGTTTCGCTATTCCGTTTGACACGATCGACGGCCGCATCGCGCGCATGACCAATACCACCAGCGAGTTCGGCAAGGAGCTTGACTCGCTCGCCGACGTCATCACCTTTGGTGTTGCGCCTTCGCTGCTTGCCTACTGCTGGGGCTTTCAGGCGCTGCCGGCGACGCTTGTGGGCGACACCCGCCATAAGCTCATTGAGCTCGGCGCGCTGCTGTGTTTCCTGTTTCTGATCTGCGGGGCCGCGCGGCTGGCTCGATTCAATGCGACCGGCTCCCCCA
>CAXTMW010000007.1:25446-40986 GCA_964245455.1 uncultured Acidobacteriaceae bacterium
GCCCAAGAACCCCGGGCGCCCCGGCCAGAAGTACTTCGTCGGCATGCCCATTCCGGCGGCCGCGGGCGCCATTGCGGCGGTGGTGCACTTCTTTAACGGCATACCTGTAGCCATCTCCTGGGTCGCGCTGCTCTGGGGCGGCTACGTTTTGGCAATTGGCCTGCTCATGGTCAGCACCTGGCGGTTCTGGAGCGGCAAGGAGATCAACCTTGCGAACGCCCACCCGTTCCGGTGGATTGTGCTGCTCGGCGCATTCCTGTACGTCCTGGTGTTCTTCTCGCAATACGTACTCGCGGCCATCGCGCTTGTGTATATGTTTTCGGGCGTGCTGGCACGTCTTCTCTACTCGTGGCAGCGCAAGTCCGCGCGGCTGGGCCACGCTTAACCAACAAAGGAAACCATGCCCGACAGGCTACGCATAGCAATTGTGGGCGCTGCCACGCTCCACGGCAAAGAGCTCGCGGAAGCGCTGGAAGACAGCGCATTCGGCGCGGCAGAAATCCTGCTGCTCGATGAGGATGAAGGCCTCGGCCAGATCGAGGCCGTCGGCGACGACGTGACGGTCATCCAGGCGATTGACGCTGACTCCTTTCGGCGCATCGATTACGTGTTCTTCGCCGGTTCTTCCGCGCAAACCGCTGCCCACTGGCGCGCGGCGGCAGACGCCCATGCCAGCGTGATCGACCTGTCGAGCGCGCTGGAAGGAGAGCCAGGTGTGCTGGTCGCTTCACCCTGGGTGCGAGACGCGATCGACAATCCGGCCACAGCCCAGCCGGACCTGCACACGCCTGCTCTGGTTCCCGCTCACATTGCCGCGACCACGCTGGGCCTGCTCATGGCCCGCCTGCAGGATGTCGCTCCGGTCCGCAGCGCATGGGCCACAGTGCACGAGCCGGCATCGGAGCACGGGCGGAGCGCGGTCGACGAGCTGCACCAGCAGACCGTTTCCCTCCTCAACTTCCAGAGCATGCCGAAGGAGGTTTTCGACATGCAAGTCGCCTTCAATCTGACGCCCGTGTTGGGCGAGGCGGCTAAAATTGACCTGGTGGCGACGGAAGCGCGCATCCGCCGCCACTACGCCCTGATCTCCGGCGGCCGGCTCCCGGAGATAAACGTACAGCTGCTGCAGGCGCCGGCGTTCCACGGCTACGGCATCTCGCTTGGCGTCGAGCTGGAGCGCGCGGTCGCGCTGGAGCACCTAGAAGCCGCGCTCGCCGGCGACCACGTGGACGTCGTCATTGGCGATGGCGACCCGCCCAGCAACCTGAGCAGCGCCGGGCAGGAGGACATCCTGCTCCGTGTGCGCCAGTCGGATTCGAATGAGGCGCTTTCCACCCGCTTCTGGATTTGGGCTACGCTCGATAACCTGAAGCTCGCTTCGCTCAACGCGATCAGCTGTGCGGGGGAGCTCGGGCGGCTGCGGCCCAGGGGCAAGGTGCAGTAGAGGTTTACAAGGCAGCCGCGAGACCTGCGGCCTAGTGTCATTGACACTTCGCCGAGTGCTCACTGGGTAGCGACAATCCTCGCTTTCAGGTCGAGTGCGTAGAAGTCGCGGGCGCTCGGTTCCATGTCGTGGGTGACGCGGTTCATGGCGATCTGATAGTTCTGGCGGGCTTCGAGGTTCCGATTGGCCGCGTGCAGGACGTCGCCGAGCTGTTCGCGCTGCTCGAAGCCGTTAGGCCAGAGGTTCGCAGCGGCTTCGGCTTCGCTGAGAGCGACGGCATTGTCCTTGTTCTTGAGGGCGATGCGGCTGACGGCGAGGTGGGACATCGAAGAAAGTTCGGGGACGGAGAAGGTGCCGTTATAGACGAAGACGCCGTCCTGGATCTCAGCCACGGGTTTGAGCGGCACAAAGCGGGCGAGCGGATTGAGGATGGCGGAGCGGTACTCGTAGCCGGTGAGCGCGCCGTGGCTGAGGAAAACGGGCCCCGTGATGGTCATCGGAACGGGGGTAATTTCGTCCGCGCTCATGCTATCCCAGGAGGGCAGCTCGCGGCAGGGGATGCCATAGTCCGCAGGCCGAAAAGCAGGGTAGGCCCAGTAGTCAAACCAGCAGTTGTGGATGTTGTTTTGCTGTACGTAGGCCTTGATGGCGACGAGTTGCTGCACCCAGTCGACGGAGCTGTCGGTTAGGTATGTATAGGTGTTGGCCGGGCCGCCGAACGCCTCGTTGGAGTAGGCGAGGTAGTTAGGAAAAGCGTGCAGCGAGGTGAAAGCCTGAAAGCAGAGCAGCGACGCGACGACGCCTTGCCACAGCCGGCTGTTGCGCGCGAGGGCGGCAGCGCCGCCGGCGGCGAGAACGATGGCGAGCGGGTAAAGCGGGAGAATGTGGCGCATGCCGATGTTCAGGCCGCTGGGAATGGCTGCCGTGAGATAGATGGCGAGAGGAACGGCGAGAAAAAAGATTTCGCGCGGGCGGCGGAGTTTGCCGAGGGCGATGGCGGCAACGGCGAGCACCAGGAGGATCAGCTCGGGAAGAGTGCTTTTGATAAGCAGGGAGACGGGGAAGTAATACCAGACACCGTGCGCATAGACGCGGCCGAAGAGAAAGCTGGGCCAGGTATTGCCGAGGTTGCGGATATCGGCCAGGCCGTAGAGGTAGGCTTCGGGCAGAAGGTGCAGGTGGGCGAGGCCCATCAGGATTTTGCCCTCGACCGGACGGATTTGCGAGCAGGCGACGGCGAGTGACGGGTTCATGGCGAGCCCGGCGGGGCGGACGCTGAAACGCCAGCCGTAGAAGCACCAGAGGACAAGGACGGCGATCACGATGATTGCCGCTAAGGAGCCGTAGAGTGCGGCGGCATCGCGGAGAACGGTGTTGTTTCGCGGTGGAGGCGCGGCGGCTTCCATGGGGGCGTCGTAGCGACCATCGCTATTGGTTCCTGCGGCATAGGCAGGGTTTGTATCGGTCAGGAGGCCTGCGCGGCGGGCGCGATAGCGGAGCAGGATTTCTGCCGCGATCAAAACCACGAACATGGGCAGCAGGAAAACAGTGGAGTGCTTGGCGGCAAGGGCGATGCCGCCCGCGACACCGACCACCAGAAGGCGCTGCCATGACGGATGTTTACAGAAACGGTACAGGGCGTAGACGGCCCCGAGAAAACAGCAGGAGGCTGCCGAGTCTGTGGTGACGTAGGAACCGTGGGCCAGCAGGTTCGGTTCCAGGACGGTGAGGAACAGGGCGAGCAGGGCGGCGGCTTCGCCAAACATTTCGCGCGCGGCGAGGAAAACCAGCAGCGCCATGCACAGAGGAAAAACGAGCATGGCCAGGCGGGCGCGGAAGATGAGTTGCTGGGCGGTATAGCCCTGGCCGGCAGGCATGCTCATGCGCAGCGGCTCCGTCATGGACTGCGGGGGCGCGTTGCCGAAGAGGAATCGGCGGCCGTCGTCGTAGGCTTCTGTCTTGAAGAAACGGTCTTGCAGCTTGGGAAGCTTCAGGTCAAGGCCGACAAGCGGGAGCGCGCCGACCATTTTAGCCATGGGCGGGTGCTCGGGGTTCAGACCGAAGTCGCCCGTGCGCAGGGACATAAAACCGCTGAAGAGGTGGTCGCCTTCGTCCCAGGTGGGAGATTGGCCGTGGACAGCAGCGGCAATCTGGACGGCCATGGCGACGAGCATGACGACAACAAGCACCGGCGTGAGCCATGGGCGGGTTGGGAAGAGGTCTGGCGCGGTGGTCGGTATTGTGTGCCTCCGCTGTTCTTGAGACGGCCAGAGTACCGTAGCGAGAGGACGACGAGCTAGGGAGTTCGTGTCAACATAGAACCCCTTGTGTCAACGCAAATCTGGGACAGCCAAATTTGCGGGTGCTCCGTGGGCCATCTACACATGCGAGCTCACCGCAGAGCGCACTCTATCAACGACTGAGCGGTGGAGCGCTCGGATCTTTCGCAGTCTCTTCACAATTGCATTAGCCCCGACAAATGCGCTTGTCTTACGTGCTCGATCTACGTTGCCGGCGCTTGTACAAGATCCGACCTGCCTTAGCAATGAGGTGCGTATGTCAGAGCTCTTTTCCCATGCGGGCGTGCTGCTGCAGGATGAAGCTATCCGTCATGCCGGCGATGTAGTCGGCGACCACCCTGGGCGCGCTTTCCGTGCCGCCGTGGCCCCCGCCTCGATCCCCGATGCGGCCCGCGTAGCTCGGCGGCAGCAGGGCCGGCGTCGCAACCCAGGCGGTAAACAGGTCGTACACCACCGTGGCAGCGAGGGCATGGTCGCGGCCCAGTGCTTCTGAGCCGTACAGGTTCTTGTACAGGTACTGCTTTGCGCTGCGCCGCGCGGACTCCATCGCCGGCGAGAACGCGACCAGACGCTCGCCCGCGGTGCGCACGTCGTCCAGTGTGCGAATGCCGGCAGCCTCCACGCGGCGTACGGTCTCCTCCAGCAGATCGCTCACCAGGGCATTCAGCATCTGCTTCAACGCCTCATTGAAGACCAGCTTTTCGACAGCTGCCGCATGCGCCAAGGCCGCCGGTGCATGGAAGTGCCCGAACAGCGCAAGGTGCGCGCGCATATGCGCGAGGTCCAGCAGGCCGGCCTCCATGCCGTCGTCCAGGTCCGCCGTCAAGTAGGCGATCTCGTCGGCCAGATCGATCAGCTGGGCTTCGAGCGGCGGCTGTTGATCGAGCAGGTAGGCGGCCAATTGAGGCTGCTCGGCCGCGGTGTAGTCGTGCGAGTGCTTGATGATGCCTTCGCGCACGGCAAAGGTCAGGTTCAGGCCCGGAAAGGCTGCATAACGCTGCTCAAAGTGCTCGACGATGCGCAGCGCGTGGAGGTTGTGGTCGAAGCGGAGGCCGTACTCGCGCAGCGCGTCATCGAGCGCCCGCTCGCCGGCATGGCCGAAGGGCGGGTGGCCGATGTCGTGGACCAGCGCCAGCGCCTCGGTCAGCGTCTGGTTCAGCCCGAGTGCGGACGCGGCCGTGCGCGCGATCTGTGCAACCTCCATGGTGTGGGTCAAGCGCGAGCGGAAGTGATCGGACGGCTCACCGGCGGCGCTGCCTGCAGAGAAGACCTGGGTTTTGCCGGCCAGCCGACGAAAGGCACGCGAATGAATAATGCGGGCCCGATCGCGCTCAAAAGGGCTTCGGTAGGCGGGGTCCGGCTCGGGATACTCGCGCGCGGTGAGCGGGCCGCCGGCGGGCACAGCGCAGAAGGCTAACGAGAGCAACATACTGTTCAAGGGTACGCTTGGGAGACGGCAGTAGCGACGCCCGGTTGAAACAGTTCAGAGGGATCCTCTAGGCGGCAAGGTGGACAACGCGACGCTGATTGCTATCGATGATGGATGGCAGGTGTCGCACGATTCGCGGCTCACTCCTTGTGAGGGAGCCGCCGGGGCAGCCGGTAGTGGAGCGTAAACCCCTGGGACGACGTTTCGACGCCGGCGAGGTGACCCTGCAGGTGCGCCACCTGCTCCGGGGAGATCGAGATGGAGTGATCGTCGACGGTCAGCCCCGCGACTCCGTTGAGGTTCATTACGGAGGTCAGGTGTTCTCCGAGCAGCTTGAGCAAGTCCTTGATTGGCATTCCGTCTGCCTTCACGCTTTTTACTTCCATCCGGATTGAGACTCCGTCCGTGCTTACCGGGCCGCTCAGGGAAAAGTGGATGGGCAGCAGCTTGGTGATGGTGCCGCTTAACGTGACTTGGCCGATGTCGTTGTCGATGCGCAGGTCCCGAATCTCGCTTGCCGAGCCGGTCAGTTTGGCCGCGAAAAGATTTGCCATGCTTCCGTCGCTGACAAAGATGTCCGCGTGCGAAACCACGGTCAACTTGTTGTAGCAAGCCGGGGCCGTCTTGCCCAGCGGTTGCAAGACCGCGGAGAAATCCCGAAGCTCAAAAACGACGCCAGGCCGCGAACTATAGAAGCCGCGCGTCATGGAGATGTGGGATGGCGCCGGCGGGCATGGGGGCGTTTGCGGTAGGGCGTCGGAACAAGACAGCAGGAGTGCCGCCATAGGAACGAGCCACGGTTTCATCTGAAACTCACAGGAGTGCGGGTGAAAGATCAGGTAAACCAGCGAGAACTCGCCTTCGGATCAATACCGGCAACGGCCACCGCTTTCCAGCGCTTAGATGACCCGATTGAGAGCTGAGGTGATCAGAGTGATGGTGGATTTGATGGAAGCGCATAAGTGAGGCGAAACAGATTCGCTGGCGCGCTGAGGACGACCCTGTCTGTAGAAGCTTGTCTCGCGTAGCTTTTACGGGTGCTGCTTGTCTGCCTTATCTCCATTGCCGGCAGGCATGTCTTTCGCAAGCTTTACACGCGCCGAGTCAAGCTTTTTTTGTAGGCGCGGCCCCTCGCCCGGCTCCGCATCTGCAGGGTCCGTGCGTCCAAACAGCCGCAGCGACTCTTCCCATTGCGAAGCCGCCTGCTTCAGCCGATCAGTCTTCTCGTACAGGTCGCCCAGGTGCTCGTGTACTGTGGCGTCCTGCGCTGAGCGCTGGCTCGCCTTAACCAGGTTGTTCTCGGCCAACGCGTACTGGCCCAGCTTGAAGTACGTCCAGCCGAGCGAGTCGAGGTTGGCGTAATTCTGCGGGTCCAGCTTGACCGCTTTCTGGATCATGGTCAGCGCCTCGTTCAGGCGTGTTCCGCGGTCGGCCAGCATATAGCCGTAGTCGTTCAGGACGGTGCTGTTGTTCGGGTCCAGCCCCAGTGCTTTTTTGTAGTCGTCGTCTGCCGCGTCAAAGTGTTTCTGCCGGTCTTCAAGTACAGCGCGCTGCAGCATCACCGTCAGCTTCTCGTCGGTCGAGTTGCTTTGCTGCTCAGCCTTGTCGAGCGCTTCGCCGGACTCCTTCCACTTCTTTGCGCGCAGGTCAATCTGTGCCAGCGACAGGTACACATCGCGGTCCTGCGGCGTATTGTTCAGCAGGCTCTTCGCCAGCGCCACGCCCTCGTCGTACTTGCCGGAGGAGGCAAGCTGGTTCGCCAGCGCCAGCTTCAAATTGCGGTTCTTCGGGTACTTGGCCGTTGCCTGTTGGAGCAGCGCCGTCGCCTTGTCGTACTGGTGCGCTTCGCGGTAGACGTCTACTTCGGCCCCATAGGCGTTGAGCGGGTAGTCGCCCCCCAGCGGCAGCAGCTTGTTGTAGGTGGCGATCGCCTCATCGGAGCGGCCCTCGTCCTGGTACACGCCGGCCAAATGCTCGACAAACAGGGCGTAGTTGTTCTTTTCAGGCGCGGAATAGTCGCCAGTGGTGTGCTCGCTGTCGGCGACCATCTTGGTCAACAAGTGCTCGGCATCCGGATACTGCCCCAGCTGCTCGTACACGAGCGCCTCGTTGTAGCGGATTTCAAGCGAGTCCGTCGCCAGCGGGGCAGCCTTTTTCAGGTGCGCCAGCGCGTCCTCGGGGCGCCCCGCGGCCCGCGCGAAGTCAGCCGCATGCAGGTAGGCCGCCGCGGCGGGCGGGTGGGCGTCGATCACGTCGTTGTACGCCGCAAGCGCCTGCTTATCCTGCCCATCGCGGTGCAGCGCGTCGGCCAGCGCCCGCTCCACATCCAGGTTGTCGGGCTCGAGCGCGAGCGACTTCTGGTACGCCGTAATGGCGTGCTTGGTTTCCTTTGCCTGGTCGTAGCTCGCACCCAGCGCGTACTCGGTCTTGGCGGTCTGGTCGGCCTCGGGCAGCGCGCTGAGCACCTGGATCGCCGCGCGCAGGTTGCCCTGCTCGGTATCAATCCGCGCCATGTTCAGCACGACCTCTTCCGAGTGCGGGTCGATCTTCTGCGCGGTCGCGAACTGCTCCTGCGCGTGGGTCGGGTCCTTCGCGAAGGAGTACAGCTGGCCCAGCAGCAGGTGGTCTTCGATGTTGTCAGGCTCTAACACGACGATGCGGTTGTACTCGGCGATTGCCAGCTGGAGCATCTGGCTTTGGCCCGCGCTTTGCGCGTCGCCAAGCGAGCGCAGGTAGATGCGGCCCAGCAGCTTGTGCGCGTCGAGCGAGTTCGGGTCGCGGGCAATCTGAGCCTGCGCCGCTTCAATGGCCTCCTTGACGCGGCCAGTGCGGAAGTACAGCTCGGCCAGCGAATTGTTCAGGTCGCCTGCGTTCGGGTCGGCGGCCAGGGCTGCCTTGTACTCCTCGATGGCCTTGTTCGCGGCATCGGGCTGCGTGCCGGAGGCGGCCTGCTCCTCGTAGGAGTGCGCCAGCATGGCGTGGTAGTAAGCGTCGGCCCGGGTTGTAGTCGTCCCTGCAGGCGTGGCCGTGCCTGCAGCCGCGGGTGTGTGCGCGGCCGTATGTGCCCCGGGAGCCGATTGCGTTTGCGCGTGGACCGTGGCGGCAAACAGCAGTATCCCCGATGCAAACGTGAGCAGCGAGAAGGATGGAGAGCGACGATTGCTGCGGAAGGGGAGTCTCGGATTCATGGCGAGCGTCAGGCGGCAGCCTTTCAGCCGCCCTTAGCCGGCAGCTTGCTGAATCAGACGATTGTAAACGGCGTTGGGATTCCCTTTCGCGAAAAGGAAGTTACCGAGGGATCAAGAGCGCTGGCCGCCGGCGGAAGTCAATGGCGGAAATGGCGAATGCCGGTCAGGATCATGGCGAGCCCCAAACGGTCAGCGGCCGCGATCACCTCCGGGTCGCGTACGGACCCACCAGGCTGGATGACGGCGGTCGCGCCTGCCTCCGCGATGACCTCCAAGCCGTCGGGGAATGGAAAAAACGCGTCGGACGCCGCAACCGTGCCGGCCAGCGGCAGGGTCGCCTTCTGCGCGCCGAAGCGCGCGGCATCGACGCGACTCATCTGCCCCGCGCCGATGCCCACAGTTTGCCCATCGCAGGCATACACAATCGCGTTCGATTTGACGTGCTTGGCCACGCGCCAGGCAAACAGGAGCGCCCGCCGCTCCTCGTCGCCGGGTGGTCGCGCGGAAACGGTCCGGAGGCCGGCTGCAAGCTCTTCCGGCGACTCGCGGTCCGCATCCTGCGCCAGCAGACCGCCCGAGATGTGCTTGAGGACCTGCGCGCCGCCGGCATGCTCCACCTCAAGCAGGCGCAGATTCTTCTTTGCGGCAAAGCGGGCCCTGGCCCCGGGAGTGTAGGCGGGCGCAACGATAGCCTCCACAAATAGCTTGGCGATCTCCTCGGCGGCGGCCTCGTCCACCTCGGTGTTGATCCCGATGACGCCGCCGAAGGCCGAAACCGGGTCCGCGGCTAGCGCTTTTTCATAGGCTTCGAGCACAGACGAGCCGGTAGCGGCGCCGCAGGGATTGGTGTGCTTGATAATGGCGACCATTGCCGGCACATTCTCCGCGCGCTGCAGCGCCGGCGCGGGAAACTCCTGTGTCAGCTCCCAGCAGGCGTCCAGGTCGACCAGATTGTTGTAGGAAAGCTCCTTGCCCTGCAGCTGCAGCGCCCCGGCGATGCCTCGTTTTGAGCCGTCGGCGTAGAGCGCGGCGCGCTGGTGCGGGTTTTCTCCATAGCGCAGCGGGGCTGTGCGCGGCAGCACAATGCGCAGCGTGCCGGGCAGGGAAGCCGCGCGGCTGCCGGAGAGCGCGGGATCTTTCGGCGAAGGGGGCTCGCCAGGGTCAGTTTCGGAGATGCCGATGCGGTCCAATGTATTGGCAATAGCGACGTCGTAGGCGGCCGTGGTGCTGAAGGCCTTGCGGGCCAGCCGCCAGCGGGTTGCGCGCCCCAGCTCGCCTTTGTTGGCGTTCAGCTCTGCAAGCAAGCTCGCGTAGTCCGCAGGGTCGGTTACAACGGCGACGTCCTCAAAGTTTTTGGCGGCAGAGCGCAGCATCGAAGGGCCGCCGATATCGATGGTTTCGATCAGCTCGCCGAAAGCGACGCCCTCGCGGGCAGCTGCCTTTTCAAACGCGTACAGGTTTACGACGACCATGTCGATCGGCTCGATCCCGTGCGCAGCGACGGCCGCTACGTGTGCAGGGTTGGAGCGGACGTGGAGCAGCCCGCCGTGGACCCTGGGATGCAGCGTCTTGACCCGGCCGTCCAGCATCTCCGGGAAGCCGGTCAGTTCATCAATTTCGCGGACCACAAGGCCGGCTTCCTTGAGCACACGGGAGGTTCCGCCGGTCGAAACAAGTTCAATGCCGTGCGCCGCCAGCCCGCGGGCGAATGGGACGAGACCGACCTTGTCGGTGACGCTGAGAAGCGCGCGCTTCACTGGTTTTAAGGTGTCCAAACTCGATCTCTCCGAAAGGTGGCTTTGTCGCTTCGATTGTACGAAGTCATTTCACACCTGTCATACAAGGATGAAGCAGGGTGTGGCTCAACTCGGCTGCAACTCAGGCTGGGCAAGCCTGCCGGCTGCTTCCCTGAGCGAAGGGGAGGCGGCAGCAGGTACAACGGTGATTTGCGGGGAGCTTCCCCAATCAGTACGGTAAGACTATGGCGAATGCAAGCGAGCACGACCCCGGTCTGGCCCAGCCTTCGCCTGCTTTCCTTCCGGACCGGCTGAACGGCAAGCCGGTTTACAACGACGGCTACCCGCAGCTGCTGCCGCCGGGAGCCGTGCCGCCGGCCGCGCCGCGGGCGCAGCGCGGCTGGGCCTCAGCCCCGGCTACCTATGTGCTGCTCGGCATCAATTGCGCGGTGTTTCTCGGCATGGTTCTAAGCGGTGTGTCGCCGATCGCCCCCCAGCCTGAGCAGCTGCTGCACTTCGGAGCGGACGAAGGCGGGCACGTGCTGTTGCTCGACCAGTGGTGGCGCCTCCTGACGGCCATGTTTGTGCATGTCGGCTTTTTCCATCTCGCCACCAATATGTGGTGCCTGTGGAATCTCGGCCTGCTCGGGGAGCCGCTGCTGGGCGTCTCGGGCCTGTTCGCCGCGTACCTTCTGACCGGCTTTGCCGGCAACTTGCTCAGCATCGCCACGCACCCCGGGCTCCAGGACGGTGGCATCGTCGGCGCGGGCGCCTCGGGGGCGATCTTTGGACTGGCCGGTGTGCTGATCATCCTTCTGAACTCACCCTACCTGCCCTTGCCTGTGCCGGAGCGGAAGGCACTGCGCAAGAGCGTCATCTGGTTTGCCGTGCTGAACTTCGTGCTAGCCGCCGGCATTGATGTGAGCCATTTTTCCCTGCGCATCGACAACTCGGCGCATCTGGGCGGGTTTCTTGCGGGCCTGCTGCTGGCGTTGCCGCTGGTGCCCCGCATCGGCGCGCCGGCGGCGCTGTTCCGGCGTCGGCGCAACCTCGCGGTCGGCGGGGAGCTCCTGCTGTTGCTGCTGCTGTGCTACGCTGTGCGCGCTTTCTATCTATCGCCCCCAGCCAAACCCTAGAAGCGTTTGCCTTCTAGGCCCGCCCGAGTGGACACAGCTCGGCTTATGCCGTTGCCGCGACGCCGGCAAACTTGCGCGCCATGGCAAGCAGCATCTTTTTGTCGCTTTCGTTCAGGTTTGAGGAGTAGCGCCGAATTTGGGTCAGAAAACGAAGCTCGTCGTCAGACACTTTCTGCGTCGGCAGCGGCTGCACCTCCGGCTGCTCGGTAAAGAAGTGCGCGAGCGGCAGATCGAGCGCCTGCGCAATCTTGGTCAGGGTTTCGAGCGACGGCACGGTGTGGCCGTTCTCGACGCGGGACAGGTAGCAGCGGAGTAAACCCGTGCGCTTCTCAATGTCACCCTGCGAAAGACTGCGCTGCAGCCGGAATGTACGGATGGTGACGCCAATCTTCATCAATCTACTCACTCGTTCTGCTGAAATACCCTTGTGGAAGGGTTAACGGTATAGTTAACACGGCATCGGCCTTCCCGTCGAAGGGAATGCCTCCCTACGGTACCGAGGTACTTCGCCGGCGACCTGCGACCGACCGACGACCGACCGGCGATCTATGGACCTGCCGTTCTGCTCTTCTGTCTACAGGGCACGATTCACTCTCTATGGCCTGCCTTCCCGCGCCGGCTGGCATCCAAAACCCGGGCAGGAGTAACCTGTAGCTGGTTTGCGCGAGTCACCAGGACCCGGCAGCCGACTTGGGGTGATGGGCAGGGTTTGCGGAAGGAACGGTATGGCTGCGGACACGACGGTTTCGCTTGGAAAAGTTACAAAGGCAGGCAAAGACGTGTCCCGCCTTTCCGTGGTTCTTTACAACGAGATTATGCGCACGCGGGTCTTTACCATCGGCGCCGCGGTCGCCTTTTTCCTCCTTTTATCGCTCGTGCCTTTGCTCATGGTGGCCTCCGCGCTGCTGAGCGCGCTGCCGATCCAGAACCTGTTTCAGCAGCTGCTCGACATGATGGCGCTGCTGGTCCCGCCCGACGCGATGTCGCTGGTCAAAACCGTGCTCGCCTCCATCCTGACCGCGCACCCGGCCAGCATCCTGTCCATCGGCGTGCTCAGCTATATCTGGGCGGCTTCCGGCTCGTTCTCCTCGCTTATTGAAGCGCTCGACATTGCATACGACGTACCCGCAAGCCGCCCATGGTGGCGCGACAAGCTGCAAGCGCTTCTGCTGACTCTGGTATGCGGCGGTCTGTCGATCGTGTCGCTGCTTTTTGTGCTGGCGGGGCCGGGCTTTATCCACTTTGTCTCCTACGTGCTGCCTGTGCCGGCGATCCTGAACCTGATCTGGCCCCCCCTGCGCATCGCGATCATCTTCACGACATTTGTAGCCAACATCATGCTGCTCTACTATCTCGGGCCAAACCGCAAGGTAAGCTATCGGTCGGCGCTGCCGGGAGCGGCGCTCGCGGTGTCGATCTGGTTTCTGGGCTCGCTCGGCCTTGACCTATATATCAGCCACTTTGCCAACTACAACGCCACGTACGGCTCGCTCGGCGCCATCATCATCCTGATGTTCTGGTTGTATCTCACCTCGGTCTCGATCCTGGTCGGCGCGGAGCTCAATGCCGAGCTATGGAAGCGGCAGCATCCAGGGTGGCGGGACACGCAGGCTGTATCGAGCACCCTCGGAGCACGACTAGGAGAGCAGCCGCGCACGACGGACGCTGCGTAAGTACGCCGCGTAACGCTACTGCATGAAAAACCCGCCATTGACATCGAGCGTGTGCCCGGTAATGTAGCCCGCCCCCGGCGAACACAGAAACGAGACTGCGTGCGCGACCTCCTCGTCGGTGCCGGGCCGCCCCAACGGTACAACCCCTAGCATGGCTTGCTTCTGCGCGTCAGACAGCACCCCGGTCATGGCGGTCTCAATATAGCCGGGCGCAACCGCATTGACCGTAATGGCGCGCGAGGCGACCTCGCGGGCAAGCGAACGCGTAAAGCCCAGCAGCGCCGCCTTACTTGCCGCATAGTTCACCTGGCCGGCCTGCCCGGTTTGCCCCACCACGCTCGTTATTGAAACAATTCGGCCCCAGCGGGCCTTTACCATCGCCGGCAGCAGCGCCTGCGTCAGCAGAAACGTGCCGGTCAGGTTGGTATGGAGCACGTCATCCCAGTCGGCGCGTTTCATGCGCATCATCAAGCCGTCGCGGGTAATGCCCGCGTTATTTACCAGGATATCGACAACACCATGGGCTGCGAGGACCGCCTTTGCCACGTCTTTCATCGAAGCATCACTCGCGATATCGAGGGCGTACGGGTGAGCTTCGCCGCCGGCAGAGGCAATCTCCTGCGCGACAGCGGCAAGTTTCTCAGCGTTTCGCGCCGCAAGCACGACGCGCGCGCCGTCGGCGGCAAGCGCAAGCGCGATGGCGCGGCCGATTCCCTGCGAAGCGCCGGAAACAAGAGCGGTTTTGCCGTGGAGCAGCCTGGCGGGTGAACTCTGGATCAAAAGAAAACTCGCTTTCTGATGGGCTTGGTCGCCCCAGTCTCGATCGCCCCAGTATAGGTGCGAGCAAATCAGCGATGCCGGATGGAAGCGACCGGGCTGCCTGCCGCAGCGGGCGCGGCAGCGCGCAGGACGCGCGACAGGCCGGCATGCTCGGTCGCCCACACGTATACCAGCAGTTCCCGCGAAAAATGAAGCACCGGCTCCGTGTCGGGAAGCGTAAAGCCGTGCGCCGCCGGCAGCTCATTTACCTCAAACTCGGCCTCCGCGCGCTCGAGCGGCCAGGGCAGGTGGTGGATGTCGCCGCGCAGCAGGGTGCCTTTGCGATCGCTGGTGTAGAGCGCGTATCGGGAGGTAAGGAAGTGCTCAAGCGGCCCCTGGCTCGCAAGCCCGAGCCCTCGGTAGCGGGCCTGGAAGCGGGCGCGCGCCGGGGCGAGCAGGCGTTGGCTTCGGTAGCGGATCTCGCGCATCGGGCCTGAGTCTTTGCTGTACTCCATGCCCATGCGCGCCCAGTAGTACGGCAGGTTGAACAGAGTGCGCGCCACCATGACGGCCAGCGGATTGCTGGCGTCGAGCGAGTAGAAGTACACGCCGGTGCGATTGGTGCCGCGCTCGCGCACATAGGTGCGCAGGTTGAGCTCAGGAAAAGCGCGCGCGCCGGGTACGCTGAACAATCCGTGGATGCGGATGCGATCCATGCCGAACGGCACAATGCCCAGCCAGCCGGAACCGTCAAAGGTATCAGCGAGCAGGCCCGGCGGGAGCGTCTGCTCGATAAGGTGCGCGGGCATGGGCCAGTGCGCGAAGAGGAGGTCGTTCCAGCGCTGCTGCATGGCCCATGGCCGGCGCGGCAGCGGCAGCGGACGGTGGCTGACCGTGCGCAGGACCTCGTCGGCGTCGGACGGAGCGGACGGCTGAGGCTCGGGTTGGATCGTTTCCGGCATACGGCCTCACTCTTTCTACCACTTCGCCGGGGCTCGTCACGGCCCGTGTCAGGACGAGATCCCTCCTACAACGATATGCTTATTTCCGATGGACACCCCGGACAAGCCGGTCGAAACCGAGGGCGACGCCGGCCCGGACGTGTACGCCGTGCACGGCGCCGACCCGGAAGTGCTGGCCTACGCCATGGCGAAGTACTCGCGCTCCTCGCTGTCTCTCAAGGAATCGCTGCACGAGATCAGCGCGCAGCGGGCCGAACAGTTCCTGAACACGTTCTACTTTCAGTACGGGCATCGCTCGATCGCGGATCTGGCGCACCTGGCGTTCGCGGTGGAGCGGCTTTCGCTGCTGGCCGCCATTGTGCTGGTCGATGAGCAGCGCTGGGATGGGCAGGAGCGCTCGACGCGGTACCAGGATTTCGAGCGAAGCGGCTTCTATACACCCGCAGGGCTCCCTGAAACCGACCGCGCCGCGTACGCAGAGGCCGTCGGGGCGTTGTTCGCGAGCTATCGGACTGTTTCAGACGGCGTGTTCGCGCGGCTGAAAGACCAGACCGAGCGCCCCCCGGAGATGAAGCCCGACGCCTTTGACCGCACGCTGCGGGCGCGGGCGTTTGATGTGGCGCGTTCCCTGCTGCCTTTGGCGGCCAATACGTCCCTGGGGCAGATTGTGAATGCGCGCACCCTTGAGGGGCAGGTGTCGCGCCTGCTGTCGCACCCTCTGGCTGAGGTACGGGACCTGGGGGAGCGGCTGCGGGCCGCTGCCTCCGGGGCCGCCTGGAACCCGCAGGCGGCCGAGATGGAGCGCCTGGCTGCGGCGCTCCGAAACGCGGGTGTGCCGGAGCCGGCCGGACTGCAACGGGAAGTGCGCGTGGCGCCGACCCTGGTGAAGTACGCCGTGCCGAACCGCTCCGCG
>CAXTMW010000007.1:40996-47139 GCA_964245455.1 uncultured Acidobacteriaceae bacterium
ACGCGCGCCCTGATGGCCGAAGCCGCGGCTTCGCTGATGGGCGGCGCCCCGATTGAAAAGGCGCCGCTGGTCGACCTGATTGATGACGCGGATACGCTCGAGGTGGACCTGGCGGCCAGCCTGCTGTACCCGGCCTGCCACTACCCATACCGGCAGCTGCGCGACCGCGTTGCCGCGCTTGACGCGCCGGCGCGGGACGAGATTGTGGATCTGGGCCTGCGGGAGCGGGGCCGCCATGACGAGCTGCTGCGCGAGTTTACGGCCGGGCACCGCATGCGCTTCGACATCCTGATGGACATTGGCGGGTTCCGCGACATGCACCGCCACCGGCGCTGTGTGCAGCTGCTGCAGGGCTTTACCGGCCGGCACGGAAGGGAAACGCCGGAGGGCCTTGGGGAGCTCGAAAACCTTTTCCGCGAGGCAGTGGAAGCGGCAGGCGCGGCCGGGGATCGATTCGCGATTCGTTCGCAGGCGGGCGGGCGTACTCCGGCCTGGACCCGGGAGCCGTCTGCCGAGGCAGCGCAGTATCTGCTGCCGCTGGCCACCCGCACCCGGGCCCTATTCCGCATGGATTTCGCGGAGGCGCTCTACATCGCCGAGCTTCGCTCCGCACCGCAGGGGCACCTCTCCTACCGGCGCGTGGCCTGGGAGATGTACCAGGCCGTCGCCCGCCGGCCCCCATCGCTCGCCCGGCACTTCCGCGTCACGGATATTCGTGAGCCGGTGGACCTATTGAAGCGGTAGGCAAAAACGGGAAAAGCGCCTCGGAACGTGACCTTGGTGTTTGCATTTTCTTCGCCTTTCCCGCATCGTCGGGTGGTAGGCTACATCCAATCTGTATCGGTTTCGGACACAGTTCGGACGTGTTGACCAGCTCCCCGGGTTGTCCCGTCTGGTATGGCAGGGACGGGTCTGGGACGCGCCCTTAGTCGCGGTCCGACTAGGTACATGCAGATTTTTGGGGGAAACAGCGTGGCGGAAGATCGGTCTCGGGCAATTGAAGCGGCACTGGCTCAGTTGGACAAGCAGTTTGGCAAAGGGTCGGTCATGCGGCTGGGCTCGAAGGACAAGATGGAAGTGTCCGCGATCTCAACCGGTTCTATTTCGTTCGACGCGGCGCTCGGCGTCGGCGGCGTGCCGCGCGGCCGGGTGATTGAAATTTTCGGTCCGGAGTCTTCCGGCAAAACCACCATTACGCTGCAGATCATCGCGGAAGCCCAAAAGCTTGGCGGTTTGGCGGCCTTCGTGGACGCCGAGCATGCGCTCGATCCGCAGTACGCGAAGAAGTTGGGCGTCGACATCGACAACCTGCTGGTATCCCAGCCGGACTACGGCGAGCAGGCACTTGAGATTGTAGAAGCGTTGGTGCGCTCGAACGCAGTAGACGTGCTGGTGGTGGACTCGGTTGCGGCGCTGGTGCCGAAGGCCGAGCTGGACGGCGAGATGGGCGACTCGCACATGGGCCTGCAGGCCCGGCTTATGTCGCAGGCCCTACGAAAGCTGACCGGCACGGTGTCGAAGTCGCGCACCTGCCTAATCTTCATTAACCAGATCCGAGAGAAGATCGGCGTCATGTTCGGCAACCCGGAAACGACCACAGGCGGCCGCGCGCTCAAATTTTATTCGTCGGTGCGCGTCGATATTCGGCGCATCGCGGCGGTGAAGGAAGGCGACCAGGTTGTGGGTTCGCGCACCAAGGTCAAGATCGTCAAGAACAAGGTCGCGGCGCCATTCCGCGAGGCCGAGTTCGACATCCTGTACGGCGAAGGCATCTCGCGCGAAGGCGACGTGCTGGATCTCGCGGTCACGCACAACGTGGTCGACAAATCCGGCGCCTGGTACAGCTACTCGGGTGAGCGCATCGGCCAGGGTCGAGAGAACGTGCGGCAGTTCCTGAAGGACAACAAGGAAGTGTTCGGGCGGATCGATACCGCGGTTCGCCAGAAGCTGGGGATCGCACCAGGGATGCTTCCGCCGGTTCCGATACCGGACATCCCCTTGGATGGTCCGCTGCTAGCCCAGGAAGCTGTGCGTCCCTCGAAGCGTCAGTAAGTTCGGGAAGAGCACTTTCCAGAACGGCTACCTGCGGGCAGCCGTTCTGGTAGGTTGCATGTAGTCGACTGATTCCAAGGCGAATCGTTTTCGGCGTCCAGCCCTAGTTCTCACTAGGCTGCCGGCTCGGAGCGATGCCGTATGTTTCAGGAATGACATTTCTTCTGTCGTTTGTGACCTTGCTGCTGTTTCAACTTGCGGGCGAACTGCTGCATGCCATGCTCCACCTGCCCTTGCCCGGCCCGGTCATTGGTATGGCGCTGCTCACTGCGTTTCTCCTTGCCAAAGGGGGTGTTGAGCCGACGCTTGCGGCTACCGCGGATCAGCTGCTTTCCATGCTTGGCCTGCTGTTCGTTCCAGCCGGCGCGGGTATCATCACCAATCTTGCGCTGCTGCGCAGCGCCTGGCTTCCCCTAACGGCGTCACTCATGATCTCGACCGTGTTGACGCTGATTGTGACCGCGGGCGTCATGCACGTCTTGCTCAAACGCTCCGGGCAGGCGATTGCGTGACCCAATCTATCCTGAGGATGCTTGCTCCTCTTGTCGCTCTCACGCTCACCATCACCGTTTACCTTCTTGGTGTGTTTCTACAGCGACGGCTCCGCAGCGCCGCAGCCAATCCTGTGCTGTTTGCCGTCGTTGTCATTGGCTTCACTCTATATGTCACGCATATCCCGTATGCAAGCTACTTTGCCGGGGCACAGCTGCTGCACTTTCTGCTCGGTCCTGCGACGGTCGCGCTCGCCGTTCCGCTGGTCCGCTCGCTTGAAGCCATTCGGCGCAGCCTGGGGCCTCTGCTGGCCGCGCTGCTGGCAGGCTCGCTCACAAGCGCGATCACCGGCTACAGCATCGCCCGGCTGTTCGGCGCCAGCCGGCCGGTTGCTTTGTCCATGCTGCCGAAAGGCCTCACAACGCCCATCGCGCTCGACGTTTCGGAGGCAATCGGCGGCATTCCTTCGCTGACCGTCGTCCTGGCGATCGCCGCCGGCATCCTGGTAGCCGCTCTCATTGACGGCACCCTGCGCCTGCTGCGCATCCATGACTGGCGAGCAGTCGGGCTTGCGGCCGGGACCGCGGGCAGCGGCATCGGGGCGTCCCAGGTCATTCCGCAGCACCCGCTTGCGGCAGCATTTGCCGGCGTCGCGCTTGGCGCAAACGGGCTGGTTACGGCTCTCCTGGCTCCACTGCTTGCCCCGCTGCTCAAGCTTTGGTGAAGCGCACAGGCGGTTTTGCTCTCCCTGGAGGCGTGGTGGAATGCAAATACAAATCGTGACAACTTCCCATATGTTTGTGTCACTATTTCCCATGCTGCTGGTTATCTGGCCAGCGAAGAAAGGGTAGCCATGCTGCTCCGTTCTGTCATGCTTGCAGGCTTTTTGAGCTTGCCCTCTCTTGCCCTTCCACCACAGGAAGCTGTTCCCCCTGCTGCATCTTCCGCGATCCGCGTTTCCGGCGGAGTCATGGCTTCGCTTCTCATCAAGAAAGTACAACCGGAGTTTCCCGCGGACGCGCCAAAAGGAACGGTGGTGCTTGCCGTGCGCGTCGGCGCCGACGGAAAGGTGCAGGAGGCGAAAGCAGTAAGCGGCGTCGAGGTTTTGCGCGGGCCCGCGGAAACGGCGGTGCGGCAGTGGCTCTACAAGCCCTTCCGGTTGAACGGTCAGGCAGTGGAAGTTATCACCACAGTCAACGTCCCCGCACCATGACCTTGAGGCAACAGGCCGGGTAGCCGCCTGCTACACTCACTCCCGTGCACACCGTCACGGCCATCTATCCCGGCTCGTTTGACCCGGTGACCAACGGCCACCTGGACCTGGTCGCACGGGGCGCCAAGCTGTTCGATCGCCTTGTAGTCGCGGTGCTGCGCAACTCGGCCAAGAACCCGCTGTTTTCCGTCGCGGAGCGTGTCGCCATGCTGCGTGAAGGTGTGGCCGGTTATGGAAATGTCGAGGTCGCGACCTTTGAAGGGCTGCTGGTCGACTTTGCCCGCGAGCAAGGCGCGCACGCGGTGCTCCGCGGCATTCGCGCCATCTCGGACTACGAGTACGAGCTGCAGATGGCCCATATGAACCGGCGGCTCAGCCCGGAGGTCGAGACGATCTTCCTGATGCCGGACGCGAAGTACTCCTATGTGAGCTCGCGGCTGGTCAAGGAAGTCTTCCGGTTGGGCGGCTCGGTCGAGGGCCTGGTGCCGCGGCTGGTCATCGAGCGGATGCAGCAGCGATCCGGCTCCGCCGATTGATACCTGTGAGCTACACTGCACGCGAGGGTGCCATGGCAGCAATTCCGATCAGTGTGCAGAAGTATCTGGAAGGACCCGTTCCGCAACCGGATGTAGAGTACCTCGACGGTGAGTTGAAGGAGAGGCCGGTGGTTTTTTCGGTACATGGGCTGCTGCAAATCCTGATCGGCTCTTGGTTTCAGGCACACCGCGAGGAGTGGGACGTAAAGGCAGCCGTCGAAGTTCGCACGCGCGTCAGCCCGACGCGCATACGCCTGCCGGACGTGGTCGTCGGCCCGCGCCGCAAGTGGCCGCAGGTGCTGGTCGAACCGCCTTTGATTGCCATCGAAATCCTCTCGCCGAGCGACAGCTATACAGAAGTCCGCAGGATGGCGCACGAGTACAGCACGATGGGCGTCGAGAACATCTGGTTGATCGATGCGGAGGCGCGCACTGCCGAGTTTCTGCAGGCAGGGAACTGGATCGCAGCCACACGCTTGCAGGTCGCGGAGAGTCCCGTCTACCTGGACCTTGCCGAGATTTTCGCGGAGCTGGACAGGGACAATCAGGAAGAAGCGAACTGAGTGGCGATACGGATGGTAAAGGCCGCGGCTCCGCTCCTTTTTGCACTTTTGCCGTTGACGTACGTCGCAGCGCAGCAGTCACAATCCAGCAGCAGGAGCGCAGCCACCATGCACGCAAGCGGCAGTTTTGAGATCAAGCTCGACCCGCAAAAAGACGCCGAAGGCGAGGCATTCAGCCGCGCGGTCCTGCGCAAGCAGTTCCACGGGGGACTCGACGGCTCAAGCATCGGCCAGATGCTCTCAGTCACGACTGCTATGAAAGGCTCCGCTGGGTATGTGGCGCTGGAGCGGTTTACCGGCACGCTCGATGGGCATACGGGCAGCTTTGTGCTGCAGCACTCGGGCACCATGACGCGCGGCAAGGCCGAGCTGCGCCTGACGGTGGTGCCGGATTCGGGGACGGGCGAGCTGGCCGGGATTGCCGGGAGTATGCACATTGAGAACGCTGGGGGCCAGCATACGTACGCGTTCGACTACATGCTCGCCCCGGAAACAACGCCGCCGCCGCAGCCCTAAGCCGGCTCCTCGGTCTCTGTCCCGCGTATCTTCAGCAGGTCCAGCATTGGCGTGGTGATCATGGTGGTAAGCAGCGCCATGACGACCAGCATGGTGAACAGCGTCGGGCTGAAGGCGCCGACGTTGTAGGCGATGTTGAGCACGACCAGCTCGACCAGCCCCCGTGTGTTGAGCAAGGCGCCAAGCGCAAACGCCGCGCGCCAGTTCTGACCGGTCCAGCGTGCGGCCAGCACGGCACCGCCTACCTTGCCGAAGATCGCGCCGACTAAAATGATGCCGGCCCAGGCCCAGGTTTCGCCGGAGTTCAGCAGGTCCAGGCGGGTCCGCAAACCGGTCAGCGCGAAGAACAGCGGCAGCAGCAGCACGGAGGTGACCATGTCAAGCCGCGCGCGAATGGCCTGCTGCCAGGGCTCGATCCGCGGGAAACAGACGCCCGCGATAAAGGCTCCAAACAGCGGGTGTACCCCGGCCCAGGACGCCGAGCATAAACACCAGGTACGCCGCCAGCAGGCCAAAGTGCAGCAGCAGCTTGCCGGAGGTTCCGGTGACGTCGATCAGCGTCAGGGCGACCGCGAGCAGCAGCCACGCTACGACGTCATCCACGGCCGCGCACAGGATGGCCGTGGTGCCAAGGGGCGAGTTCATCAGGCCGCGCTCTTCCAAAATGCGGGCGAGCACGGGAAACGCTGTGATGCTCATGCTGATGCCCAAAAACAGCACAAACGGAACGCTGCCGACGCCGTGCGGTGCGAAGCGGACGCGCAGCGAATG
>CAXTMW010000008.1:0-15226 GCA_964245455.1 uncultured Acidobacteriaceae bacterium
TGTGTATTGTGCTGGGGCTTACGATTTCCATCCTGTCGATCAAGGAACACAAGTACCAGTTTCAGTTTTCCTCCAACAAGGTTGAATCCATTGCGTGGCAAACGCTGTTTGCGTACGGGATGACCAGCCTGCTCTCGATCCCGCTGATGCACCAGTTCGGGATTCAGGGCTACCTGGGTTTGGCTCTAATCTCGGAAACGCTGCAGCTGTTCTACCTGCTGCACCTGAATGACCGGTTGTTTGCCGGCGAAGTACAGCTTGACCATAAGCCCGTGTACCAGATGCTGGCGATTATGGCGGCGTGTACGGCAATCTTCTTCTGGCCCATCCTCCACATTCGGACCGTGCCGTACCTGTTGCAAGGCATTATCGCCACAGTGACGACGCTGGTGCTGACCGGCTTCTGCTACTGGATCTTCCAGGTGGATGAGCTGCGCACGATGCTGTGGAGCAAGCTCCAGTCCAGGATCCCGGCGCTGGCCGGGCGCGGCGGCGCGGCCTAAGCAATTTCCCGACGCCGTTGAGCGCCTGGCTCATGTCGGTGTGACTTTTCCTGCAGGAAAAGTCACGCTCACAGCTGTGCGGTCCCATAGACCTTCAGGAAAGTGCTCTAGGGCAGGAGCGTCGCCCCGGCTTCGTTCAGGGCGTTCGAAAGGTACACAGCCATGATCTCGGGGCGCAAATGATTGTGCCACCAGGCCAGGCTTTTTGCCCGCCATTCTTCCAGAGCATCGACATTGCGGGCGTACTTCTCCAAAATGCCGCGGATTTCGCGCCAGTGATCGATGATCAGCAACGGAGCTAGAGGATAAAGAAACTGGTCTTTGGGCAGGGGATTCGCCACGACCACGCAGCCGGCGCGCAAGCCCTCGATCGAGCGAAACGTGTCGGCCATGGAGCCGCGCGGGGCGACGCAGATGCGCGACTGCATCATCTTCTCGGAATAGGACGTAAACGCCGCGCCGGCCGACTGGCTCTGGTCGGCTGCGACGTCGCCCAAGTCCATACGCCAGCGGCCTTCCCTTTGGAGCTCCTGGAGCACGGCCCAGATTTGCTTGCGAGCCTCGATTTTGGAGCTCGACACGTAGCGCTGGTAGCGTGTGGCGAACGCGGCCTGTCGCACCTGCCCTGCGAAAAAGGTGTCCAATGGGCGCTCGCTCATCGATATCTGCGGCACCTCAACCTGACTGTGATAGCCGAGCGGCAAGTGAATGGTTCTCGGGTCGCGCCGCACAGGTGAGGGAAGACCGGCAGGCGGGTGATCAAGGGCATACCGGGAGCGCAGGCTGGTGTAGGTGTCCCGCAGGTATTCAAAGGTAAGGACTGCTTCAAGCCGGGTGAAGCTAGAGGTGAGGCAGTGCGACGGACGGTACCCGAGAAATGGCCGGGAATGAAGATTGCGGATGACCGCACGCACCTGGCGGCCGTATACGGGGGTTTTGCAGCGTTCTTCCTGCAGCAGCACCGCGACAACATGCGGGCCGTATTCAGGAAGAAAGTAGGCTTCTTTAGTGAAGTAGAAGTGCAGTCCCTCAGCGGGTACAGACGGGAGCGCCTGCTCGAGCACATCGTAGGGGTAGCGGAACTCCGCCGGAATGGTGCTGTTCCAGGGCGGCGGCGGAAGCTCTCGCAGCCCTTGCCCACCGGAGTACGTGCTGTCCATGAACAAGCGATGCCGCAAGCAGCTGTTCTCCGAGCCTTCGAGCAGATCAGGCGACCGCGGCCGCGGCGGGTATCGGCGCGAGCAGCTGATGCAGGGCGTCGTCGTAGAGGGTTGTTGCGGAGATGCGCTCGACCGTTTGCTGGCCGGCGATAGCAATCGCCTGCCGCCGCTCTTCATGCTCGTACAGAGACGAGATCGCGGCGACAAGCTGGTCCACGCTGCCGGCGTCAATGACGAGACCATCTATGCCATCGGTCAGCAACTCCGAGGCGCCGCAGTTTCGCGTTGCAATCGCCGGGACGCCGTTCGCCATTGCCTCAAACAATGCCATGCCGAACCCGTCATCCATGCTGGGCAGTACGAACAGGTCGCAGCGCTGGTAGAACTCGGCGATATTGGGGACGTACTCGATGATCTCGACATTGGGTGTTTGCTGCAGCAGCTCGGCGAGCTTCGGATACGCTGCGAAGTCGCTGGACGAGCGGATCAGTAGACGAGCGTTGGGAAGACTGAGCCTGCGCCATGCCTCCAACAGGTACAGGTAGCCTTTGCGCAGAGGGTGGCCGCCCAGCACGCCGACTGTGAACGGCGTGTTGCGTTCGAGCCGGATAGCTCCCTTGGCCTGGGCGCGGCCGAGCAAGGGAGCCAGCAGCAGCTTTGATTGCAGCTGCGGAGGGAAGGTATCACCGCTGTAGCGCGAGGGCACGAGAATGACATCGGCGGTCTCGTACTCGGCGAGCTGGCGATCACGAAACCAGCTTGGATCCGGAGTAAAGACCGCGCCGGTCTTCTCCGATTCTTCCTGAACAAGCCGTTGCTGAAAGTCTGTGTGTGGACAAGCCCGGTCCAGAACAAAGCGGGACCCGCGCTTGTGAGCCGCCTGCCCGGTGTAGAGCGCCTGGGTGGCAAAGCCGATGACCAGCTCGGGGCGACCCATCATCGCGGCAACCATACGGTCCCACCAGGCGATGCCATGCTGGGAGGCCGCGGGTCCAAACTTCACAAAGCGGGCGGCAATCTCAACCGGGGCCGGCACCAGGTGGGTGCGCACCGAGGCATCCAGGTGATTGAAGTAGCGCCGCGGCGACGACGTCCAGATATCGACCCCATCCACGGACTTTCGCAATGCATTCGCCATCTTGACGGTGTGGAAAGGGCGCACAACGGAGATGGCGACGTTCATACGAGTGATCCTAGCATGCAGGATCCGGGCCGAGTCGATCGAACGCCCATGGAAGAATCGCCATTCCCGATGTGGAACTGGCGTGGCGAACCGCCTTGAATGTGAAAGCAAGAAACGGGACGCTTTTGCCCCACGCTGTGCGACATGATGTGCCCATGCACCGCACCGTCGAACCCTCTATTCTCTATTTTGGAACTCCAGTCGTTTTGATCAGCAGCCTCAACGTGGACTCCTCGCCTAATCTTGCCCCCATGTCGTCGGCATGGTGGCTGGGCTGGAACTGCATGCTAGGACTTGGTGCCAAAGGGCACACCGCAGCGAACCTTCTCCGCGAAGAAGAGTGCGTTTTGAATTTGCCCTCAATCCATCAGGTGGAGCCGGTAAACCGGCTTGCCCGCCTGACCGGGAGCGATCCTGTTTCACCGCACAAGCAGGCGATGGGCTACCGACACGAGAGAAACAAGTTTGGCGTGGCTGGGCTGACGGCAGTGTCGTCGGAGCTTGTGAAAGCGCCGCGAGTCCTGGAGTGCCCGGTACAGCTGGAAGCAGTGCTCGAGCGCTCGCACGCATTTGGCCACAGACCCGAGAAAGCTCCGGCGGCGCTCGCGTTTGAAGTGCGGATTGTACGGGCTCACATAGACGAATCGCTGCTCACCGGCGAGCATCAGGATCACGTGGATCCGGATGCCTGGCGGCCTCTGTTGATGAGCTTCTGCCAGTTCTACGGTCTGAGCGAGAGGGCGGGGTGCTCGACTCTGGCGCAGATTCCGGAAGAGCAGTATCGACCTGCGCGGCAAATGGGCAAGTGATGGTGGAGCAAGGAGAAGCCGCAGTGGACCAGTTCGCGAAGCAGATACTTGACGATCCGCGCTGGGCGCAGCTAGCCGCCCGCGACCGGCGCGCCGACCAACAGTTCGTCTATGCAGTCAGCAGCACGGGCATTTTCTGCCGGCCTTCGTGCCCCGCACGGCTACCCAGGCCGGAACACGTCTTGTTTTACCCGTCTGCTGAGGAAGCGACTGCGTCCGGCTTCCGACCCTGCAAACGGTGCAGGCCCGGCGAGCGGTCACTATGCGAGCAACACGCCGCCGTGATTGCTGAGGCATGCCGCTGCATCGAAAGCTCGCCGGGCAAGATAGTGCTGCGCGAGCTGGCAGCCGCGGCAGGGATGAGCCCCGCGCATTTCCATCGACTTTTCCGAGCTCTGACCGGGGTGACGCCCCGGAGCTACGCCGTCTCGCAGCGCAGCGCGGCGATGCGAGAGAGCCTTCTAAACAGCCCATCGGTCACCGATGCAATCTATAAAGCCGGTTTTGACGCGAGCAGCCGCTTTTATGCTTCGGCCGACAAAGGACTGGGAATGACACCTACCGCTTTTCGCGCCGGAGGACACAGCATGAAGATTTACTTTGCCGTCGGGCAGTGCACGCTGGGCTCCATTCTGGTAGCGCAAACAGAGCGCGGGGTCTGCGCCATCCTGCTCGGCGACGATCCGGAGGAGCTAGTTCGTGATCTGGAGCGGCGGTTTCCGCGGGCAAGCCTCCACGGAAGTGACGCGCGGTATGAGCAAACTGTGGCGCAGGTCGTCGCTTTGGTGGAAGCGCCCGCGCTCGGGCTTGCTTTGCCGCTCGATATACGCGGCACTGCCTTTCAACAAAGGGTGTGGGAGGCGCTGTTGAAGCTGCCGCCGGGCGCCACCGCGAGCTATGGGGCGCTGGCCGCAAGCCTCGGGCTGCCCAGATCCTCCCGCGCCGTTGCCCAGGCGTGCGCCGCAAATGCCCTCGCTGTCGCGATCCCGTGTCACCGTGTCGTGCGCGGTGATGGAGCGCTGTCCGGCTATCGGTGGGGGATCGAGCGCAAGCGCACCTTATTGGCGAGGGAAGCAGCGAAGTAGTTCCATTTGACAGCGCGAAGTGAGGCGCGCGGGCGGCTGTGAGCCTGTTCTCGACGGACGGTATGCTCGATGGAGAAGGCCTGTCCACGGAGGGAAACGGCAGCGCGGACAGAGAGGGCGGCCGAGTTGGATGATGTTCACCCGATAGCTCGCGCTCGCGAGCTTGTTTCACATGAGCAGGGCTCGATGCTGTTTGAGAGCTCCCGCACACCGGTGGAAGGCCCGGCACGGTCGCTGCTGTTTCAAAGCCCGACGGAGTGGCTGGCCGCGCACACTCTTGCGGAAATTCCACCGCTTTTCCGGGCCATCGAGACGGCGCTTGGTGCCGGTTTGTGGGTCGCCGGTTACCTGAGCTACGAATGCGGCTACCATTGGGAGCCAACGGCGGTTCCGGGCTTTTTGCCCGTGGGCGGCGGGCTGCCGCTCGCGTGTTTCGGCGTCTATCGCGAGCCTGAGATCGTGCCGTCCACTACCGGCGGCTTAGGGCCGACGCGAGGCCTCGATACGCTGCGGTTTTGCGCCTCCCTAGAACATTTTGGCGCTCAGTTCGAACGTATTCGAGAGTGGATCACGAACGGGGACACGTACCAGGTCAATCTCACGTCGACCGTGGAATGGGAATACCCGCACAGCCCCGCCTGCCTCTTCTCGCACATGTTGGAGACGCAGCCAGTGGCATTCGGAGCCATGCTGCACATCGACGACCGGGTCATACTTTCGGCGTCGCCGGAGCTCTTTTTCCACTTGCGTGACCGGCACATCACCGTGCGGCCGATGAAAGGCACCTCCCCTCGCGGAGCAAGCCCGGCAGAGGACAAAGCTCTCGCCGCAAAGCTGATAGCAGACGAGAAGAACCGGGCGGAAAATATCATGATTGTGGACCTGCTGCGCAGCGATCTGGGCCGCGTGGCAGAACACGGCTCTGTGCGCGTCACGCAGCTGTTCGCGGTGGAACAGTATCCTTCGCTGTTGCAGATGGTTTCGGAGATCGAAGCGACGCTGCGAGAGGAAGTAAACACCTACCAGCTGTTCGCGAGCCTGTTCCCTTCAGGCTCGATTGTGGGCGCGCCCAAGGTACGCACCATGCAGCTGATTCGTGAGCTGGAAAGGCGGGACCGCGGCGTGTACACGGGCGCGATCGGGTTTTTGTCGCCGCATCGGGAAGCGATGTTCAGTGTGGCGATCCGCACGGCCGTACACGAGGGCGCGCACGCGTCCATGGGAGTAGGTTCAGGCATTACCGCCGATTCGGACCAGGCGTCGGAATATGCGGAGTGCCTGCTGAAGGCTCGCTTTCTGCGTAACTCTTCCTTCAGCCTGATGGAAAGCATGCGCTGGGAGGACGGCCATTGCGATCTGCTGGCCCGGCATATGGACCGGCTTGCCGCATCAGCGAAGCACTTTCACTTTTGCTTCAGCCGAGCGGCCGTACTCGCCGCCATTGAGGAACAAAGTAGACGGCTACCGCATCAAGGGGCGTGGAAGCTGCGGGTGCTTGTCGATCCCGAAGGCTTGTGCAGCTTCAGTCCTGCGGAACGAATTGAGGCTGACCCGGGCCCTCACTACGCGCATCTCTGGCCTACGCCGGTCGCGTCTTCGGACCTGCTGCTGCACCATAAGACAACCTTTAGAGCCTTGTACGATCGGGCGTCGCGCGTAGCGCGGGCAAACGGATGCGTGGATGCGATCTTCATCAATGAGCACGGCATGGTGACAGAAGGCGCGATTCACTCGGTCTTTGTACGGCATGGGCAGCGATGGCGCACACCGCCGCTCTCGGCCGGCGTGCTGCCGGGCGTATACCGAGGGTGGCTGCTTGCGAGTACACCATCGATTGCCGAGGAAGATGTTTCTCTCGATGACTTATGGACCGCCGACGAAATCTGGCTCACCAATGCGGTCCGGGGCAGGCGGCGCGTGATACTCAAAATTCTACCGTAGCGTGTCACCGACTTAGTGCCGTGTAGTGGATGCACGCTGCATAGCGGAACGATACTAATTCGTGCGATAGTGCCTCATAGTGACTTATCCCGCGATTGCGGGATGCTCGCCGACAGGCCGGATCACTTAGGGGAACTCAATGCGCAGACGAGACTTTATAAAGACCACAGGCGCCTTACTGGCTGCCGCTTCTTTTCCAGGCGCGGAGGCGGACGCAGCGGCCGGCGAGGCATCGGGCCGCCTTGTGCTACCCATGAATCGTAACTGGCGGTACAAAGCCGAAAAAGTAGCCGGCGCGGAATTGCCGGACTTTGATGACGCCGCTTTCGAAAAAGTTGTGGTACCGCATACGAATGTGCGCCTGCCGTGGCACAACTTCGATGATGGATTGTATGAGTTTGTCTCTACCTATCGACGGCGCTTCCATTTGCCGGCAGCCGCGCAGGGCAAACGCGTGTTCGTCGACTTTGAAGGGGCCATGACTGCATCGACCGTGTGGATCAATGGAGCTCCACTAGGCGAGTACAAGGGCGGTTTTACGCCGTTCTCCTTTGAACTGACGCCGCACCTGCGCAAGGATGGCGAGAATGTGCTGGTGGTGCAACTGGATTCCACTGAGCGGGAGGACATACCGCCCTTCGGCTACGAGATAGACTATATGACCTTCGGCGGTATTTACCGCGAAATTTCGCTAAGGATTGTGCCGGATGTCCATATCGATAATATCTTTGCTCGTCAGCGTGACATATTGAGCGGCAGCCCTTCGCTCGATGTGGATTGCTTTATTGCTGGGACGGATAAAACAACTAAGCGTTTATCAATCGAGATCGAGTTGCGTGATGGTGAACGGGTCTTAATGAAGGGGGCACAGGCAATCGTTCCGGTAGCGCCCTCGGACCCGAACAGTGCCCTGGATCCGGCAACAAACGCGCCAGCGTACCAGAGCTCGCAAACCGGACGCGACGGCGCGAAGCACACGGTGACGCTGGCGAAGCTGAGCGGGATTGAGCTTTGGCAATTGGAGCAGCCTAAGCTCTATACGATGCATGTCAGGCTGTTGCGCGGAGGCTCACCGATCGACGAAGATACGCGCCGTATCGGCTTCCGCGAAGCATTGTTTACGGATCATGGCTTTTCTCTCAATGGCAAAATTATCAAGCTGCGCGGTCTGGACCGCCATCAGACGTTCCCTTTTGTAGGCCAGGCTATGCCGGCCCGTGTGCAGCGCAGGGATGCGATGATTCTCCGACAGAAGCTGTACTGTAACATCGTGCGCACATCGCACTACCCGCAGTCCCGGCACTTTCTGGATTGCTGCGACGAGATCGGGCTGCTGGTACTTGAAGAGATACCGGGGTGGCAACATATCGGGCCCGAACCATGGAAGCTGGTCGCCATCGACAATGTGGGCCGTATGATTCGGCGAGACTGGAATCACCCCTCGATCGTTCTTTGGGGCGTTCGCATCAATGAATCGAAGGATGACCACAGTTTTTACACACGCACCAACGCGCTGGCGCATGCGCTTGACCCGACCCGACAGACTGGCGGCATCCGTAACTTCAAGGAATCAGAGCTGCTGGAAGACGTTTTCACGATCAACGATTTCGGATTTCCGCTGCGGGCGCCGAACCACCCGCGTTACCTTAATACCGAGTTCGTAGGGCATACTTATCCAACGAAGACGTCCGATGACGATGAGCGCCAGCGCGAGCATACCCTCCGGCACGCGCGCATTCATGACCAATTAGCATCGGACCCGCAGTACGCGGGTGGGATTGGCTGGTGCGCCTTCGATTACAACACCCATGCCAACTTCGGCGCGGGTGATCGTATCTGCTACCACGGCGTTCTGGATATCTTTCGTGAACCGAAGCCGGCAGCCGGCTTCTATAAGTCCCAGGTCGACCCGGCTGTGGAGATCGTCCTGGAGCCGGCGTTCCATTGGGCTGCGGGTGATGAGGCAGTGGGGTTTCGGCGTGCTGTGATCTGCACAAATTGTGATCACCTTAAACTTTATTTGCGAGAGCGGAGCCTTGCGTCCAATCCATGGAAGCTGATAGCGGAGCTTGACCCGGACCGGGCTGAGTTCTCCCACCTCAAGTACCCGCCATTTCAGCTCGACCTGTCCGATATCGACTATAAGCAGCTGGATTTTCGCTGGGGCGACCTTCGCATCGACGGCTATCTCGGCGGCAAGCAGGTGATCTCGCGCTCCATGTCTGGCAAAGGCCTGGATGCAAAGTTTACGTCGACCGCCGCCGATACTACCTTAATGGCGGATGGGGCGGACGCAACCAGGGTCGTGCTTCGCGTTATGGACGAATTCGGCAATGTACACCCCTCGGCAAACGATCCGATTACATTCACGCTGGAAGGACCGGGCGAGTTACTCGGTGATAACCCGATTGCCCTGATGGGCGGCACCGCCGCGGTGTGGGTGCGCGCGCGCGAGCAGGCCGGCACGGTACACCTGACGGCAAAGCACCTGCGCCTGGGTACGCAGACGGTGAACCTTACCCTAACCGCGATTCCTGAAGAGAACGTTTAGCCTCTCAGTGCTCCTCTTAACTTGTCACTGTGGGGAGAACTCAGCAACACAGTGATATATCTGACCAGAACGCAAAGCGCCGAAGACCCGGTATAACGGTCTTCGGCGTTTTGCTGGTATGCAGCTTCTTTTAGGCGTGCTGCTTCGACCTAGAACAGGTACTTGAGAGCGAACTGCACCACGCGGGCATCCGGGTTTTCACCCGCGGTACCGCTGCCGCCAAAGCGCTCCGTTGTAATCTGCCCGAAGCCACCTCCTGTTGTGTTGCTGGGCTGACCGTAAGCAGGCGTATTGAACACGTTGAAAACATCCGCTCGAAACTGAATACTCGTCTCGCGAATGACATCGAAGTTTTTGAAAGCCGACACATCTGTGCGGTTGTAGCCGGGGCCGGCAATCATGGTGCGTCCCGGGGGACCATACGCAGAGAGTACGTTTGGATCGCTCGAAAGGATCTGACCCGCAGCTGGCGTATTGGGCTGGCCTTGCGCATTTTTCGCGGGAATGACTTGTGGTGGATTGACGAACGCGCACGGATTAAACCAGGTAGCTACAGTGCGCGTGCGCGTGGCGCAATTCCTGTTGGTAGAGGTTGGCGTGCCACCGGCCTTGAAAGGATCGGCGACTTTGTAGGCGTATCCGGTGCCGGTGCCGCCTGGATTGTTATTTGCGTAAACCCCGACAGGCTGCCCTGTTTGCACGCGGAAGACAAGCGCGGCTGCCCAGCCGCCCGCGATCTCGTTGAGTAGGCCATTCGAGTTGAGATACTGCTTGCCGTGGCCGAAGGGAAGCTCATACTGCGTGTTCAGCACGAAGCGCTGCCGAACGTCAGTATAAGCATTCCCGTAGTCGACGCCGAAGCCGAAGACACGCCAGTTACGGTAGCCGTTGCCGCTCTGTCCAGAGCCGCCCAGCAACGTGGTCGCATCATCGAGATTGTGTGCCCAGGTGTAGGCTCCCAGAAACGATAAACCATTGGTAAGCTGGTGCTCCAGGGTCAGCTGCAGGGAATTGTAGTTAGCAGTCCCGCCGTACAGAACGATGCTGCTTCCGCCGAAGTCCCGGTAAGGACGCACATCTTGCTCGTTGACGCCGGACGGAACCGGGAAGGCCGGAATATTGCCGTCGGGGTTTACTTGCAGGTGCCGTGACAGTGCGCCGACATAGGCTACGGTGGCTGTTGTTGAGTTTGTCACCGAACGCTGCACAGTCAGGTTGAACTGTTCACTGTAGGGGGTTTGCGTGTTGGTCTGGTAACCGCGGAAGCCCGGCTTATTGACGAAGTTCGCCAAGCCAGCGGCCAAGGCCTGGCTGAAGCCGGTCTCGAGATTCTGCCCATTGGTCGGGCAGTTACCGGGTACGCAGCCCTGGCTGGGGAAGTTGCTGTCGAACTGAAATGGGAAGTTCTGCGACAGGCTTGGATAGTAGCCGACGCTTTCCAGCCCACCGAAGAAGATACCAAAGCCGCTCCGAAAGACTGTTTTCGGGTCTAACTGGTAGGCGATGCCGACGCGCGGCGAAAAGTTCAGGTAGGCCGGGCTCACCAGCGACTTATTTCCCGTGTATTGCACGGTGACGTTGTCCTGCGCGAGAGCTGCCTGAAACTTCGGCGTCAGCAGATCCTGCGCTTTTGTCTGGTCCTGAGCAGGAATGCGGTAGACGGCAGTGCCGGCCGCGTAATTGGGTACGAAGTTTGCCTGCTGACCGTCGAGTTCCTGAATAGGCTGGGTGTACTCGTAGCGCAGTCCAAGATTCACCGTAAGATTGGTCATTGCCTTCCAGTTGTCCTGGAAGTACGCCGACCGGTACCAGCGCTGATCGTGCGAGGTAAAGATATTGGCCACCGAGCTCGAGTCCAGCGAGTCGAGTAAAAGGTCGGCTCCCGCAAAGCCGGATGCGCTTGTGTTTAACGGATCCTGCGTGAACTTCCCATCGAAGTTCAAAGTGTCCTTTGGATCGACCGGCTGATTGGTTTGCACCCGGATCCGCTCGAAGTTCACGCCGAATTTCAGGGAATGATTGCCGATCTGCTTCGACACGTTATCCAGGATCTGAACTACGTTTTCGTACTCGCGCGTCGGCTCGTACTGGGATGAACCGGCGTTGCTGAAATTATTGCTGACCAGGTTGTTGAAGTTGAAGTAAGGCAGCCCGCCGTTGCCGGGACCGAAGGGAATGCCTCCGATGCCGAAGTTTGTAGCGGACAGGTCCACACCCGAGTTGGGCGGAACGAATGCGGCACTGATCCAGTTGTATCCGAGCCGAAACTCGTTGATGGTGGACGTTGTAAAGACGTGCGTTTCGCTGAAAGTGAAGTTTCTACCTTCCGTTACAGACGTGCCGCTGCCGCCGAAGCCGCCGCCGTCCAGCATGCCCAGCGGGGAGCTTAGAGTGACCGGCTCGTTGGAGTAGCTGTACCGTGCAAAGGCCTGATCTTTCTGGCTTGCGTTGTAGTCCAGTCGCCCATCGTACTGCGTGGTGTTATCGCTGGCGTTTCCCTGGAAGTTATAGTTATTGACCGTATTGCCCTGGCCGCCGTAATTTGCAGTCGGGTACGCGTTCAAAATCGCCCGTCCAATCGGATTGACCTGGGCCGGATTGATGACGTTCTGCATGCCGTTATAGGTCAGGTAGTTCTGCGCGGTGATATTTCCGTTCTGGTCGCGCGTCGGCCCGCCGGGCTGGAAGAGATGGATCGGTTGTCCACGGCCGTTTGCGTTTTGGTTCAACAGCTCGCTGAAGTCACCTGTGCGCATCAGCGCGGTCGGCACGGTGTAGATGTTGTGTACGCCGAAGATAATGCGGTTGGCTTCTCCGTCGCCGAAAAAGAAGAGTTTGTCTTTGATGACGGGCCCGCCCAGCGTCGCGCCGAACTGGTTCTGCCGGTACTTCGGTACAACGGTCTCGAAGTAGTCGCGCGAGTTCAACACATCGTTGCGGAAGTACTCCCACAGGTCGCCGTGAAAGTGGTTGCCGCCGCTCTTGGTCGCGACGTTGAGCACCGCGCCGGCCGAGTGCCCCAGCTCCGCGGTGTAGTCGCCGGTCTGCACCTTGAACTCCTGCAGAGCGTCCGGAGGGGGTTTGATGACAAAGCTTGCGCCGTTCAAAAAGTCGACCAGGTTGGCGTTATTGTCGACGCCGTCAAGGATGAAGTTGTTCTGCTCAGACCGCTGACCGTTGGCGGAGAAGTCGCCTTTGTTCGCGCCGCGCGAACCCTGCTCCGATGGTTCAACGCCGGCCGAGAGCTGCGCGATAAAGGTGAAATTGCGCCCATTCAGCGGCGTGTCGTTGATCACCTCCGAGCTGACAACCTGCCCGGTTGAGGCTTCTTCGGTCTGCAGCGCGGGCGGGGCTGAGGTTACGACGACGTTCTGCTGCGTGCCTTCGACGCCCACCTGGAGATCGGCCGTGGTCGTGGAGGCGACGTTCACCTGCACGTTGTCCTGGGTGGCCTCGGCAAAGCCGGCCGCGTGCACCTTGACCGTGTACTTACCCAGTTTCAGTGGCGTCGCCGTGTAATTTCCGCTGGCATCGGTGGTGACGGTTACCGCAAAATCAGTCGCAGTGTTGGTGACGGTGATTTTCGCACCGGGGATGCCGGCTCCGCTGCTGTCATGGATGGTGCCGCTGATGCTGCCCTGGTCTACCTGCGCCCGCGCCATGCCGCCGGAGGCGACGATGGCCGCGCAGACACCAAGAGAAACGCCGGTGGAACGATGGAGAGAAAACAGGGAACGTCGATGGTCAGAAAGCATGAATACACAACCTTCTCGCTGTAAGGGCATAGGAAACAGCGGCTGTTGTCATGGATGGATGAAAGAGGCGTGTACCGCCGCGCCTCCAGGTCGTAACCGCTCGTACCCGAGCGAGAGCGTCATACATGGCGCCTCGGGCTGCCTTCCAACACTCGAACCGACTCTGGGATGTATACGTGTGCAAAGCAAGCCGCTTTCAAGTTCGGGCAAACTATAGGGAAGCTAACGTCAGGCTGTCAACACCTGCGTGCCACGAGAAGTAAAGCCCTCTTCCACGAACGAGCCGTCCGTCTTTCGCCAGGCAGCAGACCGCGCCGACCTGGCGGCAAGCGACCTGGCAGCCTTAACAAACGAGAGTGTGCCGGCGCGGCGCGCGTACTATTTACATGCGCAGGTATGGATATAATCGCGCTTCAGCAGGCGGGTATGACCAGGCAGCGCAGGACCGACGGCTTTGGCACCATGAGGCGGCCATGAACATGCGCACGGTTGCACAGCGCGCCGGTGTTTCCAGCGCCACCGTATCTCGAGTGCTGAACGGGTCACCGCTGGTACGGAGGGAAACAGCTGAACACGTACGCGGCATCCTGAACGAGCTTAACTTCATCCCGAATCCAATCGCGACAACGCTGAAGTATGGCCGCAGCAAGACTTTCGGTATCCTCGTTCCCGATATCACCAATCCGTTCTACGGCGAATTCCTGCGGGACATTGAGGAGCTCCTGGTCAAGAGCGATCATGAGCTGCTGCTGGCAAACAGCTCGGATGGAACTGCAATGCTGCCCTCCATCCGGCGGATGCTGATGCGCCAGGTAGACGGTGTGGTGCTCATGGCTTCCGACTTTGAAACGCATGAGATCGAGCCCTTGCTGGCCCGGAACGTGCCCGTCGTTACGGTGGACCGGCGGCTGGTGCAGCAAGGCGTCACCGATGTTGCCATCGACTTTGAAGGCGGCTTGCTGAGCGCAGTGGCTCACCTGCGCGACCTGGGCCATACCCGCATCGCGTTTGTCGGCGGTACGCAGGATGCGCGAACCTCCGTGGTGCGGCTGAACAGCTTCAAGCGCGCGCTGCGCAAGTGTGGTCTGCCTCTCCACAAGGAGCTGTTGCGGACAGGAAATTACCACGTAGCCGGCGGTGAAGCGGCAACCCGTTCACTGCTTGAGGAAGCGCAGCCGCCGACAGCTATCCTGACGGCCAACGACCTTACTGCTTTCGGTGTGCTGCGCGCGCTTCACCGTGCCGAGATTTCTGTTCCCGGGGAAATGTCCGTAATTGGGCTGGATGACCTGCTGCTGTGCGACATTCTGCAGCCGCCGCTGACGACCATTCGAATCTCTCGGCGCGAGATGGCGGAAAAGTGCGTCCTGGCGCTCACCTCGGCCAACAAACTCAATGAGCAGTACGACGCGCGGCACCCGGTTACTACCACTCTGGTGAAACGCGAAAGTACGGCGTCTCCCTCTGCCGGCAACCGGAGACGAGCTTTGGGGGCGTGACACACTGCAGCCCCTGCCTTACTGATTGACACCGCTTGCAAGAAAGCCGCCATCGACGACAAGCGTTTGCCCGGTCACGAAGGAGGCCGCCTCCGAAGTCAGAAACACCGCCGCGCCCACGACTTCCTCTGTCCTGCCGAAGCGGCCCATGGGTGTGCGCATCAGCAGCTCTTTGCCGCGTGGTGTGCTGTCGAGCAGCTCCGCGTTGAGGGCTGTGCGGAACACGCCGGGCGCAATCGCGTTTACGTTGACGCCAAGCTTCGACCACTCCACCGCAAGCGACCGCGTGAGCGCGGCGACCGCGGCCTTGCTCGCTGCATAGGCCGAGACCTCAGTGAGCGAAACGAATGTGTTGAGGGAAGCGATGTTGAGGATGCGGCCGTAGCCGCGCGCGAGCATGGGCGCGCCGAACACCTGGCAGGCTCGCAAGGTTCCTGTCAGATTCGTGTCCAGGATCTCCTGCCACTGGTCTTCAGGAAAGCTCAACGTTGGCGCGCGTTTGATCTTGCCGGCGCAATTTACCAGGATGTCAACGGTGCCGAATTCGGCGAGCGTCGCGGTGCAAAGCTGCTCGAGAGACGCTCGGTCGGCGACGTCAGAGCGGATGCGGAGGGTCCGGCGGCCGAGTGCCGCGATTTGGTCCGCAGTCGACTCGACCTGCTCCTGCCGGCGTGCTGACGCTACAACGTTGGCACCGGCCGCGGCCAGCCCGAGCGAAAGCGCAAGGCCGATGCCGGAGG
>CAXTMW010000008.1:15240-16371 GCA_964245455.1 uncultured Acidobacteriaceae bacterium
CCCAATGACGACAGCCGTGCGGCTTTCGAGCGAGAACAGATTGGCGGTAGCGATGGCGCGTCTCCTTAGATCGAACAGATCGAACAGGCTCGAAATCGAACAGGCTCGGCTCTTTGATTGCTAACTCTGATGCTTCCGCAAAGGGCGATCATTTCTCCATGCCGCTCCCGCGAGCAGCAGCTACTTCACACCTTCCCCGCCGAAGGTTCCCATCTCGATCTGCACAACAACCGGCTTCTGCTTGAAGACGAGGCCGCGATCGGTCTGATCGCCGTTGAGGTTGCGCAGCGGCTGCCACGCGTTCGCGGCATAGCGGCCCTCCTCCGCGGTTAGAATCTGCGCGTGCTGCCCTCGGCCGCCATCGGCGAGCGTGAAGTGCACGCTCGCGTCAAAACCGGTCACCAGAAAGGTGTCCGGGCCGAGCTGGCCGACCAGCGCGCGGCCGTGCAGGTCCTTGGTGCCGGGCGGCGCCTGCCCGTCCTGCTGCGGAAAGCCGAAGTCCACCGTGGCCAACCAGCGCCCAAAGCGAAGGGTCTGCTCTGCACGACCGATCTCCTCAACCGCGGTCTGCAGCTTCGCTTCAAGCTCAAGCTTCGCGACGACGCGGTCCATTGGCGCCAGCAGTGTGAAGTTTTCACTGTGTATCACTGGCTGCTCGCCCTCGCTGTAGATCCAGCCGGTTTGGTCCATGCCGAACGGCATAAAGCCGATCGCTCCCTTGCCGAGAGCCGTGAAGAAGTAGCGCCCAAACGGGTCTGTGTTGCCCGTCTCCGGAATCCAGAGCGGGTTGTCCGGCCTGTTGTAGGTGTCGAGTACCTGGTAGTAGAAACCGGTGTCGCTCGAGTACATATCAGGGCCGATCACGTCGACATCCGGCGTGTTTGCCTTCCACAACGTCAACATGCCCTGGACCGCGCCGCCGCTCGGGTAGCCGACGCCGGGCTGGGGTATCTGGCGCTCTGGTAGCTCATGTACCGGGTAGCTGACCCACACATTGCAGTACAGCGGCAGAGGGTACTCGGCCTTGCCTGCTTTGGCGACCCTTTCGACGTAGCTCGAGACCGCGTTGGCCTGGAATGCTTCATCGGCGTCGCCGCCGAACACGTCGCGCCAGGTTCCGGGTCGTTTGCC
>CAXTMW010000008.1:16381-20253 GCA_964245455.1 uncultured Acidobacteriaceae bacterium
CCAAGCGTTTTGGCGAGCGCCGGAGGCACCTGCCCCGCAAACTGCCGCTCGTCCATCGGTGAAAAATCACGAACGCTGCCGATCGCCCCGGACTCGTTCTCGACCTGCACCATGATGACCGTGTGCTCGGTCCCGTCGATCTCCTTAAGGTGCCGCATGACGGCGGCAAACGCCTTTGCGTCGGCCATGAGGTTCGAGTCGGCGTTGGCGGAAAGCACCTCGATCGGCTCGCCGTGCGCGTCGCGCATGCGCGGGAACCGTACGCCGTCGGTCTTTACCCAGCGCGGCGTGTAGCGCATCTGCCCGTTCTTCCAGGTGCCAAACCACAGCAGGATCAGCCGCTTGCCGTGGGCGCGCGCGCCCTGCACCAGAGCGTCCATCTCCGCAAAGTGGAACTGCCCCTCCACCGGCTCCACCGTCTCCCAGTACACGGGCGCGGAGACGGTGTTCGCGTGCATCTGCTCGATCAACGGCCAGACCTCGGGCAGCGTTGCCGGCCAGGCGCTCGAGTTGTTGATCTGCGCGCCGAGCACCAGGTACGGTGCGCCATCGATCTCGAGCGCGAAACGACCGTCGACGTGGGCGATGCGCGGCAGCGCTGCCGGCGAGGCGGCGGCCTGCGCGTGGGCGCCGGTCGCGAGCAAAGCAGATAGAAGCAAGGGCGTAACTTTATGGAACAGGCGCGCCATCATGGTCTCCGGTCGGAAGCGAGTGCGTACTGGATCAGCGCGCACAAAGGAAGATAGATCGCGAGTGTCGTCTAGAGCATGGCCAGTGCTCGCTCCATGGTTATAGGGGTCGCACTTGCGGCTCCCCGCACAATCCGCGGCCCGGACAAAAATAGCTGCCCCTGTTCTTCCACATACGCGAGCAGGCTCATGCGGTCCCCGCCGGGCATTTTACGCATGGCCAGTGCTGTGTAGTAAAGCGCCATGTCGGCGTCCACCAGCGAGCCCTGCGGATCCGTCGCCACGCTTTCGCCGCGCTGCTCCAGCATGTCGTTCATGGAGGCAGGCCTGCGCCGCGGCGCAAAGCGCAGCAGCAGCGTAGACGGCTGGGCGCGGCGCACCAGCTCAAGCGCGGCCGCCTGCACAAAGCTGGTGCTGTAAAGCTGCGTCCCGCTGCCTTCCACCAGCAGAGACACCAGCAGGCGCGTGACGCGGGCGTCGGTGGTGCCGATGGGAATCCGCAGCAGCTCGGGCGAGGCTTCCCGAAGCCGCGTCGCCAGCACCTCAGGGCCGGCGCCGTCCTGTACGGCACGGTTCATCTCGCGCAGCACAGCCGAGATCAGCGGCGCCACCGCGGGAAAGGACAGTGTGTGCATGGCTGAGGTCCCGGCGCGAAAGGCCCAGGGAACGCCGCCGTCGACATACCAGTGTCGGTACGGTTGAGGGTCGCCCGTGGCACGCCCTGCCACGAGCCGGCACAGAGCTTCGCTCGCGCCTGCATCGCTCACCGCGCGCATGTGCAGGCCCGAGTCCTGCAATCTCGAGAACGGCGGATAGCGTGCCGGGTCGCCGCCGCGCCCAAAAACGACGAGCAGCAGAGGTGCGACGGTGGAGGGCGCGGCCTGTGGCAGCGCGGCATAGAGGGCGTGGGCCGCCGCATGGAAGGCATCGATCTGCCGTGTTTGCCAGAGCGCACCCGCTAACGCACTGAGAAAGCGCGCCGGATCGTGCAGCCAGTCGAGCTCGTTGAGCGACGGAGGCACGGCGACGGCCTGGAACGCAGCCATTTGCTCCGGCTGCCCCGCCAGTGCGTCAAGCTGGGCCGTAAGGCGAGCCTGCTCCACGGGAAACAGGGTAGGGAAGCGTTGCAGCTGTTCTAAAAAGCTGGGCAGCAGTGACAGCGGCATGGCCCGCAGCAGCGCGAGATGCCCAGCGGCGAGCGCCCGCGCCTGCTCAGGGTAGGCCGCAAAGGAGCTTGCTTGGAGTTCGCTCGGCGTCACACCAGCTCCGCGATGCGCCGGCCCGCGGCGAACGGCGTGGGAAAATCGAGAAGCGCGCCGACGGTCGGTACAACGTCGATGGACTCGACTGGACGCTGCACTAAGTGACCGCCTTCCGCGCCGGCCCCGAGGGCCAGCATCCAGGTGGTGCGTGCCATGGGACTGCCGGTGCGGTGATGCTGAAAGCCGCTCGCTTCGCCGTCGGCGTCGCGGCCAAAGTCGGGCAGCAGCAGCAGGGTTGTGCGGCCCGCGTACTCGGGGTTGGCTTCCACCTCGTGCCACAGCTCGGCTACCAGTCGGTCCGCCCGCTGGATCGCGTCCAGATACAGCGAGAACGCGCCGCTGTGCGCGACATCCATGTCGTGCAGCGTGAGGAAGAGCAGGGAAGGCGCGGCCTGCCGCATGACCTGTTTCGCGATAAAGATGGACAGCTCATCCGGGCTTTCCAGCGAACGCGCATGCGCGGCGAAGTCGGCGAGCGAAAGCCGGAGCAGCCCGCTTGTTCGCTCAAGCATTTGCTGCTCCTCGGCGGTTGGCGCGGTGTCACCCGGGTTTTTGCGGGGTGTCTCGTAGCTGTCGTGCAGCAGCGAGTCGTAGTCGCGCAGCTCATGGTGCCCGGCCTGTGCGGCGAGCGCCAGCAGACGCTTCGGCAGTACCACCTCGGCCCCGAACGCCTGCCCGAATGCGCCGTGATTACTGGCCCCCAGATAGTCAAATCCATTGCCGGGCGCGATCACCCAGGCGTCCTGCGCAGGGCGCCGGAGCCCCTTGCGGAAGTACTCGAACATGGTTGGCGCGGTCGGCTGCTGGGCGACGAAGTTGTCGAAGGTCTGATAGGTGCCGGTGGCGATACTTGCCGTGGCGACGTAGTGGCCGAGGATGCCGCGGTTAACGACCTGCGTAAAAAAGGTGCCCTGCGGCGCGAGTGTGCGGACCAGATTGGGAATATTGCCCTGGCCGCGCAGGGAAAAGGTTTCATCGTCGCGCGCGCCGCCGCCGAAGGTGACGACGATGACCTTGCGCCGTGGGTCGACCGTGCTCGCGAGCAGCCGCCGGGGTGAAGCGAGCGCCGCGGAAGCAGCGATACCCGCCGCCCCGGCCAGGAAAGCACGACGCGACTGGGCATGATCGGCGCTTGCGCGCGCCCACCGGTGAAAGGGGGCAAACGGTGCAATCTCGGTCATGACCGTCTCCCTCACTCTCGCCGTGTGGGAAAGTGTCTGCGCCGAACACATGGCGACACTCCCCCCGGCTTCTCGGTAGCTCCAGAATCGGCCCGATTATAGCTGCTGCCTTCTTCACTTGGCATCCCTGAGAGGGAGTGTGAGAAGTTCATACATGCTAAGTTCACGCTCCAAAAAGGATCATCCTGAGGAACGAAGTGACGAAGGACCTGCTACTGCGCGCCCGAATACAGTCAAAAGCAGATCCTTCGCTCAGGATGACTCCTCTTGATATGTACGAACTTCCCACACATCCTCTCAGGATGACCCCATCACTTTGTTGGAACTTCTCACGCCCACGGAACATGACCTGGGCCGGGATGCGGCCCGAGAACGGAAAGGTCGCGCGACACTTGCTCGAGATCAGGCGGGGCACATCTCGCATCCATCCGTTACGCTGAATGGCATCGCGGTCTTTCTCCCGGAAAAGAGCACCCATGGCTACCTCTTCCTCCAACACTTCGCCCATCATTTCAGACGATCGCGTGCACCGTTACAGGCGTTTCCTCCTGCTGGTCGCTGGGCTTGGCGGCCTGTTGTACGGGGTCGATGTGGGCATCATCGGGGGGGCGCTGCCGTACCTGGAGGCGACGTCCCGGCTCGGCGCGGGGCAGCTTTCCGCGATTGTAGCGGCGGTGCTGCTGGGCGGCATGTTTTCCACGCTGTTTGCCGGGCTGCTGGCGGACTGGATGGGCCGCAAG
>CAXTMW010000008.1:20263-21039 GCA_964245455.1 uncultured Acidobacteriaceae bacterium
GCAAGCCACTCATGGTGCTGAGCGGGTTCCTGTTCGTCGCCAGCATTCCTTGCATCGCGCTGTCGCACGGCTACGGCCCGCTGTTTCTGGGCCGGCTGCTGCAAGGCATCAGCGGCGGGTTCATCGGCCTGGTGCTGCCGCTGTACTTGGCCGAATGCCTCCAGGCGTCGAACCGGGGCAAAGGCACGGGCGTGTTCCAGTGGCTGCTGACGCTCGGCATTGTGGGCGCGGCACTGATCGGCATTTACTACAGCTATCGCGTGGAAGCAGTGACGCAGACTGCGAACGCGGCGACGCTGTTTGCCTTCAAGGACCAGGCGTGGCGAAGAATTTGCTGGGCGTCCCTGCCGCCGGGCGTGCTGTTTGTTCTCGGTTCGCTGCTGGTGTCGGAGTCGCCGCGCTGGCTTTTCCGCAAGGGCCGCACGGAGGCGGCGATGCACGCCCTGCGTCGATCGCGCTCGGCAGCCGAGGCTGACGCCGAACTGCGCGAGATGGAGCAGGTGCGGGCGACAGCGCTCGAAAAAAGCATTGGCGGCATGCAGGCAAGGGAGCCCCTGCTGCAGCGTAAGTATGTTTACCCCTTTGTGCTGGCCTGCCTGGTTCTGGCCTGCAACACAGCTACCGGGGTCAACTCGGTCATCGGCTACAACACGAGCATTCTGTTGCAGGCCGGCCTGTCGGACTTCCACGCGCACTGGGGGTACGTGGTATTTACGGTAGTCAACTTTCTGCTGACACTAACCGGCCTGTCGCTCGTTGACCGAGCAGGACGGCGT
>CAXTMW010000008.1:21049-26975 GCA_964245455.1 uncultured Acidobacteriaceae bacterium
GCGTCGGCATGCTGTTCTCCAGAACCGAGAAGGCGAGCGTGAACAGCAGCGCCGTGTTGCAGCGGATGCTCCTGCCGGACGGGTCATTGACGCTGCATTTTGATCGCTCACAGGCGGAGCGTCTGCTTGCTGCGACCGGCGCCGGCAGCACTGGGATCGACCCTGGGCGAGCCTCCCTGGCCGTTATCTACTCCTGCGGCGACTACACCACGGCGACCAGCTTTGTCCGCTCCGACGACGCTTCGGCCCCGCTCCATGTATCGCGCGAGAACTGCCTGCCTGCGAATGCGGTCGAAGCCTTTTTCAAAAATCCGCTAGGCAATCTCGCAACTTCGCGCTCAGCCGCGGTCCGGATCGAGCGGGCGCCGATCGGCGCGGTACCGAGCAGAGCCAATGGCTGGCTGGTGGCCGCGGGGCTCTACCTGTTTATGGGCTTTTTCGCCGTGGGGCCCGGCGTTTGCGTATGGCTGGCGCTGTCAGAGCTGATGCCGACGCGCATCCGCTCGAATGGCATGAGCATCGCTCTGGTGCTGAATCAGGCAATTGCCGCGACGCTGCAGGGCATTTTCCTGCCGTTCGTCAGCAGGCACGGCTACTCACGTATGTTTTTTCTGTTTGCTGCGTTTACCTTCTGCTATTTTCTGGTCGCTACACTGCTTCTGCCGGAAACAAAAGGCAAGACCCTGGAGGAGATTGAGCAGCGCTTTGCAGGAGGTAGCTCGCCGTCGGCGCGCGAACTCAGCAGCAGTGCACATATCGGCTGAACTGCCGACCAAGTGATTTGCTCGCCCGGAGCTTGCAAGTTCGAAGCAGGAATCGTCACCACCGAGCGGCAGATATGATGAGAGGGTTCAGCAGCGCTAGCTTCTGCCTTTGAAAGGTTTCGCACCATGCCGACCCGTCGCCGCTTTCTGCAGTCCGCCACGGCTGCTTCCTTGTTGCCGATTTTGCGAACTTCCGGCTCGCCCGGTCAGGCGCTTGCCGTGCCCGCGCTGGACGGCGATGTAACGCAGTACGTCAACATCCGGGTCGGCACCGGCGGGCATGGCCATACGTATCCCGGTGCCACGGTTCCGTTCGGCATGGTGCAGCTAAGCCCGGACACTTACACGACCGGCTGGGACTGGTGCTCGGGGTATTACGAGGCGGATCGTTCGCTGATGGGCTTCAGCCACACGCACCTGAGCGGCACCGGCGCGGGCGACCTGCTCGATTTCCTGCTCATGCCGAACCGGGGCGAGGTGAAGTGGGAGCCGGGCTCGCGGGAGAACCCCAGCGAAGGCTACCGCTCGCCGTTTTCGCACGCCGACGAGGTGATGGAGCCCGGCTTTTACTCGGTGCCGCTGCGCGACCGACAGGTGCTTGCCGAGCTGACCGCGACCACCCGCGTGGGCCTGCATCGCTACACGTTTCAGGCGGGGGGTCAGGCAGGCGGCGACGCACACTTTCTGCTCGATCTTGAGCACGCTTACGGCGATCCGGCAAACCCCGTGCAGTCAGCATCACTGTCGGTAACAGCGCCGGACACAATTGTCGGCGGCCGCGTGGTCAACTCCTGGGCGCGCGGCCGGCACATCTTCTTCGCCGCGCAGTTTTCAGAGCCGTTTAGCCGGGCGGAGCTGCGGCAGGATGGCAGTGTGCTGCCTGCCGGCACAAAGGAGGCAGCAGGCAAGAGCATGAAAGCCGCGCTGCACTACGCGAACCTCAAGCCGGAGCAGATCATCCTGGTGCGTGTCGGTCTCTCCGAGGTAGGCCCAGAAAATGCGCTGGCCAATCTGAAAGCGGAGATGCCGGGCTACGATTTCGACGGCACCCGCGCGGCAGCGAAGCGCGCTTGGCAGGCTGAGCTGAGCCGCATCCGGATCGAAACGCCGGACCATGATACCCGCGTCATTTTCTACTCGGCGCTCTACCACATGCTGGTTGCGCCGACGATCTCGAGCGACAGCAACGGCGAGTACCGCGGCATGGATCAGCAGATCCATAAGCAGGCGCCCGGCGAGCTGCAGTACAGCACCTTCTCGCTGTGGGACACTTTTCGGGCGCTGCACCCCTCGTACACGCTCTTCCAGCCGGACCGCGTTGCCGGCATGGTGAACAGCCTAGTCACGAAAGCCGAGCAAAGCCCGTCCGGCATGCCGGTGTGGCCGCTGCAAAGCGAGGAAACCGGCTGCATGACCGGCTACCACTCAGCAAGCGTGATGGCCGAGGCCTACGTAAAGGGCGTGCCCGGCATTGACTGGCAGCGCGCCTATAAGGTGATGCGCAAGCGCAACATGGATGACGATTATCGCGGCCTGGGCTACTATCGATCGCTCGGCTACATCCCGGCCGACAAGGAAGAAGAGTCGGTCTCGAAAGTGTTGGAGTACGATTATGCCGACTGGGCTTGTTCGCACGTGGCCGACGCGGTGGGCGCGCATGACGACGCGCAACTGCAACGGAAGCGGTCACAGAACTATCAGCACCTGTTTGATCCCAAGACGCAGTTCATCCGGGCCAGGCTGTCCGACGGCAAGTGGACCGCGCCCTTCGACCCGATCGACATGGGGCATACGGAAAAGTACCGCGACTACACCGAGTCGAATGCCTGGCAGACCACCTTCGGCATCCAGCACGATGTGAAGGGCTATATGCAGCTGTGGGGCGGGCGCGAGCCGTTCATCACTAAGCTTGATTCCCTGTTCACGGTGCCCTCAACCCTGCCCGCGGACGCGCCCCCGGACATCGCCGGCCTTGTCGGCCAGTACGCGCATGGCAATGAGCCGAGCCACCACATCGCCTTCCTGTACATCTATGCGGGCCAGCCTTGGAAGACGCAGGCCCGCGTGACCTCGCTGCTGAAAACCATGTACCGCAACGACCCGAACGGCCTGGAAGGCAACGAGGATTGCGGACAGATGTCGGCCTGGTTCGTGATGAGCGCCATGGGGCTGTATGCGGTCGATCCTGTGAGCGCGAACTACGTGCTGACGACGCCGCTGGTCGAAAAAGCCACCATCACGGTTACCGGCGGAAAGAAGCTGGTGATTGAGGCGCATCGACCCTCGCCGGACGCGATTTATATCCAGTCCGTCACGATCAACGGCAAGCATTCGAAGAAGCTGTGGGTCACGCATGAGGAGATTGCGAAGGGCGGTCACATTCGCTTTGAACTGGGCACGCAACCCAACAAGGAGCTTGGAGCCGCGCCCGAGACAGCACCGCCGTCTTTGACTGCATGAGGGCAAAAGCCTTCGCGGGCACACGAGTCGGCGGAGTATGGAAAGTGGGAGCAACGCATTGAACGACCTGAAACCCGCGCACTGGATGCTGCGCGAGATCCACGAACAGCCGGAAGCCCTGCGGGCGACGCTGGCGCGCTACGTCGCGTCCGGCAGCTTTCGCGAGGAGACCATCGCACCCGTGCGGGACTGGTTACGGCGACAGCAGCAGTTGCTGATCACCGCGAGCGGCTCAAGCCGGCATGCGGGTCTGCTCGCGGAAATGCTCATTGAAGACGTAAGCGATCTGCCCGTCGATGTCGAGTTTGCGAGCGAGTACGGCTATCGCAAAACACAGTCGCGGGCGCAGGCTGGGGTCGTGGTCATTTCACAATCGGGCGAAACCGCCGACACGCTGGCCGCGCTGCGCCTGGCAAACGAGAGCGGCACAGGCACGCTTGCCATCACCAACGTGCCAAGCTCCACCATGGCGCGGGAAGCCACAGTGTCCATGCCGACCGAGGCGGGCGTGGAGCGGGCCATCCCGGCGACCAAAAGCTTTACCGCTCAGCTCGCCGTGCTCGCGGTTCTGGCGCTTGTTGCCGCTGAGGTACGCGGGGGCCTTTCGGCAGCCGAGCTCAGGGGCCGCCTGCACACGCTGGAAGAGCTTCCCACGCTGATCGGGAAGCAGCTGCAGGGCTGGGAAGATGCAGTGCGCGCGATGGCTTCGCAATACCTTGCCATGCAGAGTTTTTTGTTCCTGGGCCGCGGCCTGCACTACCCGATCGCGCGCGAAGGCGCGCTGAAGCTCAAGGAAAGCGCGTATGTGCATGCGGAGGGCTATCCTAGCGGCGAGTTGAAGCACGGGCCGAATGCGCTGGTGAACCCGACGACGCCGCTTGTGATGATTGCGACGGTCGACCCGGGTGACGCGGACTCTGCCGCGCGCTACGACAAAGTCGTGCAGCTGATGCGCGACATGCGCGCGCAGAACGCGAATATCCTGGCGATTACGAATGCGGGAGATCGCGACGTGCAGGCGCTGGCAACGGCGACCATCCCCATCCTGGCGTCGTCGGAGCCTTTGCTTGCGATCTCGGAGGTGATACCGCTTCAGCTGCTCGCGTACTTCGTCGCGATCGGTAGGGGGATTGATGTGGATCGCCCGCGCAACCTGGTCAAAGCGGTGGTGACCGAGTAACACCATCGCCGTGTTCCCAAGAAGGCTTTCGGAAGATCTGCTGCTCCGCGCCGGGAACAGCAGATCCTTCGCTTGCACCCCAGCGAGCAAGCTCGCTGAGGACCCGCCTCCGCTCAGAATGACCCCTTGCGCGGGGGGCCGCCGGCAAGCTGCCGCTACAGGCCCACGCATCGCTGGGGCAAGCACAACGCTGCAGGCACGCGCGGCCTCGCCCTACACCAGAAGCGCCGGCCGGCTATAAGCGAGCGTACCAACGAACTCGCCGAACAGCGTGTTCGCCCAGGCAAACCAGGGCCGCGTGAAGTTTTTCACGTCGTTTTGCTCGTAGCTTTCATGCATAAAGCCGGTGCCCGCGCTCGCAGCCTTGAGCATGGCGAGCGAGCGCCGAATCTCCCCGTCGTCCTTGCTGGTCAGCGCATAGACCATCTGCGACATGGGCCAGATCATGCCCTGGCCCTCGTGAGGGCCGCCGATTCCTTCGCCCGCCGTGCCGCGGAAGAACCATGGGTTGCGCTCGCTCCACACAAAGGCTCGTGTGCGCGCGTACAGCGCCGCATCCGGCGAGCTCGCAAGGTACGGAAGCCCGAGCAGACTCGGCACATTCGCGTCGTCCATCAAAAGCCGACTCCCGAAGCCATCGACCTCATACGCCCAAATAGTGCCGCCGGGCGTGTCCACCACCGCTTGCTGCATCAGCGCGCGCCTGACCTCCGCAGCCAGCGCAGTCGCCTCCGCAGCGAGAGCAGGGTCGTGCAGCACAGCATTGGCCATCTCCGCCAACTGGCCCAGCGTGGTCACAGCAAAAAGATTTGCAGGGACGAGGAAAGGAAAGATGCATGCATCATCGGATGGGCGAAAGCCGGACGCGATCAGGCCGACCGGGTTGACCGGATTACCGTAGCCTTTTTCGCCGAGGGTTTCGGTGGGCGTGCTCGCGCTCCGCTGGAAGTGGTACGGGCCAGGACCGTCTTTGCGTTGCTGCGCGCGCATGGTCGCTATGACAAGGCGCATGGCCGCTGCCCAGCGCGCGTCAAACGGCGTCGCATCGCCCGTTTGCTTCCAGTAGCCATAAGCGAGGCGCACCGGGTAACAGAGTGAGTCGAGCTCATACTTGCGCTCGCCCACGCCCTGTTTCATCTCGGTCGCGTCACTGCGGCTCCAGGCTAGCGGCGGCGCATTCAGGTCCGCCATAAATGCGTTGGCGTACGGATCAATGAGGATGCAGCGGGTCTGCCGGCGAATGACACCCTCGAGCAGTGCTCGCAGCCGCCGGTCTTCTTTCGCCAGCGGCAGGTAGGGCCACACCTGCGCCGACGAGTCGCGCAGCCACATCGCCGCGATATCGCCGGTGAGGACGGCAGTGTCCGGCTTACCTTCAAAGGTGCCGGGCTCGACCGTGGTGTCGAGCGTGTTGGGAAAGCAGTTCACAAACAGCGTAGCGAGCGCGGGGTCGGCGATACGCGTTTGTGTTTCCTGCAGGAAGCGCTCGACAGCCTCCGAGCGAAAACGGCGCGCAGCGGGT
>CAXTMW010000008.1:26985-30174 GCA_964245455.1 uncultured Acidobacteriaceae bacterium
CAAACAGAGTGGCCAACTGCGGGTCGCCGATGAGCTTGCGGGTCTGCTCGACGTACTGCTCCACAGCCTCGGACCGAAAGCGCCGGTCGGACGGAGCTGGGCGTCGGCCGCTCGATACCGGCGAGCTGTCCGCGTTCGCTTGTCCGCGCGGCGCGAGTAGGTTCCAGGTCGCAACCGCAGCCAGGCCTGTAAGTGCACGCCTGCGAGTCAAAGTACGTGTGAAGTCGGGCACGTCGCTAGCATTCCTTTCACTGTTCCTTCGAAAATAGATGTAGACAGCTCCGGCGGCTTCTACTCAGTGCCGCTGCCGTGCAGCTGCGGGCCAAGCAGGTTTGAGTAGCTATAGCCGGAAAGCATATCGTCATCGATGGTCCAGAACATGGCTCCGCGTAAGCCGGGGTATCCATGAGGCGCCTGCAGCCTGTACTGCGCGCCGGCAACCGGCTGGCCGGTGAGCAGGTACCGCATTGCTGCGTCGACCAGCTCGGGCGTGTCATAGCCTGTCAGGAAGCCGACAGCAACCATGCTCGCCGGCAGCGGCGGAAACAGCTGCCGCGGGTCGCCGCCGACAGGGAAGCCGCGCAGCAGCAGCTCCGTCAAGGCCGCGTGGTAGCCGACTGTATGCGACTGGTAGATCTCGCCGTCCAGGCCTTCCAGCGGCGGCGTGTTGTAGTCCTGCACGTCGACAAACGAAAGGATGTCGCGCAGCGCGTACACGATCGGCAGGTAGGAGCCGAACTGCCCGCCATAGGTGACCGCTCCTGCCGGCAGCTGAGGGCCCTCGGGCACCAGGCTGATCATGAAACTCGGTCCGAAGTGCTCGCGCAGCCGGCGGAGGCCGGCGATCAGGTTCACGATGGAGGGTGTCGTCGGATGACGAAAGTCCGTGTCGCCCGCGCGCAGCACGAGCGACGGAGACTCGAAATCGATGTCCACTCCATCGAAGCCATAGTCTGTAACCGCATCGATTACAGACCCAATAAAGTTCTGAATGTGCGCCGGGTCGTCCAGCGTGAAAAACGCGCCGCCTCCGCCGAGTGAGAGCATCACCTTTTGGCCCTGCTGCTTGAGCGCGGCAACATCCTGCTTCAACTGCTCCGGCTCAATCCCGGCAGGCAGGCGAAAGCGCAGGGTGCCCTCTGGCAGATCCCGGGCCGGCGCGGCAAAGGCAACGATGACGACGTCCCACTGGGGCGATACGTCGCGCAGCGGAAAAGGCCCGCCGTCGGCGCCGTGACCGGTCCAGTAGCCGATGAGCTTGTGCTGTGCACCGGCCGCGTTCGGCGGCGCGGCAAGGCCCTGACTCGACGCGTGTGAGCGGCTGTCCGGGCAGGGAACTGCCGGTGTGCGGAGCAGCTCAGCGGCCGGGAAGCTGAAGCTGCCGCTGCCGCCGAGATACCAGCTCAACAGGGTAACATCCTGCAGGTGGTAGGTGACCGGTCCCACACGCGCGGGGTATGCAGGAGCCGCCGGGATGTTGTTCTTCGGATTGGTATCGACAGGGTTCAGCAGAAAGTAGGATGACCCGACGCCTGTGTCGCCGCAGCCGTTCACGCCACCGGTCCGCATCCAGGGCGGAAACGCATTGCCTGGCGCGGTGACGCCGTAGCCGTAGTGCTGCGGGTCATGGAGCGGGTCGTAGACAAACTCGGCCAGCTGCTCGGTCAGCGGCTGCACGTCGTGTTCTGTCACGATCGGCGGCGCGCCCGCCATGTACGAACCCAGAACAAACGACGTGCCCGTCGCCGCATCGACGCCGTGCGTGCCGGTCGCGCAGCAGATGGTCGCGTCTCCGTCGACATAGAAAGTCGTGTTGTGCGTCACCAGCAGCACCAGCGCGCCATCCTGTCGGCCGAGCCTGGCAAAGATCTGCTTCTGCAGGTAGTCGATGTCGACGACTCCCAGGGTGCCGCCGTTCTTCTTCGAGCTAAGAACGTACCCCGAACCGACAGGCAGATGAAGGGTCATCGGCTTGATTGCAGGCCGGCCAAGCTGCATGTGGAAGTGCCGGGCGGCCGGGAACGTAGCGCGAAGCAGCGCGTCTGCATACTGCGTATGGCTTCCCGGCGCAAACGCGAAGGGCGTAAAGATAGGAGAACGCAGCACGCGTACCGCGTCCGGCGCGGCATCCAGTCGTGAGGCCTCGCCTTCAAATGTCAAGGTCACCGGGACCAGCACGGTTGGGATGCTCACGACCGCGTCGCTGGCCGGGTCGCCGCCCGCAAGGGTGTAGGCGGTCCCGGCCGCGGCGTAGGTGAAGGTAGGGACGGTACCCTGGGCTTGTGCGAACCGGCAACACAGCAGAGGCAGCATGGCTGCCAAAAGCTGCCGCACCGCGGGCGACATGCGGAGCCGCCGCCCAGTGTTGCGCTGGGATAGACCCCGAAAGGCGCGGATCAGCAAACCGCGAGTCAGGGAGCCGCCGCAAATTTCAGGTAGCCCCACTGCTCCGGCACGTGCATGTTGATGATCCCCTGCGGCGACCATACCCAGTTATCCTCCTTCGGATTACCCGGCGTCCACTCCACACGGCTGAAGTTGATGCGCCACTTCGTGCCCTCCCGCGGCAAAGGCACCTGCTGGCGCGAGCGGAAGGCGGTTAAAGGGTAGGCAATCTCGACAGTCCACCCGCGGTCTTTGTCGCCCGGCTGATTGAGCGTTCCCTCCACGGCTATGGCTGTCTTCAGTCCTTCGATGTCCCAGCTGTTGTCCGGCTTGCCGCCGACGTTGTACGGCTTCGGCAGAAACAGGTCCCACCCGGTGTTGAACGCGTTGATCTCGAACTCGTAGTAGCTGGGAGTTTCCGGCAGCGGCTTTACGAATACTTCGAAATCGTTGTCGTGGAAGATGACCGAATCGTGCTGCCGCAATGTTGCTTTCACGTCCGGCTCCTGGAGCTCAGCCGCGATGTACAGGTAGTGCTGGTCCCACAGCATCTTAACGCGGGTGTGATAGCGCGGCCGGGGCTTAGCGGGGCCTTCGATGTCGACGAACTCACTGGTCCATGGAGCCTGCCGCCACGCCGGGTCGACGAGCCTGCCGTCAATCTGTAAAGGGCCGGTTGTGCGATAGCAGTTGTAGGAGAGCGGCGGGGCGGCCGGCTGCTGGGCCGTGCACACCGCAATGATGCAGCTTCCGGCAAAGAGTGTGAGCAGGGATTGCGCCGTCAGAACTCCGCCTCCCGAGCAC
>CAXTMW010000008.1:30184-41736 GCA_964245455.1 uncultured Acidobacteriaceae bacterium
GGCTTCCGGCAGGAGTGTAGCAGGTTCCGCCCGGAACTGGCCCGACCGGGCCTCAACTAAGGCCGCTTGAAGCCGGCAGGGAAGCTCCCGGTCCCGGACGAAGTTTCTGTGTGTGACTAAATCATCATGCCGCCTGAAACCTCGATCCGCTGGGCGTTGACCCAGCGATTGTCCTCGGTAAGCAGCGATGCAATCATCGGGCCGATGTCTTCAGGCAGGCCGGGGCGGCCCAGTGCGGTCGCGTCCGACACCATCTTGTTCACCGCGGGATTGTCGCGGACGACACCGCCGCTGAAATCGGTTTGAATGGCTCCAGGAGCAACGGTGTTGACCACGATGCGGCGTGGACCCAGTTCCTTTGCCAGATACCGAGTAAGGACTTCGAGCGCGCCCTTCAAGGACGCATACGGGGCGCTTTCCGGAATACAAATCCGGGTCAGCCCGGTCGAGATCATGACAATCCGCCCACCATCGTTCATCAGCGGAAGGAGCTTCTGGGTGAGAAAAAAGACGCCCTTGAAGTTGACGTTGTAAAGCAGGTCCAGTTCCGCTTCGGTGGTCTTTTCGAACGCGGCATGGTGCGAGATGCCCGCGTTGTTGATCAGGTAATCGAAACGGTCGGCTCCCATCTCCGCCAGGGCCTTCCCCACCCGGCTTACAAAAGTGTCGAAAGCGCCGGTGTTGCCCGTATCCAGCTGCAGGGCAATCGCCTGACTGCCGGCCTCACCGGCCGCGGCGACAACCTTGTCGGCTTCGGTACGATTTGAGTTGTAAGTAAAAATCGAGTGAACCCCGCGGCCGGCGAGGCTGAGCACGGTGTTGCGGCCAAGCCCACGGCTTCCACCGGTGACGATCGCGATCTTTTTCTCTGTAGTTGTAGTAGCTGCTGACATTGTTTCCCTCCCGGATCATTTGCTGTGATGAGCCTACGTTTTCGCCTCTCCGGGGTGAATGCCGAAACTCTTCCATTTCTTGCCTAATCCTGCTCGGCGAGCTAGGCTTGTCAGCATGGCAGGTAGACAGGAAGCTAGGGCGAATATGCTGGACGAGTTAGCAGAGGCAGTTAAGCGGTACACCGATCTGCAGACAAGCTCCAGTCCGTTTCCGACAGCGATTGAAGGGCTGACCCTGCTGCGCTCAGACTACGAGAAGCAGCCCAGCTACCTCATCTTCAAACCAGCACTCTGCATTGTCGTGCAAGGCGCCAAGTGGGCGATTTTCGGCGACCGGCGCATCGATTACAGGGCAGGGCAGGCCCTTGTCGTCAGCGTGGAAACGCCGGCATACGGCACGGTCGCCGAGGCAAGCCCGACCGAACCGTATCTTGGCCTCATCATCGAGTTAGACCTGGCGCTTATGCGCGAAGTACTGGAAGGCCTGCAAACACCGCCGAGGGTGAGCAGCGACGTGGGACGAGGCGTGTTCGTCTCCAACTTCAGCGGCCCCCTGGCCGACTGCGCGCTGCGCATGGTGCGGCTGCTTGCCACGCCCGAGGCCATCCCGCTGCTTCGTCCCGCGATCATGCGCGAGATCTGCTACTGGCTCCTGTCCGGCCCTCATGGCGCCGAGGTGATGAGTATGACGATGACCAAAAGCCATACGCGACAGGTCCTCAACGCCATCCACGAACTGCGCGATCGCTTCTCCGAGCCGATTCGCATGGAGCAACTCGCTTCCACGGCGCAAATGAGCCTGTCGGCCTTTCATCGTCAGTTCAAGCAGATCACGTCCATGACGCCCTTGCAGTATCAAAAGCAGCTGCGCCTGCTTGAGGCGCGGCGGCTTATGGTTTCCGATGAGGCCAATGTTGAAACAGCTGCGTTCCGGGTCGGCTATGAAAGCCCCTCGCAGTTCAGCCGGGAGTACTCACGCATGTTTGGGACCTCGCCTCGACGGGATGTCGCGATTGTCAGGAATGCCGCTGCGTGACATAAGGGCCGCGGAGGCTGTGATTCTAAGCACGTGTACTGTGCCGCCGTCTCCTCGACCCTGTCACTTCTGGAGCGTTGGACTAAACCGCAACTCCGCCTGCGACCTCGATACGCTGCGCATTGATCCAATGATTCTCTTCCGAGAGAAGCGACGCGATCATTGGACCAAGATCGTTGGGGAGACCTGCGCGGCCTAGTGCGGTGTTTTCGGCAATCATCTTGTTAACAGCAGGATTGTCACGAACGATGCCACCGCTGAAATCGGTTTCGATGGGGCCTGGTGCAACCACATTCACGGCGATCCTGCGCGGCCCCAACTCCTTTGCCATATGCCTCGACAGCACTTCGACCGCTCCCTTCATCGAGGCGTAGACCGCCCCTCCGGCTGAGGCAGTGCGAGTCCGTACGGTCGATATGTTGATGATGCGTCCGCCATACTTGATTAAGGGAAGAAGCTTCTGCGTCAGGAAAAAGACGCCTTTGAAGTGGACATTTAAAACACTGTCGAACTCTTCCTCTGTAGCCTTATCAAACGGCATGTTGCGGTGATTGTTGCCGGCGTTGTTCACCAGGAAGTCGAAACGGGATTGCCCGAGGTGAGATAGAGCGCTCTCTACGTCCTTGATAAAGGCGTCGAACGATCCAATCTTTCTAGCGTCGAGTTGCAGCGCCAGCGCTTGTGCGCCAGCCGCATTTGCCTCCGCGACCACTGCTTCCGCATCTTCGCGATGGGTATTGAAGGTGAAAACACTATCGACACCTCGCTTCGCGAGGCTCACGACAGTGTTGCGGCCTATACCGCGGCTGCCTCCTGTCACAACTGCGATCTTCCGCGATCCGGATGGAGTGATTTGTTCCGGCATCTTCGGTTCTCCTTTGCGGTAGTAACTTGTGAATGGATTCTCACCCTGGCCATCATTTGCGCGCCTGGTCAGTCATTAATTGAATCTCAGAAACTACTTCAAGATTCTCCATAAGGCGTCAAAACCCAGTTGACAATGTTTCTCTGCACTCATTGGATCTTGGAGCATAAAGTCCATCGTCGTGCTGCGTTTTTGGTCGCTAAGCGGCGTCGCCATCTCGCTAGCGTATCCATGATTGCCTGGGCAGTCAACTATAGGTAAGCCGTTTGCCCCGGACGGTAATGCGCCGGGCATCTCTACTCTATAACTGCCATCACGTACATAATATGAATTATCAGACATGATTAGATTATTTATATGAACGTCGCTCTAGCCCGTGCCCCGTCCGCATTGGACAGCCTTCAGGTGCTGGGGCGAGGCATCGGACCCACTCTGCTTGCTCACGTTTTCCTGAGCTTCGCCGATGAACACTGCGGGACTGCCCCAAGTGCTGTGGGCCGACCACGTCAGGATCGGGGCGCTCTCTCATGGACAGGAACAGACTTCGACGGCTTCGGGAATGGTGGATGCTCCTGAGCCGAGCATCGGAACCGCGGTGCCGCATCTGCGGAGGTGCGGTGGAGCCGCATTGCTTCATCTGCGATGCGGAACCCTGCCAGCTGCAGGCGCTGGCTGAGCAGGCGATGCTCGGCGGCACGCTTGCGCATCCGCCTGTACGCCCCTTTGCACGTAGGAGCAGTGCGGCGCGGCGCGTGCGGTTCCTTGCCGCGCCGACTGCCGCCTATCCATATTCGGGTACACCACTCGATTCGGCGGCGCGACTTATGCCGTGAGCCGCGCAGCCCTGTTACCGGGCCGACTCGCCGGGCTCTAGATTGAGCACCTGTACGCCGGTGTGCCCGATGTGATGATCCAGCTCCGCCGGTGTGCCCGCCAGCTGCGGCATGGTGCCCCAGTGCAGCGGCAATACAACTTCGAGCCCCAAAAACTTCGTCGCGAGCGCAGCCCCGCGCGGGTCCATGGTGAAGTGGCCGCCGATCGGCAGCATGCCGAACTTGGGAGCGTACAGGTCGCGGATCAGCTGCATATCGGAGAACACGCTGGTGTCTCCGGCGTGGTACAGTACCGGCCCGTCCTGGATTGCCAGCACGTACCCGGCCGGCTCTCCACCGTATACAAAGGTTCCGCCGTCCTGAATGCCGGAGGAGTGGCGCGCCTCGGTCATGGTCAGGACCACGTCCTTGTGGGTGTAGCTGCCCCCGTAGCCCAGCGGAATCGTGCTCCCGACGCCCTTGGCCTTGAACCACTCGGCAAGCTCAAACATGGCGACGACCGGCGCGCCGGTCTTCCCTGCCATCGGGATTACATCGCTGATGTGGTCGTAGTGGCCATGGGTTGCGAGAATCAGGTCCAGCTTCTCCGGGAAGTTGAAGCCTTTCGGGAACTTGGGGTTATGCTCGATGAACGGATCGATCAGGATGGTGGTGCCGGCTGCGGTGGTGACAAGAACGGTGGCGTGGCCGAGCCAGGTGACGGTCGTGCCTTTCAGGTCAGACATGGGTCAATCTCTCCTTAACCCTCCGGCCTGCATGGCTGCAGGAGGTCGGGCTTCAATCGTTTGGATGCAGCCCTCACCTGCTTCCCGCTTGCAGGCCTCCCGGCGAGCCCGCAATGCCGGCGCCGACCGGCGGAAGAAAGCGTAGCCCATGCATGTGTCGTGGGACGGCGTCACCTTCATCCGGGTGGAAGCGAACGGCATCTGTTTCGAGATCGCCACCATGGGCGAAGACGCGCGAGAAAATCCTCTCGCGATCTGCCTGCACGGCTTCCCGGAGCATGCCTACTCCTGGCGCCGCCAGATGCCCCTGCTTGCCGGACTGGGCTACCGGGTATGGGCACCCAACCTGCGCGGCTACGGCAATACCGACCAGCCAACCGGCTTGGCGGCATACGCCTTGGACACTCTCGTAGAGGACGTGGCGGCCCTTGTGCGCGCCTCCGGCGCAAGCGAGGTACTGGTGCTGGCGCACGACTGGGGCGGCATGCTGGCGTGGCTGCTGGCCATGCGGCACCCGGAGCTTGTGCAGCATCTGGTGATCTGCAACATGCCTCATCCGGCATGCTTCAGGCGCGAAGTGAAGCGGCCGCCGCAGCTGTGGATGTCCTGGTACGTGCTGTTCTTTCAGCTCCCTGGCCTCCCGGAGCGGCTGTTCGGTGCACATGGAGCCGCGGCGATCGGCGATATGTTTCGCCGGTCGACCCGCGATCCGGCCCGCTTCCCAGCCCGGTTCCCCGAGGAGGTGCTCGCGGTTTACCGCTGGAACGCGAGCCGTCCGGGCCGGCTGACCGCGATGCTCAACTGGTATCGCGCCTTGGTGCGCGGAGGCGGCTGGCGCTCGCTGCCGCGCGAGGGTCAGTGGCCCACCATCGAGGCGCCGACGCTGCTGCTATGGGGCGATGCCGACACTGCGCTTTCGATCCGCACCACTGACGGCACCGCGGAGTACGTTGCGAAGTTTAGCATGCAGATCCTTCCGGGCGTGTCCCACTGGATCCAGCAGGAAGCGCCGGAAGCGGTGAACGCGGCGATTGCAGCATGGCTTCGAGACCAGTGCGCTCGCGTAGACACAAGCGCGCCCGTCGCAGGCGAAGGTGCGCCGCGGTGACCCAGTCTAGCGACGGCCTCAAGACTGCGCGACTTCCTGGGCTCGATACACTGCGCGCGCTCGCCGTCCTCATAGTGGTCGTCTTCCATCTGGGCGGGTATCTGCCGCCGGCTTTTCAGCCGATAGCAGCCATTGGCTGGATGGGGGTCGACCTCTTCTTTGTCCTGAGCGGGTACCTGATCGGGACCCAACTGCTGCGACCGTACCTACGGGGCGAACGCCCCAGACTCATCGCCTTCTACCAGCGCCGGGCCTACCGCATCCTGCCGGCCTACTTCGCCGTGCTGGCCCTATACCTCGCGGTACCAGCCTGGCGGGAGTGGCCCGGGCTTGCCCCCGCCTGGAAGTTTGCGACATTCACCGAGAATATCGCGATGCACTACCCTGCCGATCGCGCGTTTTCTCACGCGTGGTCTCTTTGCGTAGAGGAACACTTCTATCTCCTGCTGCCCTGGCTCGTGCTCCTGCTGATGCGCAGGCCGTCCACTTCCAAAACCCTGGCCCTGGCGGCGGCCGTGCTTCTCGCTGGCTTGTGGTTCCGTAGCTTTCAGGTGTTTCACGCGCTCAGGGTGCCGGGGCTCACGGAAGACCAGGTAGATAACCTGTTTATGAAGCACGTGTACTATCCGACCTGGACGCGTTTGGACGGGCTGCTCTGCGGCGTTGTGCTGGCTACCGTGCAGCTGTTTCGCCCGCACTGGTGGGGCCGCATGGTGCGCCGGGGCAATCGGCTTGCCGCCGCGGGTGCGCTGTCTGCCTTTTCCACGCCCGGTACCCGGATCCAACGCAAACGACGGCGATCCTGTTCGGCTTTCCCTTGCTGTCACTGGGACTGGCGCTGCTGACGGCGGCCGCGACCTGTGAACGCGGCTTGCTCACACAGCCCGTAACCCGGCGCGCAGGCGCTGGCGACGGTCTCCTTCAGCCTTTATCTGTCTCATAAGGCGTCGCGCACCTGGATCGTGCCTTCTTCCCGTGGCTTGACGGCGAGCAGACCTGGGCCGCTGCTGCCGTCTACGCGACGAGCTGCCTCGCGTTCGCGGGACTACTCTACCTGGTGGTGGAGCGGCTATTGCTGCTGCTGCGCGCGCGGCGGCTGCACTCTCCGCTTCCGGTGCCACGCCCCAATGATGAGGCGCGTACGGATCCGGCCTTGTAGCAGCCCGCCCGTCCGGAGGCAAAGCAGCTGTACACTCAGCCTGCATGAGCCTTGCCGGCGCACCTCCTGTTCTGGAACCCGATATCCATCACGCGCCGGGTCGGCCGTATCCCGACGGCCCTACGCTGCTCGCGCGCGTACTGGCAGGCGATCTTTTCCGCCTCAATCCCCTGCCCATGATGACGGCAAACGCACGCCGCTTCGGCGACCTGGTGCACCAGCGCGCGTTTGGCCGCGACGTCTTCCAGATCAACCACCCGGAGCTGGTGCAGGAGTGTCTGGTCACCCACGCCCGGCTCCACCACCGCGGCATCGTGATGCAAAAGGCACGCCTTGTGCTGGGTAATGGCCTGCTTTCAAGCGAAGACCCGCACCACCTGCGGCAGAGGCGGCTCGCGCAGCCGGCCTTTCATCGCGACCGTATTGCCGCCTACGGCCGCACCATCGGCGAGTATGCCGAGCAGACGACCGGAGACTGGCGCAACGGCAAAACCCGCGATGTACACCGGGACATGCAGCTGCTGAGCCTGCGTATCGTCGGCAAGACCCTGTTCGATGCCGAGCTGAAAGACAATAACGACGGCATTGCCGCCGCGCTCGGCCACTTCATGGCCTTTGTGCCGCTCGCCTTCATTCCGGGTTCCGACCTGATTCTGCGGCTGCCGATCCCGCTCATGCAGCGCATCCGCCACTCACGCCGCAACCTGGACACACTCATCTACGGACTGATCCGGCGTCGCCGCGCCGAAGGCATTGGACCCGAGACGGACCGCGGCGACCTGCTCTCGATGCTGATGCGCAGTCAGGACGCCGAGGAAGACACCGGCGGCATGAGCGACGAGCAGTTGCGCGATGAGTGCGTGACGGTGATGCTGGCCGGCAACGAGACCACAGCCAATGGACTCGCTTTTGCCCTATGGCTCGTGGCCCGTCATCCAGAGGTGCAGCGGCGCCTGCAGGCGGAAGCAACGGAGGTTCTCGGCACGCGATCGGCTACCGCCGCCGACTACCCGGCGCTTCCTTACGCCTATGCCTGTTTCGCCGAAGCGATGCGCGTGTACCCACCGGTGTGGACGCTCGCCCGAACTGCCGCCGAAGACTATAGGTGGCGCGGCTTGGCGATCAAGCGCGGCTCGCTCCTGCTCACGCCGCAGTGGGTGCTGCACCGCGATCCGCGTTCCTTTCCCGAGCCGGAGCAGTTTCGCCCGGAACGCTTTCTGCCAGGTACCAGGGAGTCCCGGCCCCGGTTCGCGTACTTCCCTTTCGGCGCCGGCGGTCGCCAGTGCATCGGCGAAGGCTTGGCCTGGATGGAAGGCGTCCTGGTTCTTGCGACGATCGCGCGTGACTGGACGCTCTCAGCGCCGGCAGGGGCGCCGGAAAAGCTGCACCTGGATGCGAAGATCACACTGCGTCCGCTCCATGGTGTATCGCTTGCCTTGCAGCGGCGGACTTAGAAGAGGTCCAGGAATCGGCGGCTGCCTGTAGAGACGTGTCCCTCCTCAAGAAGATTTCAAACGGAGATTTCAGCCTCCGGAAAGCTGATCACGTTTTCGCTTGATCTTCGCTTTCGAAATACGTAGTGTTTCCTCATGGGCGAACAAAAAGGGAACATGCTCTTCCCCATTCTGCAGCAGGACGCGCCGGCCTTGCACGGCATGGCAAAGCTTGCGGCCTCAGCGAACGATGCTGGTTCCGGCCATCTGGTGCGCTTCCATGCACTGCCGGTGCGCTCCGCGCTCAATCGCTCTGTGTCGAAGCGCAAACTCCCGTTTGCCCGCACCATCAATCCATACCGCGGCTGCGAGTTTGCCTGCCGATACTGCTATGCGCGCTACACGCATGAGTTTCTTAACTTCAGCGATCCAGCCGCGTTTGAGCGTGAGATTTACATCAAGCAAAACCTGGATTGGCTGCTTGAGCAAGAGCTGCGCGGCTTCGATCCAGCGGAAGAAATAGCGATCGGTACCGCGACCGACCCCTACCAGCCGATCGAGCGCACCGCCGAGATAACACGCTCGGTGCTGGAGGTGCTGTCGCGCCAGAGAGGGCTACGCATCGGGCTTGTTACTAAGTCCACGCTGATTGAGCGCGACCTCCACCTGCTGACCGCCATCGCATCGCGCAATACGCTTACGCTGCACATCACCATCACGACCACCGATGCCGCGCTCGCCCGCAAGCTGGAGCCGCGGGCACCGAGGCCCGATCTGCGCTTCCGCACGGTCGAGCGGCTCCGGGCCGCGGGACTCACGACCGGCGTCCTGTGCTCGCCGCTGCTGCCCGGCATCACCGACAATGGTCCCGCGTTAAATCTTGTCGCCAAGCGCGCCGCCGAAGCGGGTGCGAGCTTTTTCTCGGCCGAGCCGCTGTTCCTGAAGTCCTGCTCGCGCGCGACCTTTTTCCAGTTCATCGAGGACGAGTTCCCGAAGCTGGCGGCCAGCTACCGCGAGCGCTACCGGGAGGACGCGTTTGTCGGCCCGGCGTATGCAACCCGCATTCGCGCGCTTGTGGCCGCGACAGCTCGGCGGCATGGGCTTGTCCATCGAAGTCTGGATGCCATCCTGACCCGTGAGCCGGAGCCGGCTGTCGCCTCGCCCGCCAGGAAAGCACCGGCGCAGTCGTCCCTCTGGCCCGAAACCGAAATGCGCGCCAGCGCCTGAGCCTCTAGCGGGTAATCAGGACCTCGTACAGATTGTCTTTGGCGAGGAAAGACCGCGTATTGCTGAACGACGCAAACAGCTTTTCGATATTGCGGTTGGTGTACACGCGCCGCACCGGAAACTTCTCGGTTTCCTGCATTTCGACCGAATCGGATTCAGTCAGGTGGTAGCGGTAGTACTCCGTGTTCGGTCCGGTCAGCTTAGTGTGGAAGATCGCGAGGAGCCGGCCGCCGGGGCGCATCGCGCGGTGCAGTTCCTGGATCAGGGGCTGCACCAGCGCTTCCGGGATGTAGTCGAGCGCGGTCCACAGCAAAACAATGTCGAATTCGCGGCCGCCGAAGTCCATGTTGTGGACAAAAAAAGCGCCTGTATCAAAGCCGGGCTTTTCGCCGGGTTCAGTGGGCGGTATCTCCCAGTTTCCCTTAAGGGCCTCGGTCGCAAGATCCGCCATCCACACACCGTGCCCGGCCTGCGTCAGGTAATTCACGTTGGCCGGCGAGGTGGGCCCGACATCCAGAACGCGCAGGTTCGGCTCGGCCGCCAGATGCTTCCGCAAAGCAGCCCAGGCACTCGAGTGCCGGGGCACGCGCGGCCCGGAGAGCAGCGTGGGGCTCTTGCCCTTTCGATCGTCGCGCCTGGAAAACAAGCTGCTGAGCACGGGTGCGCCTCACAAAGAAGGACCGGAAGGCCTACAGGTTCGCCGCAGTTGGGCGAACCTATAGGCGTATTAGAGCGAGTGCACCGGGGTCGGCGCGCTGGCCTGCGCCGCAGCCTGGCCTGCAACGCCGGCGGCACTCTGCACCAGGTCTACCTTGCCGGAGAACGAGGCATTTTCCTCAATGGAAAGGCGCGAAGCTTGAATGTCGCCGGTCAGGGCGGCACCCGAGCGCAGCTCGACCCGCCCGGAAGCCGTGATGTTTCCGTTCAGCTGCCCGATCACGATCACGTCGCGCGCGGCCACATCGGCCTGCACCTTGGCATGGGCGCCAATGGTCAAGCGGCTTTCGGACAGGGTGATCGTTCCTTCCACAAACCCTTCCACGATCAGATCCTCACTGCCCCGCACTTCGCCGCGCACCTGCACACTTTTGCCGATGCTCGCGCTTACACCTTCCACCACTGCCATTCGCACATCTCCTTCACTGCTAGCACGACTTCGGGGGCGTCCCGCGATATCGCAGATCGCCTCCTCTTCACTGTATATGCTGAAAAACCGCGCAGCAACCGCCGCCTGTGCAGGCGTATGCCACCGGTAACGAGCATCGGACTGAACGTAAGGGAAACGACTTGCGATTCCTTGCGTCTAACGCACTGTTTCGTGTGAAGTTCGGATACTCATGAGAAGCCGCTCAGTCCTGCCCGTCGCCCATTCCCAAGCTTCATTGCCGGCCCGCCTGCGCCTGCTGTTTGCTGCTCTTTGTGCGGTTTGCCTGGTGACCGCCGCCTGTTACGCACAGGAAAGCACGGCTCCAGACCCGATCAAACTGGTCCGCGATGCCTCCTACAATGAGCTGCACAGCTCCGGGCCGGGGCACCCCTACCGCTATCGCATGCACGCGGTGAACGATGGCAAAGACACGACCAAGGTCGTCTTTGAAACGCCCATGGGCGATATGAACCGTTTGCTCGAGCTCAACGGTAAGCCGCTCGACGCCGAGGCGGATGCCAAGGAACGGGCGCGCCTCGAACAGCTGCGCGATCATCCGGATGAGGTGGAGCGCAAACACAAGAAGGATCAAGCGGATGGTGAGCGCTCCAACGAGATGATTCGTCTGCTGCCGGATGCGTTTGTCTACACCTACCTTGGGGTCGTCAAGGGACCCAGCGGGCAGTGCTATCGCCTTCGCTTTGAGCCCAACCCCAAGTTCCAGCCGCCCGATCGTGAGGCAGAGGTGTACCACGGCATGACCGGCGAGCTATGGATCGACCAGGCCGAGCAGCGCATTGCCAAACTCGACGCCCACCTGATCTCCGACGTGGATTTTGGGTGGGGCGTGGTCGGGCGTTTGTTCAAAGGCGGCACCATCCTAGTGGAACAGCGCGACGTCGGCGACCACCACTGGGAAACCACGCGCGAAGAGCTTCACCTTTCCGGCAAGATCCTGCTGGTGAAGGCCCTGCACATCGACACAAACGAAGTATCCAGCGACTTTCACCCGGTGCCGGATGATCCGTACCAGGCCGCCATCGCTTCCCTGCTCAAGCTGCCCGCCAGCTGAGGCAAGGTTCGAGGCAACCTAGATGGTCCTATCAGGAAAGGCGGCGCTCTGATG
>CAXTMW010000009.1:0-13633 GCA_964245455.1 uncultured Acidobacteriaceae bacterium
GTCGGAGAGCGGGGTGCGATTTGTATCAGAACCGGGATACGCAAGCGTGAGGCGCGCGCCTGCCGGGACGCCGGCGTGGGCCAGCGCGAGGGCACGCTCACGAAGCAGCTGAGGGTCCACAAGACCGCTGATCCCGGCGAGAAGGGTGACAGCAGGTATGGCGGGTGCGGTGAGGGTGGCGAGCTCGGGCTCTGTTTCCATCTGGGATTCCATTTCGGACATACTTCCGGATTACTCCAGCCCCCATGCTACGGGGCCGCGTGAGAGTTGCAAAATGCCGGACAAGGGGATGCGAACCCAGGTGGGGCGGTTATTGAGTTCGTAGACAAGTTCGTACAAAGCTTTGTCGAGCAGGTACACGTCCAGAAGCTGCGTAAAGGCCTCATCGCCGGCCGGGACAATGCCGCTCGAGCCGATCGCACTGCGATAGGACGCGAGAAACTCCGCGGATACAGCAGCCTCCCACAGGCGAGCCCAGGGCTCGAGCTGCTCATAATCCTGCGGGCGGCGCTGCGTGAAGCGGGACAGTGCGGCATAAGCCGCATACGAGAACGAGCGGAGCATGCCCGCGACATCCTTCATAGGCGACTGGCGGGCGCGCCGTTCTTCCAGCGAGCGGGCAGGTTCGCCTTCGAAGTCAAGCAGGACGAAGTCGCCTTTGGCACGAAGCGTCTGGCCGAGATGGTAGTCGCCGTGAACGCGCGTGCGCTGCGCGCCCGCGCCGACCGTCGACAAAGCGGAGAACTTGGAAAGGATCGCGCGGCGGCGGCTTAGAAGGAGGCCGGCGAGCTCGACCGCGGCTTCACTTCCCTCTCCGAGCTTGCCGATGGAGCCGCGTAGTACCTCAAAAGCATGAGAGCCGTGCGCGTGAAGGTTTTTCTCCAGTGTGCGCAGGTCCTCGGCCGTCATGGTTTCGGGACCGAACGCAGGGTCGTTCGAAGGCTGAGCGAGAGCAAGGTGCATTTCCGCGGTGCGGCGGCCCAGCGTGCAGGCCGCGTCGAGGTAGATGCCGGCCGCGTCGCGAGCCTGCAGCATGGCCGGGCCGGCGGAATCAATGGCTGCCCCGGACTTCGGAAGCTGCTCCGCCGGAAACTGCGCGGCAACTCGGCCTTCGTAGTAGCGGCCGAGTTCTTCGAGGGTCCACTGCCAGCCGTCGCCCTCATTCTGCACCAGGCCCTGCAGCATGGCAATGGTAGCTGTCTGCTGCGCGCCGTCCCGCTCGGCCTGCGCTGGGGCGCTATCGGTTACGGAAGCAGCAGTGTAGTCGATCGAACCGCCGAACGGCGCTATGTTGCGGAAAGCCGAGTGCTCGGTGATGTACCGGCCGATCTCCACGTCCGGGTTGGGTCCAAACTGAAGGCGGCGGAAGAGCTTCATGATGAGGCGATCGCCGAAAAAGATGGAGGTGTTGCTTTGCTCTGCCGAAGAGCGCCGAGGCGGCAGGGCGGAAGCAAGGTCGCCGCGCAGACCGGCGAAAACGCTCGACGGCTCACCGCGGAGCGCGCCGGAGCGCATCGGCAGCTCGCCTGCGTGCGCGATCAGGTCGAGCAGCGCGGAAGCGGCCTCGTCGGTGTACATGGCATCGGCAAGGATGCCGGCTCCGTTGGGAGCGAGAACCGAGCCGACAATCGCGTTCGGCGTGGCCTCGCGGAAGGTGACCGCGGCTTCGCCGAAGAGGAGCGTGAGAGGCAGAAGGTAAATCTCGGGCTCGCCTTCCGAGTAGTTGACCTCAACGATGGCCAGCGCGATGGAGGCCTTCCCATCGCCGATCTTGCCCGCGCTGGAGGCGGCCTGGACGGGACTCCAGTCCATAATGGCGGTGGACACTATGGTGCGGCTTTTTGACCCGAACCAGCGCTGGCGCGGCAGGTAGTCGGGCAGCAGACGGTGGGTGAACAGTGATCCGCCGATCGCGTGCGGCTGCGCGTTGACGGCGAAAACGCTTTCCCAATCGTGCTGCTGGCGCAGCGAAAGCCGCGCTTCCGACTCGGGGCTGGCGGCGGAGTCAAGCTCGGCCCGGTCCGGCGAGGTTTGCAGCTCAAGCCAGAAAAAGCCGTAGGAGCCGAGAGTGACATGGTACGGGGCTTTCGAGATCGCCGGGAACTCGACATAGCCCAGCATCTCGACAGGCGTCATGCCTTCAAACTCGGCCAGGTCCAGCGTGACCGGCTGCGCAAAGCGCGACAGGTTGGCAACGCACAGGATGGTCTGGTGCTCATCCTCGCGGACGTAGGCCAGTACCTTGCGATTGTCCGGGTGCAAAAAGCGCAGGGTGCCGCGGCCGAAGACCTGGAAGAGCTTGCGCAGCGAAATCATGTTGCGCATCCAGCTCAGCAGGCTGGAGGGGTCGGATTGCTGAGCCTCGACGTTGATGGCCTCGTAGCCCCAGACCGGGTCCATGATGACCGGTGAGAACAGCTTGGCGGGGCTGGCGCGGGAAAAACCGGCGTTGCGATCGCCGGACCACTGCATCGGGGTGCGGACCCCGTTGCGGTCGCCCAAATAGATGTTGTCACCCATACCGATCTCGTCGCCGTAGTAAAGAATGGGCGTGCCGGGAAAGGAAAACAGGAGCGAGTTGAGCAGCTCGATGCGGCGGCGATTGTTGTCGAGCAGCGGCGCAAGGCGGCGGCGAATGCCGATATTGATCCTCATGCGCGGGTCGGCCGAGTAGGCCAGGTACATGTAGTCGCGCTCTTCGTCGGACACCATTTCAAGCGTCAGCTCGTCGTGGTTGCGCAGAAAGATGCCCCATTGGCAGGACTCCGGGATGCCCGGGGTCTGCGCCATGATATCCGTGATCGGCAGCCGGTCCTCCTGGCGGAGCGCCATGTAGATGCGCGGCATCAGCGGAAAATGGAAGGCCATGTGGCACTCGTCGCCCTCGCCGAAGTAGGGGCGCACGTCTTCCGGCCACTGGTTGGCTTCCGCCAGAATGAGGCGGCCCTCATAGCCGTCGTCGATCGCCTTACGGATCGCCTTAATGGCGGCGTGGGTTTCCGGCAAATTCTCGCAATTGGTCCCGTCGCGCTCGATCAGGTACGGGATCGCGTCCATCCGAAGGCCGTCCACGCCCATGTCAAGCCAGAACCGCATGATGTCGATGACCTCCTCCACCACCCGGGGGTTGTCGAAGTTGAGGTCAGGCTGGTGCGAGAAAAAACGGTGCCAGTAGTAGGCATTCGCGACCGAGTCCCAGGTCCAGTTGGACTTCTCGGTGTCAGTGAAGATGATGCGAGCGTCCTTGTACAGCTCGTCTGTCTCGGACCAGACGTACATAGCGCGCTCGGGCGAGCCCGGGGGCGAGGTACGCGCGGCCTGGAACCAGGGGTGCTGGTCGGACGTGTGATTGATGACGAGCTCAACCATGACCTGCATGCCGCGGTCGTGCGCGGCGTGGAGAAACTTCTTGAAGTCGTCAACAGTGCCGTAGCTCGGGTTCACCGAGAGATAATCGGAGATGTCGTAGCCGTCATAGCGCAGGGGCGATGGAAAAAACGGCAAAAGCCACAGGCAGGTGACGCCAAGGTCCTGCAGGTAGTCAAGCTTTGAAAGCAGGCCGGGAAAATCACCGATGCCGTCATTGTTTGAGTCCGCAAACGCGCGGACGTGGAGCTCATAGATGATGGCGTCTTTGTACCAGAGTGGATCGGCTGCGCTGCCCTGCTGCTTCAATTGGGTCTCCTGCGGGTGTGTGTTGGTGCGGCTAGGGCAGCAGCGCTGCGCCTATTTGTTCTCGAGCTTGGTGATCCGCTCTGCATGCTGAAAGAGCATCTCGGTGACGAGCGCCGTGCTGCGATGAACGTCCGTTCTGAGGGCCTCCATGCGGCCGCCCATCTCTGTACACAGGTCGCCCATGTCTTTACGCATTTCGTTCCGCAGGTCACTCATCTCCTATCGCATCTCCTTGCGCAGGCTGCTTGTGTCATAGCGGCTCAGCATGATCCCGAACAGGATCACAGCAATCGTGCCGATCTGAAACTCATCGTGCATGGGGCGTTCCCTTCCTGCTCTTAGAAGATCATGCACCTTCCGGGCCGCACACGACAAAAACATGGGCCGGCTGCACCAATGGGTCGAGCGCGACGAAGTTCGAAGGGCCACGCCAGGTGTAGGCCGCACCGGAAAGCAGGTCCTCGCAGGTGTAGACGGACTCGTCGGTGAGGCCGAGCTGCGCGGTATCCAGATACAGCCAGCCGTACTGACGATTCAGAGGGTCGAGGTTCACAACCGTGAGGACGACGTCCGCTCCGTCGAGCGAGCGTTTCGAGTAAGCAATCAGCTGCGGGTTGTCGGTGGAGTGGAAGCGCAGCGACTGGTCGAAGGTCTGCAATGCCGGGTGCGCGCGCCGAGCCTTGTTCACCGTGGCGAGCAGCTGCGCGATGGGGTTCTCAAGCGAGAGCGGCCAGTGCTTGATCTCATACTTCTCTGAATCAAGGTACTCTTCACCACCGGCGCGGAACGGTGCGTCCACAAGGTTTTCGTACACGCCGCCATAGATGCCGTAGGAAGAGTTCATGGTCGCGGCCAGGACCAGGCGCAGCGCGAACGACGCCTGCCCGCCGGTCTGGAGGTTGAACGGGTTGATATCCGGGGTATTCGGCCAAAAGTTCGGCCGGAAGTATTGATACGGCTCGGTTTGCGTCAGTTCGGTCCCGTACTGCTCCAGCTCGGCCTTGGTCGTGCGCCAGCAGAAGTAGGTATAGCTTTGCGAAAAGCCGAGCTTTGCCAGCTGCTCCATGACGCGGGGGCGGGTAAAGGCTTCAGCGAGGAACAGTGCGTCCGGGTACTGGCGCTTGACCTCGGCGATACACCACTGCCAGAATCCGAAAGCTTTGGTGTGCGGGTTATCGACGCGGAAAATGCGCACACCCTCGCCGGCCCAGTAGAGAAACACATCGGCGAGCGCGTCCCACAAGCCTTCCCAGTCCGCAGACTCAAAGTCGAGCGGGTAAATGTCCTGGTACTTTTTAGGCGGGTTTTCAGCGTACTGGATGGAGCCATCGGCTCGGTGCTTGAACCAGCTCGGGTGCTCCGTGACCCAGGGATGGTCGGGCGCGCACTGGAACGCAATGTCGAGCGCGAGCTCCATGCCGTGCTCGCCCGCGGCCTGCCGCAGGTGGCGGAAGTCGTCGAGCGTGCCGAGCTCGGGCAGGATCGCGGTGTGCCCGCCCTCGGCTGCGCCGATCGCCCAGGGCGAGCCCACGTCTTCAGGGCCCGCGGTAACGGCGTTGTTCCTGCCCTTGCGAAACGAGCGGCCGATAGGGTGAATGGGCGGCATGTACAACACGTCAAAGCCAAGCTGTTGCAGGTACGGCAGCTTCCCTTCCACATCGCGAAAGGTCCCGTGCGTGGCTGCGTCGGGCCCCTGCGATCGAGGAAAAAGCTCGTACCAGGTGCTGTAGCGGGCCTGCACCCGGTCCACTTCCACCACGAGGGCGGCACCGTCGGCGGGGTACTCGGTTTGCCGTTCGGTGTTGGGATAGCGGGAAGTCACAGCGAGCAGCTCGGGCGAGAGCGCGGGGGCGGCATAGCCGACACGCCGGCCCTGCGCCTCGCCCCGCTGTTCCAGCGCGGACAAAGCGTCGCCGTTCTCTTTGAGCAGCTTCGCCGCCGCGGCAAGCGCCTTTGCGTCCTTTCCTTTCGCCCGATCCGCGGCTTCCTCCAGCAAAAGCGCCCCGGTCTGGAGCTCCAGCGCAACATCCTGGCCCGCATTCAGCTTCTTCCCGAAGTCGCTTTGCCAGGTGTCGAAATGGTCGATAGACGCGGCAATGCGGTACTCGTAGGTCCCAGGGGCAGCGACCGGGAAGCTGGCCTGCCAGCGGTCGTTGCTGAGCGGACGCAGCGGTGTGGGGGTCCAGCTCTTGTCTCCCGGCATGCGCACCAGCAGGCGGGCTTCCACGTGGTCGTGGCCGTCGCCGAAGATGTCGGCTTCCACGATCACAACCTCCCCGACAACACGCTTGGCTGGGAAGCGCCCCCCATCGATCTCCGGGACCACGTGCTCGATTGCGACTCGCATTTGCCCGTGCTCGGGCTTTGGTAGTGCTTTTTTTCCGCCTGCCATCCGGCTCCCTGTCTTGTGCCGGCCGGTGATGCTTCCCCAGGCGGCGTCCAGAAAGGGAGATGAACGAAGGAGCCGGCAAGTTGTCAGGGTTAGGCGGCCGGTCTCCGCAAGCCGGGAAGCGCAGGCGTTTCCTAGGCGCTTGAAAAGGCTCCGCCCGCGGCTGCCCTCGACGGTACAGGGTCAGTCTTCAAATTTTTGAAACAGCGTGTTCAGCGATTCGGCCCAGGTGGGGTGAGCCCACACGGCATCGCGAAGCACGGTGTACGGCAGCTTTCCCATCATGGCGGTCTGCACGATCGCAGCCAGTTCCCCGCCCTCGCCGGCGAGCATGGCCGCGCCGAGAATCTGCTCCGTGTCCCGGTCTACGACGGCTTTGATCAAACCCCGATCGTCGCCGGTTTCAAACGCGCGCGCAATGGAGCCGGCGGGCATGGCGGCAACACGGATGCGATGGCCGGCCGCCAGCGCTTCCCCTTCCGTCATGCCGATGCGGCCGAGCTCGGGGTCGGTGAACACGGTGTACGGGACCGCGCGGTCCTTTGTCGTGCGGCTCCCGCCTTCCAGCAGGTTCGCGGCGAGGATGCGGTAATCGTCGTAGGCGATGTGGGTAAATGCGGGTCCGCCCTTGATGTCGCCGACTGCGTAGCTGCCGGGTACGGCGGTTTCCAGCCGCTCATTCACCTCTAAAAAGCCGTGCTCGTCGGCTTGGAGGCCCGCGGCCTGCAGGTTCAGCCTGTCGGTATTGGGGATGCGCCCGGCGGCGAGCAGCAGGTGCGTGCCGGAGATGGTGCGGTCCGGCGCACCTTCGACTGCCATGGTCAGGCTGACGCCATCGGCTGTCTTCGCGGCGCCGGTGGCCTTTCCGTTCAGCAAAATCTCGATGCCGTCCTGCTTGAAGATTTGGAGCAGGCACGCAGCAATATCAGTGTCTTCGCGCGGCAGCAGCTGCGGGCCGTGGCTGACGATGGTGACCTCAGCGCCGAAGCGGCGAAACATCTGGGCGAACTCCACTGCGATGTAGCTGCCTCCCAGGATCACGAGATGTCCGGGTACCTCGTCGAGCTCCATGATGCTCTCGTTATCGAAGTAAGGAACGTGCTCCAGCCCCAGGCCGGGCGGCACCAGCGAGCGCAGGCCGGTATTAAGGACGATCACAGGCGCCGCACACAAGCGCGTGCCGCCTGGGCCTCCAGTACCATTCAGCGCGACCTCGACCGTTTTGCGATGCTGCTGCGAGGGCACGAAGCGGCCCAGGCCCATGATCAGCTCGATGTTCTCAGCGGCTTCCAGCCTTTTTTCGCTGCCGGAGCGCCAAACGTCCACAACGTGGCGCTTGCGCTCGCGCACCTTGCGCATGTCCACGCGTACCCCGCCAGTGTGGACCCCGTACTCAGCTCCCCGGCGAGCCTGCGCGGCAACTTTCGCGGAGGCGATCATGGTTTTCGTAGGCGTGCAGCCCTCATTCACACAGGTGCCGCCGACGTGTTTGCTTTCAACAACGACCACGCGTTTGCCCTTGGCGGCGAACGCGGAGGCGAGCGGGTTCCCGGCCTGGCCGGACCCGATGATGAGGATGTCGACCGGGGTGACTGTAGGTTCAGGCATGGGCGCGCTCCTCTGGGGTGCCGGTGCCGACGCCAGTACCGATGCCGGGGCGGGACCGGAAACGGGACGCGATCTTGCACGCGCCCGCAACGACCAGACCATCTTCCAGCAAGGCAACCGGTAGATCGGGTAGACCCGCCTGTTCGGTCAGGGCACGCCGGGCGTAGAACGTTGCGAAGGTGCCCAGCAGCGCACCAACCGCGCCCAGAAGAACGGCCAATGGCAGGTCTCCGCTCGTCCCACTGCCTGTTTGCGGCTCGCCGCGCGGGCGGCTCGCGGCAAACGTAAGTACCGCGCCGGCAGTCGCGCCGAGAGCCATTCGCCCGATCAGCGGCAGCGCGGCTGTGCGCGCAGGGGTGTTCGGGAGCTTGTCGCCGATGAGCTCCCCCGCGGCCAGCAGCGATGCGAAGCTGAGCGCGGCGGTCCCGCCCACGACGGCAAACGGAGTGCTCTTGAGTGAGAACCAGCCGAGATGCGAACCCCAACACAGGGCGGCAGTGGGCGTGAACGAGCGGGCACCGGTGAGGAAACCGAGCTGAAGTGCGCTGGCTTTAAGCTGATCCGTCGACATACGGCTAGGTAGATGCCGCCTGCTATAGGCGCGTTCGTTCCCCCGTCGAATGGGGGGCGTTGACCGGTTTAGAACCGCGAAACCACGAACAGTGCCCCGCCGACCGTGAGCGCGTCTTCCGCCAGCGCCACCGGAAGGTCAGGCAGCCCGGCCTGCCCGGTAAGCATGCGGCGAATGAGAAATCCGCCGTAGGTGCCGAGAAAGGCACCAAGCCCGCCGGCGAGGATGCCGACGATAAAAGCACTTTGGTTCCCATGGCTGGAGCCGACGGGACCATTAGTAACGCCGCCGAGCGTTGCCAGCACGCCGCCGCATGCGGCGGCGAAAAACATTCGGGCGGCAAGCGGAAATGGCTCTGTGCGCGCCGGGGTCTTCGGGAGTTTGTCGCCGATCCACTCGCCGACGGCAAGCAAGGAGAAGACGAAAACGGAAATGGGATGGGAGAGGAAGAAAAAAGGTGTGTGCGCGAGCGAGTACCAGCCAAGGTGCGCGCCCCAGCAGAGAACTGCCGCTGGGGTGAGCGTCCGCAGGCCGTTCAAAATACCGAGCGCGAAGATGAGCGAGACGAGCAGGGAAAGCGGCATGGCTGCCGTTTGGATGCCGGTAGGCTGCGTGCGACTCGGAACCTGAACGGCGGGTACGCTCAGCTTTCGCGCAGCAGGCTCGGCTCCTCGGGCGAGCGGAGCCGCACCAGCCGATCGATGGCATAGGGGCTGCGCTGGCCGGCATGGTGGTAGTGGCGCACCTGGAGCTCGCCCAGCAGGCCGATCGCGAGCAGCTGGATGCCGGCCAGAATCAGGATGCCGGCAACAACGATCAGCGGCCCGTGCTCGTCCATCACGTTTTCGCGCGTGAACAGCTTGAGCAGCACAAGGACGATCGCCGCGACCGAGCCGCCCAGCATCGACAATGCGCCGATCGGCCCGAAAAAGTGCAGGGGGCGCGTCATGTACTTCAGCAGAAAGCGAATAGTGAGCAGGTCAAAAAAGACTCGGAAAGTGCGGCCGATACCGTAGTGGCTTTTGCCCCGCTCCCGGTTCACGTTCCTGATTGGGATCTCGCAGATCGACGCGCCATACCAGCTTGCAAGCGCGGGAATGAAGCGGTGCATCTCGCCGTACAGCGGCACCGCGTGGATGACCTCGCGGCGGTAGGCTTTGAAAGTGGTGCCGAAATCATGGATGTCCACCCCGGAAAGCCGGGCCATGAGCCAGTTCGCGATGCGGGACGGAAAGCGGCGCAGGACAAAGTTATCGATGCGCTCCTTTCGCCAGCCGGAAACGACGTCGTACCCCTCCTCAAGCTTCTCGAGAAAGTTCGGGATTTCATCCGGGTCGTGCTGGAGGTCCCCATCCATGGCAAGGATGTAATCGCCCTGCGCATGGTCGAAGCCGGCAGCGAGCGCTGAAGTTTGCCCAAAGTTGCGCCGCAATTTGATGACCAGCACGCGGCTGTCCACCGCGGCGATCTCCTCAAGAAGCTTGTAGGAGCGGTCCGAGGAACCATCGTCGACCAGGACCAGTTCAAAGGAGTCGCCGACCTGCTCCATAACGGCTTTCAGCCGGTCGTAGAGGGCGGTGACATTTTCTTCTTCGTTGTGGAAAGGCACGACGATGGAGTACTTGGGCATGAGAATAATTTTACCCTGTGAACACCCCACGGCCCCGCACCGCGCGCCCCAATTAGTCCAGTTTCGGAAAGCCTTCTGCCTCATCGTAGTTGCCGACCATTTCGAGGAACACGCGATCCCCGCCGGAGGCGTCCGAAAGAGCTTTGTCGACGTGGTCGGGCGCGCCGCCCTGCCGGCGCAGCCAGCTTGCCGCGTCTTCCAGGCTGGGCGACTCATACGTGGCGGCGTCCTTGCGGTAGTTGGAGCCGGCCTGCTCGGAGATGACGTAGGTCTCTCCCTGCTTCTGGATCTCGAGAGTGCGAAGTGCCATCGGTAGTGCTCCCTTGCGGTGCTCCATTTCGGTGTGGTTCGTTCGGCTGTTGGATGCGACCGAGCAGCGGGGTGCGCCTTCTCCGGCGTTGTCCGATCAAGGCGCAACAGCGCCCAGCGTCCTGTGAAAACCGCTACAGCCCCGGGCTCGACAGCACCTCGGCGGTGATGCGCGCGGCATGAGCGCACGCGGCGCGGTCCACATCATGGTGTGTGACGAAACGAACCGCATGAGGCCCGACCGCGCCCGCAAGCACGCCTCGGCTTTTCAGCGTCCGGACAAGCGCATTTGCATCCCCCTTGCCGCGCAAGTGGAAGATGACGATGTTGCTTTGCACCGAGTGCAGGTCGAGTGATACCTCAGGTAGGGCGGCGAGGCGCTCGGCAAGCACGCGCGCATTTTCGTGATCCTCATGGAGGCGAGCGGGCATTTCGTCAAGCGCGATCAAGCCGGCAGCGGCCAAAATCCCGGCCTGGCGCATACCCCCGCCGAGCGCTTTCCGCACCGAGCGGGCTTTCCCGATAAACTCCGCCGAGCCGAGGAGGACGGAACCGACCGGGGCGCACAGGCCCTTTGACAGGCAGAACATCACCGAATCAAAGCCCGAGGTGAGCTCGCGGACGGAGATACCGAGGTGCGTGGCGGCGTGGAAGACGCGCGCGCCGTCCAGGTGAACCGGCAGGCCGGCTTCACGGGCACCCGCCCAGATCTCCTCAAAAACTGTCAGCGGCGTCACGATGCCGCCTGCCATGTTGTGGGTGTTTTCGAGTGAAATTAAGCCGGGTTGCTGCCGATAATAGATCTTCGGCCCAAGAAGGGTGCGAATGTGCTCCCAGCGAAACACGCCGTCTTCCGCGTACACGGTGCGGAGCTGGCAGCCGGAAAACGCGGCGACCATGGCCATTTCCCAGTCGACCAGATGGGCGCGTGCCTCGCAGAGGACCTCCTGACCGTGCGTCGTATGGAGCCGGATAGCGATCTGGTTGCCCATGGTGCCGGTCGGGACGAAAAGCGCGGCCTCGCGCCCAAAGATCTCAGCTGCACGGGCTTCCAGCGCGTTGATTGTGGGGTCCTCGCCGTACACATCGTCGCCGACCTCGGCCTCGGCCATGGCGGCGCGCATGCGCGCGGTCGGGCGCGTGACCGTGTCCGAGCGCAGGTCGATGGTTGTCACGGGGGCTTCGAGAGCGGTCGGGATGGAAGCTGCTGGGAGGGTGTCCGTAGCCATGTGTGGCTCCATTATCTATGATCTGCGGCGGGGCGGGCAGCAGGGGAATCGCGCGAGTTTCCTGTCGGATTACCTTGGACCTTGCCTCACGGTCTTGCCGGCTCAGTTCGACGCGACGTCAAGGAGTGCCCCAAATACTTCATTCGAGAGCAAACGTCCGCGGGGAGTCAGAGCCAGGGTGTCGAGGTCGGGGCGGCGGAGAAGGCCGTCGGTGACAAGCTCGTCTGCCGCGAGACGATAGGGGAGAACGGCTTCCGCGCCGAAGCCGGCTTCAAGCGAGGCGACCGAAACACCGGATGTGCGGCGCAGGCCCAGGAACCAGCACTCCTCGAGCTCGTCAGTCGCGGTCAACAGGCTGGGCTCGGACCAGGTGGCCCCTTGAAGAAAACCTGATAGCTCGTCGGACACTGAAAAGCGTGAGCCCCGGCCGGAGTGCGCGCGGAGCATGCAGTGGGCATCGACGCCGAGGCCGAGATAGGGGCGTCGGAGCCAGTAGCGCTCGTTATGTCGGGAACGGCCGTCGTGTTCCCCGGTGCGGCGAGCAAAGTTTGAGATCTCGTACTGCCGGAGGCCGGCCCCCGCAAGGCGCTCGCAGGCCTGGAGGTACCAGTCGGCGACGGCATCGTCCGACGGCAGCAGCCGCGCGCCGTAACGGACGCCGCCGCGAAGCGATTCGGCCCCGAGGCGCGAGTCTTCATCGAGCTCGAACATGTAAACGCTCGCGTGGTCGAGCGGTGCCGCGGCGAGCATCTCGATTGAGCGCGTCCAGCTTGCGCCCGTCTGACCCGGAAGGCCGGCGATCAGGTCAGCCGAGATATGCGGCACGCCCGCGGCGCGGACCCGCTCGATCTCCGCCAGGGCCTCAGCCCCGGAATGGGTGCGAGCGACGGCGCGCGCTTCTCCGTCGACAAAGGACTGCACGCCGAAGGAGACGCGGTTGACGCCGGCGCGGAGGGCGGCTTCGAGCGTAGCGGCCTCAAGTTGAAGCGGCGCCGCTTCCAGGGTGATCTCCGAGCCCGGAAGGACATTGAACTCCTGCCGGATACTGCCGATAAGCTCCGTAAGGAGCGCGGGTGGGAGCAGCGACGGGGTGCCGCCGCCGAAGTAGATGGTGTCGATCCGGTCGGGCAGCAGAAGGCCGCGGGCAGTCGCCCAGGCGCGCGCCGAGCGAAGCTGCGCGGTGAGCGCGCGGACGTAGGCCGGCATGGCGCTGAGCGGGGACACGCCGGAGGCGAAATTGCAGAACGTGCACTTGGCGCGGCAGAACGGGACGGAGATGTAGAGGCCGAGCGGGGCGGGATCCGGTGAGTGAGGCAGAAGCAAATCCTTCGCTTCGCTCAGGATGACCCCATTTTGTGAAGAGAGCATTGTTGGGGCGTCTGCACGAAAACTTCCTGAGCGAGGTCGCGCACACCGGGGAGCTGGGTCGGAACCTGAATCGGGAAGCGCAGGTGCAAGCTGTTCCGGCATGGGCGCTCAACAGCCTCCAGTCACTATTTTGACCGATCCGCTGAAGCAGGTCTTCAGCCGGGTCGCTAGAATGGAGACACCCCATGGCAGATGCCGCCCAGCAACAGGCTCAGCAACAGCAAGACGATGACGTAGTCGGCAAGGCCTACGACGGACGCCTGATGCGGCGGCTTCTCACGTATCTGCGCCCTTACAAGGCGATTGCCGCGGTGTCGCTGGTCGCGATCCTGCTCAAGGCAGGCGTCGACGTTCTAGGTCCGTACTTATTTAAGGTAGCGCTGGACCTGTATCTGACGCCGCACGATCTAACCCTACAAGGACAGGCAGCCACCAAACACTCCTTGCTGTCTCGCTACCTGAGCCCCCACGCGGCCCGCGGTATCTCCCAGCTGGCCGGGGTCTACTTCGGCGCGCTGCTTCTCGGCTACCTGCTTGAGTTCATGCAGACCTACCTGCTGCAGTGGATGGGCCAGAAGGTAATGTTTGACATGCGCCGACAGATCTTCGGCCACATGCAGCGCATGCACATCGGCTTCTTCGACAAAAACCCGGTAGGCCGCCTCGTCACCCGGCTCACCAGCGACGTTGACGCGCTCAATGAGCTGTTTACCTCGGGCATCTTCGCGATCTTCGAAGACGTCTTCGTGCTGATCGGCATCGTGGCCGTCATGCTCTCGATGAGCTGGTGGCTGGCGCTGCTGACCTTCTCGGTCCTGCCGTTAATTTTCGTCATCACGCGAGTCTTCCGCAAG
>CAXTMW010000009.1:13643-15067 GCA_964245455.1 uncultured Acidobacteriaceae bacterium
CGTGCGCGAGTCGTACCGCAGGATTCGCGCGGCGGTGGCACGCATCAACGCCTACACGCAGGAGCACATCAGCGGGATGCCGCTGGTGCAGCTGTTTAACCGGCAGGAGCGCGCGTTTCAAGACTTTTCCGCGATCAACGACCAGCATAAGCAGGCATTCAAAGACTCGATCTTGGCCTATGCGCTCTACTACCCGGCCGTGGAGCTGCTGAGCACCATAGCGGTTGCGCTGGTGATCTGGGTCGGCGGCAGCGGGGTTTTGCGCGGGGCGGTCACGATCGGCGTGCTGGCGGCGTTTATCCAGTACTCGCAGCGGTTCTTCCGTCCCATCCAAGACTTGAGCGAGAAGTACAACATCCTGCAGGCGGCCATGGCGGCCAGCGAACGCGTCTTCAAGCTGCTCGACACAGAGCCCGAAATCGGCTCGCCGGCCTCACCCACCCCGGCCTCGCTGTCAGGCTCGCGCGCGGGCACCATCGAGTTCCGCGACGTCTGGTTTACCTACGGAAAGCTGACGGACGCGCAGCGTGAGCAGGCGCACGCAGGCGGCGCGGCGCTGGCAGCGATGCGGGATGTTGAATGGATCCTGCGGGGTGTGTCCTTCCGGATCGAAGCGGGCGAGACCGCGGCGATCGTGGGCCACACCGGCGCCGGCAAAACCACCATCATCAGCCTAATGATGCGCTTCTACGATGTGCAGCATGGGCAGGTCCTGATCGACGGCGTCGATGTGCGCGCGCAGGATCTGCATGCTCTGCGCTCGCGGTTCGGCGTTGTGCTGCAGGACCCGTTCCTGTTTTCGGGCACCATCGAGGCAAATATCCGCATGGGCTCGAAGATCACCGAGGAGCGCGTGCGGGCAGCGGCCGCTGAGGTCAATCTGCTGGACTTTATCGAGGCACAGCCGGCCGGCTTTCAGGAACTACTGCGGGAGCGCGGCGCGGGGCTGTCGACCGGCCAGAAGCAGCTGATCAACTTTGCGCGCGCGCTGGCGCATGACCCGGCAATTCTGATCCTGGACGAGGCGACCTCTTCGGTTGACACCGATACGGAGCTGCGGGTGCGTTCCGCGCTGGAGCGAATGGTAACCGGGCGCACCTCGGTGCTGATCGCGCACCGGCTTTCAACCGTACAGCGCGCCGACACCATCCTGGTGATGCACAAGGGCCAGCTGCGCGAGCAGGGGCCCCACCAGCAGCTGCTCACCGAGCGCGGCCTGTACTGGAAGCTCTACCAGCTGCAATACCGCGACCAGGAAACGGCTGCGCTGAACGAGGCGTTCGCGCCGACGCTCGACGAGGTACGCGGCTCTGGCGCGCTTGCGCTGGGAACGGATTAGCCCGCCGTGCCGCGCATCTTTTTGTCGGCGGGCGAGGCCAGCGGCGAGCAGTACGGCCGGGGCAACGACGAGAAGGCGCGACGCG
>CAXTMW010000009.1:15077-18749 GCA_964245455.1 uncultured Acidobacteriaceae bacterium
CGCTGATAAGCGCTCTCCGCGCCCGGCTGCCTGCAGGGGGGCCGGCGGTAGAGTTTCTCGGGCTGGGCGGCGCGCGCATGGAGGCTGCGGGCCTGCGCCGGGTCGTCCGCGCCGAAGACGTAGCCGTGATGGGCATCACAGAGATCGTGCGGCACATTCCCCGGATCTACCGCGAATATCGAAAGCTGCGGCGGGCGCTTAGGACCGAGCGGCCCGAGGTCGTGGTGCTGATCGACTTTCCGGATGTGAATCTCCGGCTGGCTCGGCGGGCGAAGCAGCTCGGCATTCCCGTGGTGTTTTTTGTAAGCCCCCAGGTATGGGCGTGGAAAAAGCATCGCTTGCCGCAGATTCGCAGCAATGTCGATCGCATGCTGGTGATTTTTCCCTTTGAGGAGCCGTGGTATCGCGAGCGCGGGGTGGAGGCGACCTTCGTGGGGCACCCTCTAGCCGAGCTGCCACCCCCGACGGTGACGCGAGAGCAGTTCGCCTCCACGTATGAATTGGACGAGCAAAAGCCGTGGGTAGGGCTGCTGCCGGGTTCGCGCCCACGCGAGATCGCCCTCAACCTGCCTGGAATGCTGGGAGCGGCACGCCTGCTGGGGGCGGAGAACGAGTACCTCGTCCCGCTGGCGCCGACCCTTACCGCCGCGCAGGAAGCGGCCATCGCGCGAAGTCTGCCTGCCGAGGGGCCGCCGGTTCGGCTGGTCCGCGATGCGCGGGCGACGCTGCACCACGCGCGGGCAAGCGTGGTGGCGAGCGGAACGGCAACGGTGGAGGCGGCCCTGATCGGCAACCCGTTTGTGGTCGTCTACCGGCTTTCGAGTCTTTCCTACGCAATTGCCAAGCGCTTTGTAAGGGTGCCGCATGTGGCTATGGCGAACCTCATCGCCGGCGAGCGCGTGGTGCCGGAGCTGATCCAGGCCGCTTTCACCCCGGCCGCCGTAGCGCAGGCAGTGCGGCCCTTGATGGGGCAAACACCGGAGCGCGCCGCCATGCAGCGCTCGCTCGGGCGCATCCGTCAGTTACTTCAGCGGGAGACGAGCGCGATCGACACCGTTGCCGACCACGTCTTTTCCCTCGTTTCCGTGTCTACACCCGGTACCACTCTGAACGAGCAACCCTTGAGCCTCGCCCTATGAAGCTTTTTCGCACCGCTGCTGCTCTTTTTTTTGCCCTTCCATATGCGCTTTCCGCCGCTGACTCCGCGCCTTCGCTGCAGGTAACGGCGTACGTGATCGATGCTCAGGTAAACCCGTCCGCACACACCCTGACCGCGCAGGCGAAGGTGACCTTACGCCAAACCAGGCGAGCGACGCGGCCAGCTTTGAGCTGCACGGCGCGCTGCAGGTTACCGAAGTCCTGGACAGCTCAGGCGCAGCCCTGAACGGGGAGCGCGGCGCGAATGCGACCGTGCGCGTGACGCCGCCACAGCCGCTGGTCGCAGGGCAAAGCTACACCTGGACCTTTCGCTACAAGGGGGCGCTGACCGGAGCCGAGGGCGGCCCGGTCGAGGGGCTCAAGCTGGCCTCAATCACCGACGCCCCTGGGAACCCGATCTCGTCCCTGCTATACGCGGGCCGCTGGATCCCCATGCTGGGCGACACGCCGGACCGGTTTACGGCCGAGATGCACGTGTTTGTCCCGGCAGGCTACACCGTGGTCGGCTCGGGGGAAACGCGCGGCGACGAGGCAAAAGCTACCACCGTCAGCGCGGAGCAGGCCCATCGGGATGCCGCGGCCCCGGCCGGGCAGGCCGCACCGGGCGACCCGCAGCTGCTGCGGCGGGGCGACGCGGCCGGGGAAGCGCCAACCACCGCGAGCGAAGCACGCCGCAAGGCAGGCACGGCGGTGACCGGCGAAGATGACACGAGCGATGCACCGCCGGCGCGTCCGTCCGCCAAGGGCGCGGGAACAAAGGCCTCGGGAGCCACGGCCGTCGCCGCCGGTACGAGCAACGCGACTGCCTCAAAGAGCACGGGCACAGCTGCCGGAACAGGTATAAAGATAACCCCGCCTGGCGCTCCCGCGGCGCGCGCCCGCCGGGCGGCGCGTCCCGCTGCGGGAGCAACCGCCGCGCCGAGCAGTTCCGGCTTTGCACTGCCCGGCGGCCAGGAGTTCGACTTCTCGTGGACCAAACCGGGCTTTCCGGGAACGCTGATCATCGGCAAGTTCCTGCCGCCGGTGACCGAAGCCGGCTCGCCCAACATCCGCGTGTATACGACCCCCGCGCACCAGGCATCGGCGGCGGCGTACGCCGATACAGCGAACCGGGAGTTCGCGTTCTTCACCAGCACCTTTGGCCTTGCGGAGTCGTCGCGGTTCAACATCGTTGAGCTGCCGGATGACACGGTGCCGGTCGCTTGGGCCCCGGAGATCGCGGCCATCGCGGGCGCTCGTCTGGCGAATAAATCAGACTTTCGGCTGCTCGCGAACACGCTCGCGCACCAGTGGTGGGGTTCGGCCGTCAGCCCGGCGACCTTGAACGACAGCTGGATCACCAACGGGATGGCTCGCTACGCGGAGCTGCTCTTCCTGGAAGACCTGAACGGCAAGCCCGCTCTACAGGGAGCAGTGTTGGACGTTTCCGCCGCCGCGCTCGCCTATGACACTATCCCGCTCGCGACCGCCGGGCGGCTCCCGGTGTTTTCGCCGGAGTTCCAGTCGATGACCCTCGACAAAGGCGCGATGATTTACCACATGCTTCGTTGGGAGGTCGGCGACGACAACTTTTTGAAGATTATGAAGGCCGCGCAAACCCAGTACGCGGACAAGGGTGTGACGACGCAGCAGTTTGAAACGCTTGCCGAAGCGCAATCGCAGCAGCAGCTGACGGCGTTCTTCTCAGAGTGGCTCGACGGCACCGGCGCGCCGCAGTTTGTGGACAAGTACGCGGTGTACCGGCTGGGCAACGACAAAGGCTTTCGAACGATCGGCTCGGTCGGCCAGGATCTCGACTTATTCAATATGCCGATCGACCTGCGGGTAGAAACCGAAGGTCGAACCGAGAACAAGCGGGTTGACGTCGAAGGCACAAGCTCGCAGTACGTGGTCGATACCTTTGGCGCGCCGCGCCACATCCAGGTGGACCCGGATAACTGGATCCTGAAAAGCTCGCCGGATATGCAGGTGCGGATCGCGATCCTGAAAGGCCAGCAATTAGTCGGCCAGGGCGACCTGACCGCGGCGCTCGGCGAGTACCAGAAAGCGCTTGCGGCCAACCCGGCGAGCTCGCTCGCGAGTTACAGAATCGGGGAGCTCCTGTTTACGCAGCATAACTACCAGTCGGCGGCCAACAGTTATCGGGACACGCTGCGCGGCGACGGCGAACCCGCGTGGACGCAGGTGTGGAGCCATATCGCACTGGGCAAGATCTTCGACGTAACCGGACAGCGGGACCGCGCGGTCAATGAGTACCGGCAGGCGGTGCAGACGAATGACAACACAGCCGGGGCGCTGAATGAGGCACGGGCGTATCTGAAGACGGCGTATAAGCGGCCGGATAGCGAGTAGGTCAGGCGTTTAGCAGACTAAGTCATGCTTGAGGCGCTTGGATAAGTGGACGGGAGAGTATGTCACGATTTGCCGGCTTTCTTATACTCAATATCCTGGCCGCGTCTCTTGGAACAGCTGTGATAGAGTCGCCGTTGTATCATTTTGTGCGAGTTACCACTC
>CAXTMW010000009.1:18759-31074 GCA_964245455.1 uncultured Acidobacteriaceae bacterium
TGTTGGGCAAAGCGTGTGTGTCGAGCGCAGTCATCGCCGGTCTTCTTGCCACTCCATCTTTCGGGCATGGCAGCCTGAATCGGCCAAGTGGGTCTGGCTCCCCGGTATCTGCTTGTTCGCTGTGCCGGTTTCGGTGCTTGCTCTACGGGGCGGCTCCGTGTGGTCAGACTTCTCGGGTCTGGCTTGCAGCAAGGGAACGCGCGCGATTGGGTGCACACACTTCTTCCTTTTCACGCTGCCCGCTATCCGCCTGGTCAGCTACGGCGCTGGCGCTCTTGTCTGCAGCAGGCTCGGTCACAGCGGGATGGGGTGGGTAGCAGGCGCTGTCTTTGGCCGCTTTCGCCGGGTGAGCTATAGTTCGCCTCGCTCGAAGAGAGGTAGCGGGTGATAGCGAAGTGCGCGGGAACGAGCTTCTCACGAAGCGATGCGGGTGTGAAGCATGGCCGAGGAAAGCAGATCCTTCGCTTCGCTCAGGATGACTCCCTTTCCTTGTCAGGAAGAAACCCTTCTCTGAACGAGGCGCTTTTCGAAAGCGTTGCACGACGGCGCGAGCGGACGATGAGCCCAGCCGATGAAGATTTCGTAGCTCGATCGGGCCAGAGGAGTTTTCCCGAGTCCGGATTAGCAACTCACCTAGAATTCACCAGCAGGCTCTAGTCGGCTCTCCCGTGCGCGTCGTACAATTCGGCGGTGCTTCCCCTCCCCGGGGCATGAGACGCAACCAAAGAGCTGCGTCATCCCGTGGGTGGGTTCTGTTGAGGTTTTGTCTCCTTCCGATCTGCCGAATGCCAACCTTCGGAGAACCACCATGCACCTCCCCCGCCGTACGAAGCTTCACCTATTTACCTCGGCCCTTGGGCTCGTCCTCATCGCTTCCGCAAGCTCCGGTTATGCGCAGCTTGCCAATGTGCTCTCCTTCCACAACGACAATGCCCGGACCGGCCAGAACCTGGGCGAGGGCATCCTTACCCCTGCCAACGTCAACGCCTCAAGCTTCGGCAAGCTGTTCAACTTCGCGGTCGACGGCAAGGTCGACGCGCAGCCGCTGTATGTCAACGCGGTGACGGTCGGCGGCCATCGGCACAATTTGCTGATCGTGGCGACTGAGCACGACAGTGTGTACGCGATCGACGCGGACACAGGCACGAAGTACTGGCAGGTCTCCGTGCTCCCGTCCGGCGAAACCACCTCGGACACGCGGAACTGCGACCAGGTCGTTCCGGAGATCGGCATCACGGCGACGCCCGTCATTGATCCCGCAGCCGGGCCGCACGGGACGATCTACGTGGTGGCCATGAGTAAGAACGCATCCGGTGCGTACTTTCACCGGCTGCATGCGCTCGACCTGACCACCGGAGCCGAGCAGTTCGGCGGGCCGACGCTGGTGCAGGCCTCGGTGAGCGGTACGGGCAATTCCACCACCTTCGATGCAAAGCAGTACAAAGACCGCCCGGGCCTGCTGCTGCTCAACGGCACCGTGTATACGAGCTGGGGCTCGCACTGCGACATCGAGCCGTATGCCGGCTGGTCGATGGGCTACAACGAGACCACGCTCAAGCAGACCAGCGTGTTCAATTTTGTGCCGAACGGCAGCGAGGCCGCGCCCTGGGCCGGGGGCGCCACGGGCGCCGACGCGCAGGGAAACATCTACTACACGCTTGGCAACGGGACCTTTGACACGACTCTGAACTCCAGCGGCTTCCCTGCCAAGGGTGACTTCGGCAACTCAGTCGTCAAGCTTGGCACCGGCGGCGGGACGCTGGCGGCGCTTGACTACTGGACGATGTACAACACGGGAAGCGAGTCAAACAGCGACACCGACCTGGGCTCGGGCGGGCTCGTGCTGCTGCCGGACATGAAAGATGCCGGTGGGACGACGCGGCAGCTGCTTGCCGTCGCCGGCAAGGACGGCAACCTGTACGTTGCTGACCGCAACAACATGGGCCACTACGATGCGACCAATGACGGCACGCTCTACCAGCAGTTGAACGGGGCGCTGCCCGGTGGGGTGTGGAGCAACCCGGCTTACTTCAACAACACAGTGTATTTCGGCTCGGTCGGCAGCTCCATTCGCGCCTTCCCGGTGACGAACGCGAAGCTCGCGGCGCAGCCAAGTTCGACGACTCCGGACAGTTTCACGTATCCGGGGGCGAACCCGAGTATCTCAGCCTATGGAACCGCTAACGCGATCGTATGGGCGATCTCCAACAACTCCAGCGCCGGCCTGTATGCGTACAACGCAGGCAATCTAGGCAGCAAACTGTATGACAGCACGCAAGCGGCGAACGGCCGCGACGGCTTCGGCGCGGGCAACAAGTTCATTGTGCCGACTATCGCGAACGGCAAGGTGTATGCGGCAACGACCAACAGCGTCGCTGCTTTCGGCCTGCTGCACACCACTGCCGCGCCCATCGCGGACGGGGTGTACACGCTCGTCAACCAGTACAGCAACCTTGTGCTGGATGACAGGTATGCGGGACAGAACCCCGGGAACCCGATCCAACAGTGGGTGTCGAACGGCACGCCGGCCCAAAGCTGGTTTTTCTCTTTCCAGGGCAACGGCTACTACACCATCCAGAACACGGCAAGCGGACTGTACCTGACCGATACAAATGGGGCGAGCTCGCCGGGAACGCCGCTCCTGCAGCAGGCGCGCGTTAACGATGCTTCGCAGTTGTGGGGGCTCGTCGCCACGGGCACGGGTTACGCGATCCAGAACAAGGAGACCGGGCTCGCGATTGACGACGCCGGCTTGAGCACGCAGCAGGGCACGGGCATGATCCTGTGGACGCTTAAGGCTGCCAACTCGCGCGCCAATCAAACCTGGACGATCCAGTAAGTGGCAATGCAGCAAAAGGCCGGTCCGCATGTGCGGACCGGCCTTTTGCTGGGCGAGCGATTTACGGAAAGCTGGCGAGGCGCGGCCAGTTATGGGGCACGCACGTCGCGGCACCGCCTTTGTCGTCGATGATGTTGTCGATGCCCTCATGGTTCAGCAGGCAAACGGTAATCATGTCGTGGAAGCGCACCGCGGGCGTATGCGGCGCTTCAATGGCGCGGGTCAACGCGACGTGCGGCTCGGTAAAGACGCTGTACACACCCAGGCCCCAGGCCTCGTGCTCGCGCACAGTGTCGGCTATCTCGTAGGAGGCCCAACCCTTGGTGTCGGGGCTGCTCATGTACGCCGCCTGGGTCGGCGGGTCGTACGGGATTTCAGACTGGTACATGTAGGTGCGGCCGCGCTCGCCGCGCCATACCACCTGGTACTGCTGGTGGTGCTCGACAAACAGGCCATACGCGGTCACATCATCGCCGTTGACGACCAGCCCATTCCGGCTCAGGTTTTTATCCCAGCCCACACCATTGCCATGGTCGGCCCGCCAGATCCAAGTGTGGTCGATGAGCGTGTCGCTGCTGTTGACCTCAAGGTTGACGACCGCCTTGCCGACCGTAGGGCCGCCCTCGCGGAAGAAGACGTCCTGCAGCGAGGCGGGATTCGCATGGTGAGGCTTGCGGCTGCCGGAAGGGCCGACCTGCAGCAGCACCGGAGATGCCGTTGGGCCGGCATCGAAGAGCAGCCCGGCGATCGTGAGGCCGTCTACGTCGGCGGTCTGCATCAGCACGTTGCCCTGGGTGGCGCGGAGCGTCGCGAAGCCCAGACCCAGCACGATGGTGTCAGCTCTGTTGACCCGGAGCGGTTCGGACAGGTCGTAGATGCCGGGGGTAAGGAGCAGGTGTTTGCCCCGGGCAAGCTGCGCATTCATGGTGGCCGCGGTGTCGCGGTCCGGGCGGGCAATGTAAAAGCGGCTGAGCGGGACGTCCTGGCCCGGCGTTTGACCACCCGCCCAGGTGATGCCGCTGCTGTTTCGGGTGAGCGCAGGGCGGCGAACGCTCCAGACCCCTGCGCTGCTTACCTGAAGGTAGGGCTTTTCGCGGACAACCGGGGTTGCGGCGACCTCGGTATACGCGGGCTGCGGCCAGCTGCCGGCCGGCGCATGCGGCACGCCGACAAACACCATGTTCCAGCTGGAGCCCGACCAGCTGCCCCAGTCGCTGTTACGCGAGATCCACTGCTGCTGCGTACCTGAGTCCACCTTGCCGTCGACCAGCGTGTCGGCCATCCAGCCGCCTGAAACCCAGCCGTGCTTCTGGTGCAGCAGCAGGTCGCCGTGAATGTGCATGCGGCGCATAGGCGCGGCTTGCGAAACGGCCCACTGCATGCTGCCGCCCGTCGGGGTGACCGAGAAGCCCTCCACTCCGCGCCAGAAGCTGCAGGTGGCGTTGTTGTTGGGCAGGCTCGCGTCCGAGTGGACGTTGCCCTCGATCGAAACAGCATCAGGCGAGGCGCCGAGGCCGAAGACCTCTGTATAGAAGCCAACTGGGACGTCGAGCTTGTAGCTGCCGGGCAAGAAGAGGATCGCGTTGCGCTCCGGGCCGAACTCGTTTTTTGCCTGGGTCGCGTAGATCTTGTCGATGGCCGCCTGTACCTGCGCTTGAGGCTGCGACGGGTTGACCACGAGGACATTGGGGCCGAGGTCAGGAGCTTGGTTGGAGACAGCCTGCGCGAGAGAGGCGGCGGCGGGATAGAGCGCCAGGAGTGCGGCGGAAAGCGCGAACCGGTGGAGGCGTGCTTGCGTCATCGCAACACCTTACAGCAGGCTGTCGCTTGAAAGCCAAGTTGACGTGTGCGCTTCGCGCGTCGCAGTCAATCTTTATGGGGCTTCCGGCATAATGACCGGAATGAGCTGCCGGCCGTGTTTGCGGTAAACCCGGAAGTGCCCGTCAAGCGTCAACACACTCGCACCCGGATGCAGTTCGGCCATGCGGACCAGGCAGGCATCTGCCAGCGACATCGGCAGGTCCTTATACTTCGCGACCAGTTGGCTGAGCGCCTGTTCCTCGTCCGCCAGGGAGAAGCGAACCCGCAGCAGGCCGGAGTGAAGCATCCCAAAGAATTGCCGAGCGCCGTTCGAGTGACGCGAAAGAAGGAAGAATGTCTCCGCCAGCACCGGTTCGCAGGTGAGTAAGGGTGCTGGAAGAGCACGAAACTGTGCAACCGCCCATGGGTGCGCAGCTTCACTGTCCCGAAGAGCCGCGACTAACGGGCCGGTATCCACGATGGTGGATACCATAGCCGGCAAGTTGGCGGGCGGCCTACTCGCCAAAGCCGTTCATATACTCAGGATTCGTCGCGAGATCGGTAGGACCGCCCTTCAAGGTGCCGCACAGGTGCTTCACCAGGTCATACGCATAGACGGTCTGCGGCTCTTGCTGATTCAACCGCTCTTCCAGGATCTCCCTGAGCAGGGCTGATTTGGTGCGACGCTGCCCCCGAGCCAGCGAGTCCAGGCGGGCGGAGAGAACTTCCGGCAGTTTGCAGGTGATGGTCGTCATGACTCAAATGTATTATCCGGAGTAACATCGGTCAATACCAAACTTAAGCGGTGGTGCGCTTGAGCTGCCCACAGGCGGCGTAGATGTCGCGACCGCGCGGGCGGCGGATGTAGGCCGTCACGCCGCGTGCGATCAGCCGGTGTTGGAACGCATCGACCGTGGACGGCACCGGCTGGGTGTAAGGCGTGTCCGGGCCCGGGTTCCAGACGATGAGGTTGACGTACGCCGGAAAACCGGCGCTCTTTACGAGGGCGACAACCTCATCGGCGTGCTCGAGCCGGTCGTTGACGCCGCCAAGCAGCACGTACTCGAACGTAATCTTTTCGCGCGGACCGAGCGGGACCGTGCGAACCGCGTCGATCACTGCCGCGGTGTTCCATTTGCGCGTAATGGGCATCACGGCTTCGCGAACCTGATCGTTCGAGGCATTGAGCGAGATCGCGAGCCTAGGGCGTACCGGTTCCGCCGCGAAGCGCAGGATACCGGGAACGATGCCGGAGGTAGACACAGTCATGCGCGAGGGCTGGAGGCCGACTGGCCCGACGAGAAGCCGGAACGCGGCGATCCATGCGTCGTAGTTAAGGAACGGCTCGCCCATGCCCATGAAGACAAGATTGATGCGGTCGCGGCCGAGGTGCACGCCTTGGCGCTTGAGCACGGCGACGACCTGGCCCGCGATTTCGCCGGCCGTTAGATTGCGGACGATGCCCATTTTGGCCGTCAGGCAGAACTGGCAGTTGACCGCGCAGCCGATCTGCGAAGAGACGCAGATCGTGGCGCGCCGCTGAGGTGCATTGCGGCCGCGGGTATCGTGTTTCCGGGTGTCGTCAAAAGCCGCCGGTTCGGGCGAGTTCTCGCCGTCGGCTTCTCTGCCCTCAATTGTGGTCTCCGCGCCGTCCCCGCCCGGCATCCAGACCGTCTCGACCGTCTGGCCGTCGAGCCCGGCGATCAAGTAGCGCTCGGTGCCATCGACCGAGCGGAAGGTCTCCGTAATCTCGGGCAAACCGATCGAGTAGCCGGCATCCCGCAGCTGCTCGCGCAGAGTTTTCGGCAGGGTTGAGAGTTCGTCGAGCGAGCCGACCCACTCCCGATAGAGCGCCTGCTCCATCTGGCGGGCGCGGAAGCGCTTCTCGCCAAACCCAGCCGCGAGCCCGTCGAGCGCTTCGGCATCCAGCCCGAAGAGCGGCCGCGATGCCGGGGCCGCAAGGCCCCCACGTACAATAGGAAGTACCCCGTTTTCGATCGAAGTGGCCATGATTTCGCTACTCTTCAGGATACGCGAGCGGGACGACAGGACACGGATGACAGCGACGGAAACAGTGTATGCAACGCCGGAAAGGAACATTCGCCGCACCACGCTTGCGAACGGCATGATCGTGCTGACCGAGGAGATGCCGCACGTGCGCTCGGTCGCGATGGGCGCCTGGATCCGCGCGGGCTCGCGGCATGAAGCGCCTGAGGTCAACGGGATTTCGCACTTTGTGGAGCACATGGTGTTCAAGGGCACCGCGCACCGGACCGCGCAGCACATCGCGCGCGAGGTGGACGGCATCGGCGGGAACCTGGACGCGTTTACCGGCAAGGAAACCGTCTGCTTCAACATGAAGGTGCTTGACGAACACACGCCCAAGGCGCTCGACATCCTGTCGGACCTGGTGCTGCACCCGACCTTTGCCGAAGAGGAAATCCGGCGGGAGCGCGGGGTGATTCTCGAAGAAATCAAGATGGACGAGGACAATCCGGACTACCTGGTCCACGAGATCTTTACGCAAAGCTTCTGGCAGGGTCATGCGCTCGGCAAGCCGATCTTGGGCACGGAGAAGACGGTCGGCGGCTTTGACCGCGCCAAGATTCTGGATTTTTACGGATCGCGCTTCCACGGCGGCAATATCGTGTTCTCGGCTGCGGGGCACATCGACCATGACCGCTTCGTGGCCATGGTGACAGCCAAGTTCGCGGCCCTGCCGGCGGGCGAGTCGCTCACCGTCGAGGCGCCGCCAAAGACCGCGGCGCAGCTCATCCTGCGCAACAAGAGGTCCCTCGAGCAGGTGCAGCTGTGCCTGGGCGTGCCGGCGCGGCCGCTCGCCGATGAGTCGCGCTACGTATCGCTGCTGCTGAACACCATTCTCGGCGGCGGCATGAGTTCGCGGCTGTTCCAGACGGTGCGCGAGGAGCACGGCCTGGCCTACTCGATCTACTCGGACCTGAACCCCTATCGCGACACAGGCTCGCTGTGCGTCTTTGCGGGCACCTCGTCGGACAAGGCAGTCGAGCTGATCCGTCTGGTGATGGCGGAGTTTCGCAGGCTCAAGGAGTCGCCGGTCGAGGCGGACGAACTGCGGCGGGCGAAGGACCAGCTCAAGGGAAACCTGCTGCTATCGCTCGAGAGCTCAGGCGCGCGCATGTCGAACCTGGCACGGCAGCAGATGTACTTCGACCACTTCTTCGGGCCGAATGAGATTTTGGCGCGGGGGGAAGAGGTGCGGATCGAGGACCTGCAGGCGATGGCAAACTCGCTGTTCGACCCGGAGCGGGTGGCGCTGACGATGCTCGGGCGGCTGGACGGAGTGAAGATTGAGCGGGAGCAGCTGGCCTGCTAGCGAGCCGGCGTTGCATCAAGCCTACAGGGTCACCCTGAGAGGATGGATGAAAGCTCCAATGAAGTAAGGGGTCATCCTGAGCGCAGCGAAGGAGCTGCTTTTGCTCTAACCTAGCGCGAAAGCAGATCCTTCGTCGCTTTGCTCCTCAGGATGACCCATTTCCTATACTCATGAAGTTCATGAGAAGGTCGCTTACAGCCTCATCGTATGGCCTCTTCTTCGCGAGATAAGCTTGCAAGCGGCTCCCGAGGGAGCGCCCTTGTCGCTCAGGCACTGGCAGGCTGGGCCTCAAGCATCGCGCGGACGACCGGCGCAGCCTTGCTACCGAACAGCTCAATGGCACGCATAAGCTTGGCGTGAGGCAGAGCGGCTACGCTCATCTGCAGGTTCAACCGCGCGATGCCGCCGAGAACCTCGTCGTAGTAGCGGATTTTCTCAGCGACCGTAACAGGGTCGCCCACAATCAGCGCGCCGGTTGGGCCATTCACGGCGTTGAATTGGGCGCGTGTGGTAGGCGGCCAGCCGCGTTCGCGGCCGATCTGCGTGAACATCTCCGCGTAACCGGGGAAGAAGTCCGCTGCGGCCTGCTCGTTGGTATCCCCTACGTAGCCGAGCGCGTGGATGCCGACCTTCAGCTGCGCGGGCGCGTATCCGGCGCGGCGGCCTGTTTCTCGGTACAGGTCGATGAGCGGGCGAAAGCGGTGCGGCTCGCCGCCGATGATGGCCACTATGAGCGGCAGACCGAGCGCGCCGGCGCGGGCAAACGAGTGCGGCGTGCCGCCCACCCCGAGCCAGACCGGGAGCTGCGCCTGGACCGGCCGCGGGAAAACGGACTGGCCGGTCAGCGCGGCGCGGTGTTTGCCCTTCCAGTGCACCACGGTCTGCTCGCGGAGCTGCAGCAGCAGGTCGAGCTTTTCAGCGAACAGCGAGTCGTAGTCAGCAGTGTCAAGGCCGAACAGCGGAAAGCTTTCAGTAAAGGAGCCCCGTCCGGCGACAATTTCGGCGCGGCCCTTTGAGATGAGATCGAGAGTGGCGAACTCCTGGAAGACGCGGACCGGGTCGGCGGCGCTGAGCACTGTGACCGCGCTTGCGAGTCGAATGCGGGTGGTGCGAGCGGCAGCGGCGGCCAGCAGAACGGCAGGCGCTTCATCGAGGAACTCGCCGCGGTGGTGCTCGCCGATGCCAAAGGCATCGAGGCCGACCTGCTCGGCAAGCGTAATTTCGTCGAGCAGGTTGCTGATGCGGTCGACCGGGCTGGGCGCAAGGCCTGTGGCGGGGTCGGGGGAGATCGCAACGAAGCTGTCGAGGCCGAGTTCCATGCGGGTAGATTCCTGTCGCCGCCGGTCGCGGTGGTTCTTCGATGCTGGCGGGCTCGGGGGCGATGCGGCAACGGCAGAAGCAGGTCCTATGATGCGCTCAGGACGCCCTGACTTAGTAAATTCACGATCGTTGATTCGGAAACGCAGGCTGACGCCTGTTGTTGTACCTTTCCTAGAGTGGCGTCGCGCCGCTTTGGTCCACTAAGGGATGGCAAGTAAGATCATGCGGCTGAGTACCTTAGTCCCAAGACGAGCAATCGGGCGAGTTCTGTCAAAAGCTGGCGGCTTGTTTTCCGCTCTACACTCAATCATCCTGATATCGGGCTATTTTCGTCTGCGCCGGGACATTTACCGAGAGATGCCCTGGACTTGTCATAACCTTCATCATCTTGTTACCCCTTACATACCAGGAGAGCGATTACCTAGCAATGGGTACATATCAGCGATAATCCAGGTTGAAGGTTTTTGTGTCATCGTTCACAGACAGCCGCAAGAGGGTGGGAACGATGACATGTTCTCTGTTATCTCGCCGTATTCTCCGGAAAAGCCGTTTCCTTTCATGGTCACTGAGGCTGCAGTATTGAAGTTGGAAGGACTTCCAGCCCTGCAAGCAAAAAGCAGGTATGACAACATGCGCGATGTAGATCGGGCGATGGAAAAGGTTAGCGCGCTTTTCAGAAAGCATTTGTCGTATGACTCGTTTTCTGACACCAAGGTCGTGATCGAAGCGATTTGGAGAGAAGGTCTGGAGCGAACAATGCTGGCCTCAGCTTCGCTGAATAGCCATGCCGGAGGACGATCGTCTGCCGAGTAGCAAGTAGCAGAGGTGCTGCGAAGAAGGAGAAGGTTCACTTCGTTTGCCCGACATGCTGCTTCATCTGCGCAACAAGCTGCTTCCAGTCGCACGCAGTTTGCGCGGCATAGGCCTCGGCAAAATCGAGGATGGCGGCAGTGAAGCGCTTGCCGCTGCCCAGGAATCCGGCGATCGCCGACGCGTCGCCTGCGCGGGTGTGGCCGCGGGCAAGCATCTCGCCGCAGACCGTGGCGTACTCGGCGAGGTCGCGGGCGCGCAGGCTTGCGAGGTCGACCGAAGCCTTGTGGTCGTTGAGCTGGCGGACCAGGTAGGAGCGGCCGTCGATCGCGGTCCAGCCGAGCATCGGGTCGGACTGCAACTGCATGGCGCGCTGCCCTTCCACGACCCTCTGCCCCTGGTTTTCGATCAGGTGGGCCGCCTGCGGCAGGTAGGGCGCGTAAGCGGACAGCGCTTCCTCCTTAAGCTGGAGGAACAGCGGATCGCCGGGACCGTTGCCCTGGAAGTAAACGCAGTAGTCGCGCAACCCAACCGAGCCGGTGCCGACCACTTTAAAGGCAACATCGATGGGCTGGAAGCGCGCGAGGAAGCGGCGGCGCTCCGGCTGTAGGCTGCTCTGGTAAGCCGTGAGCGCGTGGAGTACCGCAGCGGCTTCGTCGCCGATAACCCGGCGGAGCACCGGCGGCTCGGTCCGGAACCGACGGCCCTCCGGCGTCTTCTCGGTCAGCTTTTCAAGCGACTGGAGAGGGCTCGATCGCTCGGCTTTGAGCAGTATCTTCGAGATCGGCGCGATGCCGGCCAGACGTTTGACCTGAAAGCGCGCGGCTTCAAGGACAGGCAGCTCGGCAAGCTCGTGGAGCAGCGAGCAGTAAGTGCGGAGACACTGCCGGGCCGCACGTCGGGCGGCACTTCCCTTGACGCCGGCATCGGCACCGGCCAGAAGGATGCTTGTGGCCATGCGCTTGAGATCCCACTCGAAGGGGCCGCGAATAGTTTCGTCAAAATCGTTGATGTCGAAGATCAAGCGGCCGTCCTCGCCGGTATAGGCGCCGAGATTCTGTACGTGGGCGTCGCCGCACAGCTGGGTCTCAATCCCAGTGTTGCTGGTGAGTGACAGATCAGAGGCCATGACCGGGACTGCGCCGCGAAAAAAGCCGAAAGGGGAGGCGCTCATGCGCTCGCGCTTCAGCCCGGCGAGCTCGGGAAGGCGACCGGCCATGGCGGCTTCAAGCACTTCAAGCGGGTCGCGAGTCCGGCGGCGCGGCTCCCAGTGGGCCAGCTCAGAGCGGGGGAACTGCTTGCGGCGTTGTTCGCCAAGATGGAAGCTGTCGGAAGTGGATGGGTGTGCCTTCATATCAGGGCTGGTTGGATGCGCGACGTTACGGCGACTGGGAGGACAAGGCGTTTCAGGCCATGTTTGGTCTAATGCTTACAGGGATGAAGTCCACGAAGCCCGGCGGAGTGTGACCGAACGAACACGAGGGTCACCCGAGGCCGGCTGACATTCGCTACTCTCTCGTTTAGCATTCTTGAGGAGAGGCTGCTTTCCTCGGGGCCTTCTGCGGAGTCGCATAGCTTATGAACTTTTATCAGCGCGCGGAGCGCCGCCATCCTGAATCCGGCTTCACGCTTGTGGAGCTGCTGATCGTCATCTCGATCGTTGTCATCCTGATGCTGGTGCTTATCCCGCAGCTGACCTCGGCGCGGATCGCCGGCAACGAAACAGCCGCGCGCGCCGACCTGAAGAACATCACCTCGGCCGAGCTGTCCTACGCGACCTCGTTTCCCGAGAAAGGCTTCACCTGCAATTTCGCGGACCTGACCGGCGGGGCGAGCTCCTTTCTGGATAAGAGCCTGGCCGGCGGATCGCAGGCGGGCTACACGTTTACCTTCTCCGGCTGCACCTCAAAGGGCGGCGCGGTGAACTATTATCAGGTGGTGGCACAGCCGCAGGTGGTGGGTAAGACGGGTCGCGCGAGCTTCTGCACGGACGTGAACGGCTCAGTGACGAGCGACCCCACGGGCGGGACCAACTGCCTGCAGGCACAGCCGGGCGCGACGCCGCAGCCGGGCGCGGCCGCCGCACCCGCGACAACGACCAGCTCGCAGTAGCATGGGCCCCGGCTCGCAACGCCTCCGCCGACGCGACTACGCTTCCGCAGTAAGCGCGGGCATTCGATCTGCGTTGAAG
>CAXTMW010000009.1:31084-32026 GCA_964245455.1 uncultured Acidobacteriaceae bacterium
TGAGGAGCCGCTGATTTCCTCGGGGGATTCTTCGTCGTCGCATCTGTTATCAAGTTTTATCCCAGCGTGGTGCTGCGGGATCCCGAATGCGGCTTCACTCTTTCGGAGCTGCTGATCGTCGTCTCCGTCATCTTGCTGATCACGCTGATTACGATCCCGAATCTGCCCGTTACCAGGATGCAGGCCAACGAGGTTTCGGCCATCCAGGCGCTGCGGAACATCTATGCGGCTGAGGTGCAGTATCAGGCCACCTACCCGAGCCTTGGATTCGCCTGCGCCCTGCCTACCCTGGGCGGAGCCGGGCAGCGAGGGAAACCCGTGGCCTCGACTGCGGAAGCAGCTGGGCTGCTGCCGGCGGACGTCGCCTCTGGGCAGAAAAGTGGGTACATGTTCCAGCTGGCGCATTGCGGGCGAAGCGGCGCGGATAGCGGTGCGTATACCAGCTTCGAGGTCACGGCGACTCCGAAAGCAGTGGGTAAAACCGGCCACCGCGGCTTCTGTATCGACGAGCGAGGGGATGCGAAGGCGGACCCAGCCGGCGGGTCGAACTGCACGCAAAGTCTGCAGTGAAGCGACCCACCCGTGATGCGCGCGCGCTGGGGCGTTTTCTGGCCGGCCTGGTTGTGGGGGCTTTCGCCCTAGCTCTGTGTGAACCGATAGGTGCCGCTGGAGGCGGCGCCGAGCAGCTCGCGCGTGTTATCGACGCCCACTACAACGCGCTCCGGTCGCTCCAGGTGGGCTTCAACGAGAGCTACAACGGCATGGGCATGCACCGGGTAGAGCGTGGCGAATTGCTGCTGGCCCGGGGAGGGCCGCTGCACGGCGGGCGTATGCGATGGACCTATGCGGCTCCTGCGGGCAAGCTGTTTGTGTTTGACGGACGCGATGCGTACTTCTACACGCCCGGCCAGAGCGAGGTGCAGCGAGTGCCGGGCGTGTAGA
>CAXTMW010000009.1:32036-37615 GCA_964245455.1 uncultured Acidobacteriaceae bacterium
GGAGGACGATCCTCGGTCGCCGATGGCGCTGCTGCTGGGCCATGCGCAGTTGGCGAAGCAGCTTGCGGGGCTGACGCTGAGCCCGGCGCCTGGCGGAGAGCAGACGCTGGCCGGGGTGCCGCGCGGGCTGGAGCGGCGCGTCGCACGGCTCGCAGTGACGGCAACGGCTGAGGGCGTCATTCATGGGCTGGTAGTGGAGGAGATCGACGGGTCGCGGACTGAGTTCCACTTTGAAGGCGAGCGGGCGAATGTGCCGGTGCCCGCAGAGGCTTTTGTTTTCGCGGCGCCGGCCGGCACGCATGTGGTCGACGGCATCGCGCCGATGTAACGAGCCGTTGAGGTTGAGCTGCGAGCGGGATAAGCTTTGCAGATGCTTCGGTTTACCTTCCTTTTCGCACCGCTGCTGGTCGTTCCCATGCTTTTGCACGCGCAGGCTCCGAGCCCATGGCAGCTGGAGCCGAGTGAAACCACCGCCGATCTGCGCGGCGTACACGCGGTCGGCGGAGGCGTGGTGTGGGCTTCCGGGACGAGCGGAACGGTGCTGCGGTCGCAGGACTCCGGCTTTGAGTGGCAGCAGTGCGCGACGCCGCCGGGCGCGGAATCGCTAGATTTTCGGGCGATCTGGGCGTGGGACGACCAGACGGCGCTGGTGATGTCGAGCGGGCCGGGGGCGCTTTCAAAGCTATTCCGAACGACAGATGGGTGCGCACACTGGACCTTGCTCGCGACAAACACGGACAAGGATGGTTTTTGGGATGGGCTTGCGTTCTCGGACCGCAGGAACGGGTACCTGGTCGGCGATCCTGTAGGTGGAGAGCTGGTGCTCAAGCGGACCGCCGATGGCGGAACTACCTGGATTCCTATTCACTCCCAAAGCCTGCGCATTGGAGAGCGAGGCGCGTTTGCGGCAAGCAACAGCTCGCTTGCGCTGGGTGGGGCGGTATACCGGGAGATCAACATACCCTGGATCGCGACCGGCGGCACAGCGACCGGAACGGGAGGCGCGCTGGTGCTGGAGGGCGAGCTTGCGAACTGCTCCATGAACCAGACTGCTCAAACCTGCTTGAGCGCCTACGATTTCACCTCCCTTCCCATTCCGATAGCTGGAGCGAGCGAGAGTCAGGGAGTGTTTTCGCTTGCGATTCTGCAGGATGCCTCCGGCGGTGGGATTGTAGGCGCGGTCGCAGTGGGCGGCGACTACAAGCAGCCGAACAGGCCTGAGGGAACTGCCGCGTATGAAGCGACGATACCGGAAGCGCCAGGCGAGGTGTGGCGAGTGCCGGCAAAATTGCCGGGCGGCTACCGCTCTGCTGTTGCGTGCATCGGTAAGCCGTCGGTGTGTGTCACGGTCGGCCCGAACGGGTCGGATGTGAGCCGGGACAATGGCAAGACATGGCAGCCGCTGGAACATGCGCCGACCGACGTGGGGAAAGGCGGCGAGTGGAACGCGTTGAGCCTGCCCTGGGCGGTGGGGCCGCATGGGCGCATCGGCAAGCTGAACCCGGCTGCTCTCAGCAAGTGATCTGTTTTCGGACAACCCGAGTCACTGCCGGAAGCACTTCCTGATTGACGGACCGCGCAAGCGGGTGGAGACTAGAGAAGTAACAAAGCCCGAGGCACGGTCTCGAGAACCGCACCTTCGGGGTTAACGTGGTTACCTATTCCTTATGGAATAAGTGGTCGAGGACAACGGCCTCAATCACGATCCGCAGGAAAGCGGCAACCACACGGGCGCAAAGCTCTACTTTGCGCCACATGAGTTCCGGCATCTTCTTCATGCGCGGGCTCCTTTCTGCCGAAGGCCCACGTTACAGCGTGGGCTTTCGTGCGTGTGGCCCTTGCATCAGGACCACTCGGGCCAGCTTAGAGGCGATCGGCCCCCGAGCCCTCCGGTACCGACGTAACTGCGCTTTCGCGGAAACAGGCCCGGTTGTTGTGAGCTTCGGGCCAAGCTGAACTGTGCCCCCGCGCGTCTAAAAAGAGGGCGATCCGAACCGGTACACTAGCGGAGAGCACAGGAGAAGCAGAGCGCCCGGGTACCACGAGAGCCTTGGGCGCGTGTGAATCATGGCAGAGTTCCTCGTCAAACTGACCGACGAGCGCGGGCGCATGCAGGAGCAAACCCAGGCCGCCGCGTCTGCCGAAGAGTTGCGTCTGCGCTATACGCAGGCCGGCTACCACGTGCTGTCGGTGCGCGCGAAGGGACTCGGCGGCGTGGGCGGCGGCCAGCGCAAGGCTAAGCTTGAAACGTTTCTGATCTTTAATCAGCAGTTCCTGACGCTCATCCGCGCGGGGCTGCCGATCCTGGGCTCGCTCGACATGCTGGCGAAGAGCCAGAAGAACCCGACCTTCGCGGCGCAGCTCCAGAATGTCTCGGAGCGGGTGCGGCAGGGCGAGTCGATCTCCGCCGCGTTCGAGGCGCAGGGCGGGTTTCCGCTGATCTACACGGTCACCCTGCTGGCCGGCGAGCGGTCAGGCAACCTGGAGGAGGTGCTGGGGCGGTATCTGTCGTTTCAACGCATCTCGCTGACTTTTCGCAAAAAGCTGCAAGCGTCGCTGATCTATCCATCGCTCTTGATCGTGCTAGTGTTTGGCCTCTTTATCTTTTTAATCACGTTTGTGGTGCCTCAGTTTGCCACCTTGTATGACCAGGTAGGAACGAAGCTGCCCGCGTTGACCCTGGGGCTGCTCGCGCTCGGCAAAGGAGCGCAGCATTATTTCTTTTACGTGCTGCCGGCGGTGCTCGTGCTCGGTTACCTGCTGTATCGCTGGGGCAAGAGCACCAAGGGCGCCGACACAATTGACGGTATTCGGATCAGGATGCCGCTGTTCGGTCCCATCTGGCTCAAGTACCAGGTCGCGCTGTTCGCACGCACGCTGTCGACGCTGCTCACCGGCGGGCTGCCGCTGGTGCCGTCGCTGGAAACGGCGGCGCGCTCGATCTCGTCTTCCCGGATTTCGCGTTCCGTGTTTTCGTCCGTGGTCAGCGTGCGCGAGGGCAAAGGGCTCTCGACGAGCCTCAATAAGACCGGCGTCTTCCCTGCCCTGTCCACCGAGATGATCGAGGTCGGTGAGTCGACCGGCGCGCTGCCGCAGATGCTGAACTCGGTCGCCGAGTTTTTTGAGGAAGACGTGCAGACCGCGCTGACCGCGTCGCTCGCATTGATCGAGCCCGCGATCCTGATCGTGATGGGTGTGGTGGTCGTCATTATTCTTATCGCGCTGTACCTGCCGATCTTTTCGCTCGGCAATGCTAGTAATTTTCAGCACCAGTAGAGGCTTCAAAGCGATTTGCAACTGCATGTACCTGATTGTGGTGTGAGAGGCAAGAAAGGATGGATCGTGAACGCTGATCAGGACCCAATTACTAAAGCTGATCTTATGGATTTCCAAACACGCTTATTCGCAACTTTAAAGGAGCAATTCGCCTTCGCAGAGCAGCAGAGCCAGGACAAGTTCGCAGCTTTTGAGCACCGGACTGGAAAACAGCTTGCAGCCTTGGAGCAGCGCATTCAGGAGCAGTTCTCAGCCTTCGACAAGCGCATTCAGGAGCAGTTCTCAGCCGCGGAGCTTCACATGCGCGAGCACGTCGAAACAGTAGAGACACGCCTGCTCACCGCATTCCAGCAGTGGGCCGTTCCGGTCAATGGTCGCCTGCGCCGGCTGGAGACAGTCGACACGCTTGCCAACGAGCGGCTCGTCATGATCGAAGAGCGGCTTATGACCCTTGAGAAGCGCCTGGGTCCACCCAAAGAAGCAGCCTAGAACCGGCCACTACAGAGCCTTCACAAGGAACACCATGGCAGAAGCCACCGTACTGAACGTGCCCCAAATCGCAGCACCGATCCTCGCCACGCCCGAGCTGGACGAGATCGCGCACGCGCAGACGCTCGCGCGCCGGTACCGCTGCGACTTCGTCGACCTCAAAAACTTCCGCATCCAGCACGACCTGTTCCGCGCGGTGCCGGTCGACATGATGTTCCGCTACACCTTTGTGCCGATCGAACAGCTCGACGACCGACTGGTGATTGCGGTCTCCGACCCGAGCCGGCTCATGGTGCTCGACGAGATCGCAAGCCTGCTAGGCCAGCGGCTGGTCACGCGCGTGGCGACTCTGTCGCAGATCAACGACCTGCTGAAAAAGACCGAGCAGTCGCAGCGCGTTCTTGACGAAGCGACCGAGGGGCTGACCTTCGACGTCATCTCCGTCAACGACCAGGACGACGAGTCGATCACGATCGAGAAGCTGACCAGCGAAGAAGATATCTCGCCGATCATCCGACTGGTCGACACGACCATCTTCACGGCGTTGGAACGGCGAGCGTCGGACGTCCACATCGAAACCTACGACGACCAGCTGCTGGTGAAGTACCGCATCGACGGCGTGCTGCACCCGGCGATGGCGCCAATCGCGCGCGAGCACCACCAGACGATTCTGTCGCGTATCAAGGTCATGAGCGAGCTCGACATTGCCGAGCGGCGTGTCCCGCAGGACGGACGCTTCCGGGTGCGCTACAAAGGCCGGCTCATTGACTTTCGCGTGTCGATCATGCCTACGGTGCATGGCGAAAACGCCGTGTTGCGCGTGCTCGACAAAGAATCGATGTCGGAGAAGTTCAAGTCGCTGACGCTCGACGTAGTGGGCTTTGGCGAAGACGACCTGCGGCGCTTCCGCCGCTACATCCGCGAGCCGTACGGGATGGTGCTGGTGACCGGGCCGACCGGCTCAGGCAAAACCACAACGCTGTACGCCGCGCTGAACGAGATCAAGTCCGACGAGGATAAGATCATCACGATCGAGGACCCGGTCGAATACCAGATTCGCGGCATTACGCAGATTCCGGTAAACGAGAAAAAGGGGCTTACGTTTGCACGCGGGCTGCGCTCGATTCTGCGTCACGACCCGGACAAGATCCTAGTCGGCGAAATACGCGACCAGGAAACGGCGCAGATTGCGATCAACTCCGCTTTGACCGGCCACCTGGTCTTTACGACGGTCCACGCCAACAACGTGGTGGACGTGTTGGGTCGCTTCCTGAACATGGGCGTGGAAGCCTACAACTTCGTTTCGGCGCTCAACTGCATCCTGGCGCAGCGGCTGGTCCGGATGATCTGCGACCACTGCATTTACTCGGTTACGTATTCGGACGCGGAATTGGAGCTATCCGGGCTCGATCCCCGCGAGTGGCGCGGATTCGAGTTCAAGGACGGGCGGGGCTGCGTAGAGTGCGGCGGAACAGGATTCCGAGGACGCACCGCGATCCACGAGCTGCTGGATCTGACCGATCCGATCCGTGAAATGATCCTCGAGAAGAAGCCGGCCTCTGAGGTGCGGAAGCTGGCGCAGCAGGAAGGCATGAAGTTTCTGCGCGAGTCTGCGCTGGACCGGGTAAGCCGCGGCCTGACGACGCTCAAGGAGATCAACAAGGTGACCTTTATCGAGGCGAATCGCTAGTGCGCATGCGTTTTGACAGGCTCAGGCTGGGTTCGGCCAGAAAGAACAGCGGCAGCACTCGCAATCCGGAAGGACGCAGAGCCGGCGCTCCGACGCCCGAAGGGAGCAGAGCCAATGTTTGAGC
>CAXTMW010000009.1:37625-39120 GCA_964245455.1 uncultured Acidobacteriaceae bacterium
GCAACTGCTGTTCCCCGGCATCTCGCTGCGGCCGGCACTGGCCTGCGAGATCTCCTCATACGGCGTGCTGGCCGCGCGGCAAAATGCAGACACCGGGCTTGCCACGCAGTTCGCGCCGATAGCAGCCGCGGCGCTGCAGCCCGGGTGGAAGTCACCCAACGTGCTGGACCGGCCGCCGCTTGTGTCCGCGGTGCGCACCGCGGTGAGCGCCGTGGCCGAGCGCGGACGGCCCTTGCCCGGCGGGCGCAGCCTGCCTGCAAACCGGGCCCTGACGCTCATCGTGCCCGACGCAACCGTGCGGGTGCTGCTGCTGGACTTCGACGCCCTGCCCTCGAAGCGTGACGAGGCACTGGGAATCCTGCGCTTTCGCCTGCGCAAGCTGGTGCCTTTTGAAACGGACCATGCCGCGATCACCTGGCAGGTGATGGGTTCGGGGCCGGACGGCGTCCGCGTGTTGGTGATCGTCATTCCGCGCGACGTACTGCTCGAGTACGAGAGCATTGTGCGCGAAGCAGGCTACGTGCCGGGGGTGGTGCTGCCGAGCACGGTGGCGGCGATGCCGCTCCTCGGCCCGGAGCCGGCGCTGGTGGTCAACCGCAACGGCGCCACCTTGACGACGACAATTCTGCGGGGGCAGGAGCTGCTGCTGCATCGCGCGCTCGACTTCAGCGGCATGGAGAACGGCACGGACGAAGTGCAGCCGGGCTCTTTGCCCCGGCTCGCGAAAAGCGCAGAGCTGCGTCTGTTGGACGAGGAGCAGGACATCCGGCAGAGTGTCTCCGTCGCGCTTGCATATTTTGAAGACACGCTGCTCACGACTGCGTCCGAGCTTTTCTACATTGGCCCTGGTTCGGCCGAGCTGTTTCACGCGATGCTGGGCGAGCCGACCATCGCGGTTCGCGAGCTGGGGCCGACTCCCGAGCTGCCCTCGCGCACGGTGCCCCGCTCGCTGCTGGCGCCGGTGACGGGAGCTTTGCTCAATGCTTAGCCGAACACTTAGCGGAATGCCCAGAACCGGAAGTCCCGCATGAATGTCAGTCTCAATCTCGCAACCCGGCCCTACATCGAGCTGCGCCCGGTGTATGCGCGGCTGCGGATTGCCTCCGCCGTGCCGCTGCTGCTCGCTCTGCCGCTGCTGCTGCTGCTCCATGCCGAGCAAACCATATTGCCCTGTTGCGGGAGCAGCAAACGCGGGCTCGCCTGCTTGCCCGCGAGGGTCCAAACGCCAGCGTGCTGACGGAGTCCGCGTTTTTGAACGATCTTTTCCGGCGCAAGGCTTTTTCCTGGACAGCCACGATGAGCGACCTGGAAGGGACGCTGCCTTCGGGCGTGCAGGTACAGGCGATCGACCCGGTGATCGCGTCGGACGGCCATGTGACGATCCGGATGCGGGTGTCGTCGAGCGAACGGGCCCGCGCGGTTGAGGTAGTGCGCAATCTGGAGCACTCGCGGCACTTCCTTGCCCCACGGCTTACCGGCGAGGCGCTGGCGAACC
>CAXTMW010000009.1:39130-40756 GCA_964245455.1 uncultured Acidobacteriaceae bacterium
GGCGAACCAGGGCACGGGTGCCCAGGGAACGGGCCAGAGCGCACAGGCGCGCCCGGTGAGCGCGGCCGGATCTGCCGGAAACGGAGCGAACGACGTCAGCTTCGACATCCTGGCCGATTACCGGCCGCTGCCGAACTCGCACGACCAGGCGGGCGTGCGCGCCATTAACCGCACAGCAGAGCGAGCGGTAGCTGCGCCGGCACCGACCCCTGAAGCCGTGGTGACGAACCCCACGTTGGAAGCGGCTCCGGCGGTCGCGACGCCGACCCCGCGCAGACACCAGCCGATCGACACGCGAACCTCTCCCTACCCGTCCGGTCCGTTTACCGGCGTACCCGTGCGGCCGGTGCCTCGATGAGCCGCCGTCGCACACTGGTGTCGCAGGCAATCACACAGCTGAACCTGCACCTGGCTGTGGCCGGGGCGCTGCTGCTGCTGGTGCTCCTGCTGCTCACGCGCACGATTGTAGCCTGGCACGACAGCCGCAGCGATCAGTCCACGCAGTACGACGCGGATCTGGCCACGTATGCGCAGCTGCGGGCGCAAGCCGGACGCCTGCAGGCGCTGCCGGCACAGCTGAAGAGCGCCGGGGCTGAGGCGCAAAGCTTTGTGGCAAACCGGGTGCCTGCCAGCGACAGCACCGTCCTGGCCGAGCTGGGCGCGCTGACGACCCGGGACCATGTGCGGTTGAGCCGCGCAGGTTACACCTACGCCCCAGCGATCCCGGGCTTGATCGAGCTCCGCCTGGAAGCCAATGTGACCGGCGAGTACGTGCCGGTGATGCACTTCATCAACGACCTGGAGCGCGACAGGAACCATGCGTTCTTTATCATCCGCACCATCACCCTGACCGGCCAGCAGGGCGGCAGTGTCAACCTGCGTGTGCGCATGACGACCTACATGCTGGCCGACGCGGCAGGGGCGGGCGTGCTGGACCAGACCACGCAGAACGCGGCCGAGGGTACCGAATAATGCCGCAGCTGAAAGGAACAGGCACCGACGACAAGAAGAAAGTGGCGGCCGCGGCCGCGCTGGGCTTCGTCGTGCTCGCGCTGGCGTACCACACGTTGTTTGGCGGCCCTGCGGCCAATCTGCCGCCGGCGTCTGTTCCAGCATCAGCCACGGCAGTCGCACCGGTCCGGTCGGCGGCTGCGGTCACCGAGGTTGGGGCGCGGTCGAGCCCGGTCGTCGGCGTTGCAGACAGCTCGCTCGACCCGGCCCTCCACCCCGAGCTGATGGCCGAGAACGAGAATTATCTATATGCGGGGAGCGGGCGCAATATCTTCTCAGGAACCATAGAGGCACCGGCTGTGGCGGCCATACCGATCCCGAAGGTGACCGCGCCGGTGCGGCCCCCGGTGAGTGTTGCAGCAGTCAACTCGGGGCCGCCGCCGCCGCCCACAATCGATCTGCGCTTTTTTGGCTACGCCGCGCGGGGCAATGGGGCGCGGCGGGCGTTCCTGCTTCACGGAGACGATGTGTTTGTCGCCTCTGAGGGCGATGTGGTGAGCCATCGATACCGCGTGGTCCGGATCGCACCGACGTCGGTCGACATTGAAGATTTGCCGTACCACGACACACAAACGCTGCCGTTGACGCAGAATTAGGGCGCGCAATGCTGAGCAG
>CAXTMW010000009.1:40766-41054 GCA_964245455.1 uncultured Acidobacteriaceae bacterium
TCGGCGTGGCCGCGCCGCGCATCGCCCGGGCGATCCAGCACGATCGCGAGCTGGAAGCGGTGCAGCGAGGCTTGCAGTACAAGCGCGCGATCCGGATGTATTACAAGAAGTTCGGCGCTTACCCCACATCGATGGACCAGCTCGTCAAGACCAACGACATCCGCTTCCTGCGTCGACGCTACCTCGATCCCCTGACCGGCAAGGACGACTGGAAGCTGGTGCACTATGGCGAGGCGACGGTATGTCCGCTGGGGTTTTTCGGCAGGCCGTTGGCGGCGGGAGGCGGGG
>CAXTMW010000010.1:0-17986 GCA_964245455.1 uncultured Acidobacteriaceae bacterium
CCACGGGCGTGAACTTGCCAAATTCCAATAATTCCTTGATTTGCGTCACGATCTCCCGCTGCTTACCGTGGGAAATGAAAACGTGGTCGGCCTTTGTATTGAATGCTGCCGCTGGCGGCGTGGGTTTCGGCACCGCCGGCGTAGCCTGAACTCCATCTGAAGCTGGTGGTGATTCGGTGTGCTGGTCATCTTCCGGTAGGGCCGGCGTCGCGGCCGGGGCGGGGACGCCTGGCGAGTCCAAATTGATAAAAGGACCTGTTGGCGTATCGCGGATCACGCCAGCGTACTTTCCATTGTCCTTGATGATCTGGAGCGCGTTTTCAACACGATCAGCGGGAATACCCTGCCCTTTCAGAACGTTGGCGCCGATGATCTCACTAGGGAACTTGGCCCTCCGGTATTTCTCGAAGAATTCCTTCATGAGACGCGGCTTCATGATCGCTTCGCGCCGAGCGGTGATGTCCGCCCCTTCTTCCTCGGGCGTCACCAGCTTCTTGCCTAGGTCGGTGATGGTCATGGTATTGGCATTCACGCCGCCCGCTGTCAAGCCGTAGGCAATCGACGCGCCGGCCAAAGACTGCCACGCGCTGCTGGTAGGGCTTATGCCAATCGCCAGCGCCACGTCCGGCGGAGACCCCCCTGCGCCTGCGAAATTGTCGACGATGGCAGAAGCGATCTTCTGCGCCTGTTGAAGGTTGACCAGCGGGAATTCAGACTGCTTGAAGTAATTGCGGCCTGCCGCTGCTGATATCGAATCAACCTTCTTCGCTGGAACGGCTTTCTTGGACGCCGCTTTCTTCGCAGGTTTGTTCGGAGCCATCTAGGGCCTCCTTCGCGTGACGTCGACATGCAGGTGACTCGTCGATATTAGAGCAAGCGATTTGATCCTGGTAGTCGTTGCTTGTCAGCTGCTTACGAGCCTACTAACCTCAACTAACCCGTGAATCCATGTGCAGACCGGCTCGCTTCCGCAGTCCTGAGAAGTCGCATGGTCTTCGCCTATCGTCACAGCTCTGGCTGACGGCGCATCGCGAAGAAGCCTGGCGTCCTGAGTACAGGGCAGACAGGGCGACCGAACGATGCTCTGATTGCGAAGCTGCTCTGCGAAAATAGCGGATGCCCCAAAACACAAAGCCGAGCGACAGATTCCCGGCAGTGGGCCTCGACTTCGGGACCACGAACAGTTCTGTCGCACGCATTGTTGCAGATGGCTCGGTCGAGATGGCGCGGTTCCCCGCCGTGGCGGGGCCGACGCCCTCGTTTCGCTCGCTCCTGCTCTTCGAGCGAGACGCCAAGGGGCACGCGCACAGCTATGCCGGGCCCTCGGCAATCGAGCATTACCTCGAAGCAGAGGAAACCCAGCGCCGCCTCGTGCAGTCGCTCAAAAGCTATCTGCCGTCGCGCACACTCACCGGGACTGAAGTGTTCGGGCGCCGTTACAGTCTTGAAGATTTGCTGGCGCGCATTCTCCGCGAGCTGCGGCTCGGCGCCGAGCGCGCTTTTGGCGCGGAGATCGACCGCGCTGTGGTCGGGCGGCCTGTGCAGTTTGTCGGCGCGGAAAACGAAGCCGACGAGCAGTACGCGCTTGGCAGGCTCGAAGACGCGTGCCACCGTGCCGGCTTTCGCGAGGTCCGCTTTGAGTACGAGCCGGTCGGCGCGGCCTACGCCTACGAGGCGACGCTGGACCACGAAGAGCTGGTGCTGATCGGCGACTTCGGCGGCGGCACCAGTGACTTTTCGCTGCTGCGCGTGGGGCCGGGCGCGGCCTCGAAGCCCGGAGTGCAGCGTGTTCTGGGCACCAGCGGCGTGGGGCTTGCGGGCGATGCCTTTGACGCAAAGCTGGTGCGCCACCTGGTGTCGCCGGCGCTCGGCGCCGACACGCTGGAGCGCTCCGGCGCGAAGCTGCTGCCGGCGCTGCCGGCCTGGATTTACGCGAACCTGGAACGGTGGCACTACCTATCATTTCTGCGCACGCGCAACGTGGCGGAGATCCTGAAGGGCGCAGTCGTACGTGCTTTAGAACCTGAAAAGATTGAGGCGCTGCAAACCCTGATCGAGGGCGACCTGGGCTTCCAGCTGCACGGCGCGGTGCAGAGGTTGAAGTACGAGCTCTCGCAGGCGAAGGAGGCGGAGTTTCGCTTTGGGGAGAGCGGGCTCGCGCTGCGTATTGCGGTCACGCGGCAGCAGTTTGAAGGCTGGATCGCGGAAGAGCTGGCGGCCATTGCCGGCGCGGTCGACCGGCTCCTGGAGGAGACAGGCGTTGCGGCGGGCGAGATCGACCGTGTGTTTCTCACGGGCGGCACCTCATTTGTGCCTGCGGTAGAGCAGATCTTTGCGCAGCGGTTCCCGGCGGACCGTGTGACGCGCGGCGAGGCATTTACAGCTGTCGCGCACGGGCTGGCGCTCCGTGCGCGGCAGCTGTTCTAAGGGTGTATGTGCTTACCGGCAGACTCTATTCGTACTTAAATGGTGTCATCCTGAGAGGGTGTGAGAAAGTTCTCCAGCAACCCAAAAGATGCGTCCTCCTGAGGAGCGAAGCGAGGAAGGACCTGCTTTCTCTGCACAATCGGCTTACAAGCAGGTCCTTCACTTCGTTCAGGATGACGCTTTTTGTTGGTACTTCTTACTTCTCATACACCCTTTGAGCGTAGCGAAAGATCTGCTTTTCTTGCGGCAATAAGGGAACACCACATACATTGCAGTATCTGAAGGTGGTATCAGAAGTGGACGATCTACTTGCCAATCCGTACTGGGGTGCTCTTGCAACCGAGCAGGCCGGAGTCGCCCTGGGCGGCGCGCTGGCCCGGCGGTTCCTAGCCGAGGTTATCCCGTTTGCGGGGGTGCCGCAGGGCAGTGCGGAGTCGCTCGAAGCTCTCCGAGTGCTGCTCGCGCCCGGGGAACGGGTGATTGTCGTGAGTGACGTCGAACTCGTGCACGGCGGGTTGGTAGAGAGGGAAGTAATGCCCGGGTTGCAGATGATTTGCACCCCGGAGGCGCAGGCGAATGCTTGTGCCGAGGATGCGCAAGTCGAGCGCTTGGGTCCGGCGGACGTGTCCGCGATGCTTGCACTTAAGGCAATTGCCTTCCCCGGCTACTTTGGGCCGCGCGCCGCGTCGCTGGGGTCGTTTTACGGGGTGCGTGTGCGCGGCGAACTGGCAGCGATGTGCGGCGAGCGGCTTCACCTACCCGGCTGGCGCGAAATCAGCGCCTTATGTACGCATCCTGAACACACCGGCCAGGGCTATGCAGCGATGCTGCTGCGCCGCTCAATGCACCGGCACCGAGAAGCAGGGCTGCGCTCGTTCCTCGGGGTGGCCGAGCAGAATACGCGCGCGATCGACTTGTACTCGCGGCTCGGGTTTGTCGCGTCGCGCACACTGGTTTGGCGATGGATGGAGCGGGTGGGGTAGCGGCCCTTCGCTACCCCTTATGGTAAGCATCTTCAAGAAGTAAGCGCGGGCCGGCGCTTACGCCGTCTGCAGCTCCGGCGTGCTGGTGGCGAGCGGCCAGTCGGTGTAGCCGCGCTCGTCCCCGCCGTACCAGTATTCCTTGGGCGCATCGGCCAGCGGAGCCCCGGTCTTCAGCCGCTCCACCAGGTCAGGGTTCGCCAGGAACGCGCGGCCAAACGCCACCAAGTCGGTTTTGCCGTCCGCAAGCTCCTGCTCTGCAATTTGCGGCGAGACCATGTTGTTGTCGATGTAGGTGCCCCGGAACCGCTGCCGCAGCGCTGCGTAGTCGACCGCATCGCTCTCCCGCGTCTGCTGGGTGACGCCCTCGATCGCATGGAGATAGACCAGGCCAAGCTCGGAAAGCGCGTCGACATAGCGGCCGTAAGTTTCGTTCGGGTTCGTGTCGAGCGGCGTGTTGCCGGGCATCGTGGTTGCGGGCGAAATCCGGATGCCGACGCGGCTCGCATCGCCAAAGCCCTCGATGGCAGCGCGCACCGCTTCCAGCGGAAAGCGCAGACGGTTCTCCACCGAGCCGCCGTACTCATCCGTGCGGTGGTTGGTGCTGTCGCGCAGAAACTGCTCCAGCAGGTAGTTGTTGGCGGAGTGAACCTCCACGCCGTCAAAGCCGGCGGCCCGCGCATTTGCAGCAGCGCGGCGGTAGTCTTCGGCGATGCCCGGCAGCTCGCTTGCGTCCAGCGCCCTCGGCGCCACGTAGTCCACCATGCCGGCTTCGGTAAAGGCCTGGCCCTCCGGCTTGACTGTCGATGCGGAGACAGCGAGCCCGCCATCGGGCTGCAGCGCCGGGTGCGACAGCCTGCCGGTGTGCCACAGCTGCAGGAAGAACAAGCCTCCTGCCCGATGCACAGCTTCGGTGACGGGCTTCCACGCTTCGACCTGCGCGTCGCTCCAGATACCCGGCGTTTTGGCGTATCCGCGCGCCTGCGCCGAGATGTTGGTCGCTTCCGAGATGATCAGTCCGGCACTTGCGCGCTGGGCATAATATTCGGCCGCGTAGGTCGGAACGATGCCCTGCTCGTTGGAGCGCGAACGCGTGAGCGGTGCCATGACGATGCGATTCCGGAGCGAAAGAGGGCCAAGCGTATACGGCTGAAACAGCGCTTCAAACAGCATGGGAGGAGAGTCCTTGGATTGCGAAAAGTGTGCGCCGAGCGTGTGGTAGCGCGCTGGTTTCAAGATGCGGGAGGGCCCGCCCATGATGCAGCATCCCAGTGTTCGGAACTTCATGGGAGGCGCGCATGGGCCGGCAAAGTTGGGTCATTTGGTCGCTGCTGTCCGCGCTGTTTGCCGCGGCCACTGCCTTGCTCGCAAAGCTGGGGGTTGCCGGCGTTGATTCGAACCTCGCCACCGCGATCCGCACCAGCGTCATCGTGGTGTTTGCCTGGGGCATCGCGCTGGCCTTCGGAGCGCATCGGGGCGCCCCTGCCATCGCCGGGCGCACATGGCTGTTTCTTGTGCTTTCCGGGCTCGCGACCGGGTTGTCGTGGCTGTGCTACTTTCGCGCGCTGCAGCTCGGGCCCGCCTCAAGGGTCGCACCGGTCGATAAGCTCAGCGTAGTGCTCGTGATCCTGCTGGCGTGGCCGGTCCTGGGCGAGGCCATTACCGGCCCCAAGCTGCTGGGCGGCGCGCTCATTGCGATCGGGGCGATCGTGCTTGCCGTCTTCTGACGCGGTACACTCCGGGCACACCACAGCGGAGCGCACAGCGAACGTGAAGAACATCGAACCTATCTCTGACGCAACACGACGACAGTTCCTCAAGGGCAGTGCAGCCGGGGTACTGGGCGCAGCCCTTGCGCACACGGTCGAAGCGCAAACCGGCAATCCGCCGCCTACTCAAACTCCCGGAGCGCCACCCGCGTTTGGCACCGCGCCGGCCGTGGGGCCGGAGGTTACGGCGGCGACGTTCCGCGAGGCGGAAAAGCTGGCCGAGGTTGACTACTCAGACAAAGACCTGGCAGAAGCCGCCGGCAATTGGCGGCAGGCAATGGCACCGCTGCTGGAGCGCCGCGTAGGGCCGCGCACGGTGCCGCTGCCTGACACGGTCGCGCCCGCAACCGTGTGGCACCCGCTGCTACCCGGCGCGCAGCTGGTGCCGTCCGCGCGAGGCAGCAGCTTCTTGCCGGCGTCGCTGCCGGCCCGTCCGCTGCCCGCGAGTGACGAGGACATCGCGTTTGCCACCGTTCCGCAACTGGCACAGTGGCTTAAGGCAAAGCAGATCCGCTCCGAGCGCCTCACGACGATCTATCTCCAGCGCCTGCGCAAGTACGACCCCCGGCTGCGCTGCGTCATCACGCTAACGCCAGAGCTCGCGATGGAGCAGGCGCGGCGAGCCGATGCCGAGATTGCCGCCGGGCACTACCGCGGGCCGCTGCACGGGGTTCCCTGGGGCGCCAAGGACCTGCTCGACACCGCCGGCATTCGCACCACTTACGGCGCGGACCCGTTCCGCAACCGCGTGCCGGAGAAGGACGCGGTGGTGGTCACGCGCCTGCGCGAAGCGGGCGCGGTGCTGGTCGCCAAGCTCTCACTCGGTGCGCTCGCGCTCAACGACATCTGGTTCGGCGGCCAGACCATGAACCCCTGGAACACCGACGAAGGCGCGTCCGGATCGAGCGCGGGGCCAGGTGCTGCTGTGGCGGCGGGCCTGGTCGGCTTTGCGATCGGGTCTGAGACCGGCGGGTCGATTGTGAGCCCCAGCATGCGCTGCGGCGTCAACGGGCTGCGGCCGACCTACGGCCGGGTTGCACGCACCGGCGCGATGACGCTCTGCTGGTCGCTCGACAAGCTGGGACCAATGGCGCGCGGCGTGGAAGACACGGTGCTCGTGCTCCAGGCGATCAGCGGGCCGGACGCGGGCGACGTCGCGAGTGTGCCGAGCACACTTGCCTACAACGCGAACCGGGGCGCGCAGGGTCTGCGGGTCGGCTATTTTCCTAAGTGGTTGAACGAAGCGCCCGCGACCGAGGTAGACCGCGCTGCGTTTGCCATGCTGCCGAAGCTGGGGATGCGGCCCACGCCGGTGTCGCTGCCGGACTGGTCGTACGATTCGCTCCAGCTCATCCTGTTTGCCGAGGCGGCTGCATCGTTTGAAGAGTTGATGCTGTCGCACCGGATTGACCAGCTGCGCATGCAGGTGCCCGACGCGTGGCCGAATTCCTTCCGGCAGGCGCGGTTTCTCTCGGCGGTTGACTACGTGCAGGCCGACCGGATGCGCCGCCGCGTGGCCGAGGAGATGGCGCAGATTTTCAGCGAGGTCGACCTGCTGCTGGTGCCGTCGCTGCGCGACGAAACGCTCGTCATCACCAACTTCACCGGCCACCCCTCGCTTACGGTGCGCACGGGGTTTGTGGAGGTCGCGGAGGCGCGCAGCGACTGGGCGCCGGACCCCGCGCACCCTCTGCCGAAGTTTTCGCCGCCGCGCCGCGTGCCGCACGGGGTGACGCTGATCGGGCAGCTCTTCGACGAGGGCACGATCGTGAACGCCGGGGTGGCGCTGGAGCAGGCGGCAGGGGTCGCCGGGGAGCGGCCGAAGGGCTTCTAGCGCCACATGAGACGGCTGTCTTGGAGCGCTTAGCGCCTCAGGTAAACCGCATGTATATACGGTAAAGTATATACATGCGGTTTACCTGGGATCCAGCGAAAGACCGCAGAAATTAGCGTGTGCACCAAGTGAGCTTTGAGACGGCGAAGCAAGTCTTCAGCGACCCTAACCATCGCATTACCGAAGACCGTGTCGTGGACGGCGAGCAGCGATGGCATGCGATCGGCTTCGTTGGCGGCCTATCCCTGCTGCTTGTTGTGCACTCGATCCTTTACGAAGATGAGCCGCGGATCCGACTCATCTCAGCCCGAAAAGTGACGCCCAATGAGCGAACATACTACGAAGAAGATGGTGGTCCGTACTGAGGCCGACCTCCGCAAGCCGCTTACAAAAAAGCAAAAAGCTGAACTGGCCGCGCTGGAAGCGATGCCTGACTCGGAGATCAACACAGTTGACATCCCTGAACTCACGCGCGAGCAGATCAAAGCAATGCGCCCGTTCCACGAGATCTTCAAGCCCCGCAAGGAAGCGATTTCCCTCCGCATCGATATCGATGTTCTCGAGTGGCTGAAAGCCGGCGGCGAGGGCTGGCAGACGCGTATCAACGGCATTCTTCGCGAGCAGATGCAGAAGCGCTAAAAAGCGGGTGCCGCTACCGTGCGGTCCAGCCGCCGTCAATCAAGAGCGTATGCCCGGTAATGAGCGAGGCCGCGGGCGAGGCCAGGAACACAACCGCGCCGGCAACCTCGGGCGGCTCGCCGATGCGGTGCAGCCCGGCGATGTTTGCGACCGTTTCGGCGTAAAAGGCGGGATCGCTTAGCGCCGGCGCGGTGCCCGGTGTGCGGATAAAGGTGGGTGCGACCGCGTTGACGCGCACCCCGTACTGCCCCCACTCGACTGCAAGGCACTTGGTCAGGTGCGCGATGCCGGCCTTGGTCATGCAGTACACCGACTCGGTGGGCAAGGCCGCGAAGCCCGCCTGCGAGCTCATGTTGATGATTACCCCGCTGCGCTGCGCGATCATGATGCGCCCCGCGGCCTGGCTCGCGAAAAACGTCCCTTTCAGGTTGATCGCGAGGGTGCGGTCGAAGTCCTCCTCGCGCACATCGACGGCCAGGTTGGTGGGGGCGACGCCGGCGTTGTTAACCAGGATATCGAGCCGCCCGAAGTGCGCAGCCGCCTGCTTCACGGCGCGCCGCACCTGCCCGGTATCGCTCATCTCCATCGCGAGCGGCAGCACTCTTCGGCCGCGCGCGGTGATCTGGTCAGCGAGTCCGGAGTCGCGCGCCGGGTCGCGCAGCCCGATCGCAACGTCGGCCCCGGCCTCGGCAAGCGCGAGGGCAATCGCGCGGCCAAGCCCGCGGGCCGCGCCGGTGACCAGCGCCACCTGCCCGGTCAGCGTGAAGGAAGGCAAAGCCTGCATAGTTTCGCTCATAGACACCTCGTGTTCGCCCTCGATGGTACAGCGGAGCGGTCTGTTCGCGGCTGTACGCCGTTCTCGCAATACAGGGGTAAGTTGGCGCAACCTGCCGCGGATTGCATAGACTTGGGCGTCACCCCTGTGCGGGTCAACGATCGAAAGGCGAACAATGAAGAGCAGACTCCGGATTTTCAGCACATGGGCGCTTGCCGCCGCCCTGACCGCCGTCATAGCCGCGTGCAGCGCACACGCGCAAGGCACCGCGGCCATGCACAAGCAGTCTGACGAATCGCCTGCCCAGGCGCGTGCGCGCATCGCAGCGCTCCCCTGGATGAACAAGAGCCTGTCGCCGGACGAGCGCGCGGACATGGTCTTGAAGCAGATGACGCTCGATGAAAAGATCAGCCTGCTGCACGGCAACGGCATGGCGCACGAAGCGCAGTGGCAGATGCCGCTCACCAATGATTCAAACGGCGGCGCAGGCTACATCGCGCCCATTGCGCGCCTCGGCATCCCCGGCATTGATATGTCCGACGCCGCCTACGGGGTCCGCTCCTCCGGCGCAAACGGCCGCTACGCGACCGCCCTGCCGTCAAACCTGGGCGCGGCTTCGAGCTGGGACCGCAAAGCCGCCTACGAGTACGGCGACCTGATCGCCCGCGAGCTGCGTGCGCAGGGCTTCAATATGTCGCTCGGCGGGGGCGTGAACCTGACCCGCGAGCCGCGCAACGGCCGCACCTTTGAGTACCTGGGGGAAGACCCAGTGCTCGCCGGCACGCTGGTCGTCCAGCTGATGACCGCTGAAAAACAAGAGCATGTCATCTCCGACATCAAGCACTACGCCATCAATGACCAGGAAACCGGCCGCAATATCGTCAGCGCCCAGATCTCGAAGCGAGCCATGCGCGAGTCGGATCTGCTCGCGTTCCAAATCGGTGTCCGCGACGCGCAGCCGGGCGCGGTCATGTGCTCCTACAACCGCATCAACGGCGACTACGCCTGCGAAAACGACTACCTGCTGCGTGAGGTGCTCAAGGGTGACTGGAAGTTCCCCGGCTTTGTCGTCTCCGACTGGGGCGGCACGCACTCAACCGTGAAGGCCTCGCACGCGGGCCTCGACAACGAGGAGCCGGTTGACGATTATTTCGGCCCCAAGCTCAAGCAGGCTGTGCTGGCAAAGCAGGTTTCCATGGCCGAGCTCGACGACCACGCCCGCCGCATGCTCCGGTCCTACTTCGATGACGGGGTGGTCGACTACCCCCCGCAAAAGGGTGTTGTGGATGTCGAACGCGATCTGGACGTCGCGCAGCAGGTGGAAGAGGGCTCGATTGTTCTGCTGAAGAACGAGGGCGGCGTCCTGCCGTTGGCAGCCAGGAAGACAAAGTCGATTGCCATCATCGGTGCGCATGCAGATATAGCAATGATTTCTGGCGGCGGCTCCGCACAGGTGGACCCGCCGGGCGGCAATGCCATTTCGCCGCCGGGCGAGGGCGCCACCCACTGGCAGGAGCACATCTGGTTCCCGACTTCGCCCCAGCAGCAGTTACAAGAAGCCTTGCCCGCGGCGAAGATCGCCTTCAACTCAGGCGAAGACACCGCCGCAGCGGCCGCGCTCGCCAAACAGTCCGAGGTCGCAATCGTTTTTGTGCAGCAGTGGGAGTCAGAAGGCGTGGACCTGCCGACGCTATAGCTGCATTACAACCAGGACGAGCACGTATAATATATCGCCGCGGCCAACCCGCACACCATCGTGGTGCTCGAAACCGGCACGGCAGCGCTGATGCCCTGGGCCGGCAAAGTGGAGGGCATCGTCGAGGCCTGGTACGGCGGCTCTCGCGGCGCAACAGCGCTTGCCAACGTGCTGACCGGCGCGGTGAACCCATCGGGCAAGCTCGCCATGACCTTCCCGATGAGCGACGCGGACCTGCCGCACCCGACCATCGCGCCGCTGCCGCCTGAGGACAAAGGCGCCGGCTCCGGCGCGACGAACGACAGCCACAACACGCACGCCGGCTACTCGGTGAGCTACGACGAAGGGCTTAAGGTCGGCTACAAGTGGTACGACTCTGAGAAGAAGCCGGTGCTGTTTCCGTTCGGTTTCGGGCTCTCTTATACGAGCTTCAGCTACTCCGGCCTGAGCGTAACACCGGGGGAGAAGCCGTCGGTCCGCTTCACCGTGAAGAACACGGGCAAGCGCGCCGGCTCTGAGGTGGCGGAGGTCTACGCGATGCTGCCCGCAGCCGCGAACGAGCCGCCCAAACGCCTGGTCGGCTTTGACAAGGTAATGCTGCAGCCGGGAGAAAGCCGCGAACTGACCGTCAACGTAGACCCGCTGTATCTCTCGGTCTACGACGACGCTTCCGGCCAGATGAAGGTGCTCCCCGGCAACTACACCTTCGCGGTCGGCGGTTCGTCGCAGGTGCTGGAGCTCAAGCAGAGGACGACGTTGAGCGGAGGACAGTAGTGCGGGCGTGCAAACGGCGGCACGGGCCTCTATCTAGGGCTTAGGTGGTTGATTTGTAAACACGTTCTTAAAGCCAAAGAGGGTCATCCTGAACGCGAGTGAAGGATCTGCTTTCGTTTGACTCCGGAGAAGAGCAGATCCTTTGCTGCGCTCAGGATGACCCGGTCTCGCGTAAGCATCTCCATCCGCTTGGAATGGAGAGCATGTGTACAGAACTAGTGTTCTGACCGTGCGTTCGCGCCCGGCTCCCATGAGACCTTGACAGCTTAATTCCCCCGGAAGCGCAACACAACCGCGTTTTCACTGCTGTGACATATGCAGACCACGCTCGCCCGCCTGCCTCTTTTCCTCGCTGCCGTTACCGCCGTTTCACTCCCGCTGCTCGCCCAAACCAAGCCGCAGCCGCTGCCAGAGCCGGACCCGATGGTGCCTGCCATCGCCGAGCCGGTCGACAAGCCGTACCCCGCGCCGGTCAAGCTTGCGGTCGATCTGACCGACAACGCGCGCCGAATCGTTAGCATCCACGAGGACTTTCCTGTCCCCGCCGCGGGCAAGGGCGGCGCCAAAGAGCTGGTGCTGCTGTACCCGCAGTGGATCCCCGGAAACCACTCGCCAACCGGGCCTATTTCTAAATTAGGCGGCATCGTTACGACCGTCGACGGGCAGCGTGTGCAGTGGGTGCGCGACCGCGTGAACGTGTATGCGTTCCATGTGCCGCTGGGCACAGGTGCAAAAAGCGTTGGGCTCGACTTTCAGTATCTGTCCCCGGTCAAACGCAACGAGGGCCGCATCCAGATATCGAACGAGATCGTGGACCTGGACTGGAACGATACGCTGATGTACCCGGCTGGCTACTTCTCGCGGCAGATCCCGTTTGACACAACGCTGAAGCTGCCCGACGGCTGGAAGTACGCGACCGCCCTCGACACCGCATCGGTCAGCGGCGCGACGGTTACGTTCAAGACGACGCCGCTCAACACGCTTGTGGATTCGCCGCTCTATGCGGGCGTGAACTACAAGCGCGTCGACCTGTCGCCGACGCCGACTGACAAGGTGTACCTCGACATCTTTGCCGACGCGCCGGAGAATCTTGAAATTACGCAAAACGAGCTGGACAAACACAAGCAGCTTGCGGCCGAAGCAGACAAGCTCTACGGCTCGCACCATTACGACCATTACGACTTTCTGCTGTTGCTCAGCGACAAGGTCGGCGGCGTCGGCCTGGAGCACCACCAGTCCAGCGAGGACGGCCACGGGCCTGAGTACTTTACCGACTGGGCCGCGGGCGTTGGCGGGCGCGACCTGCTGGGCCATGAGTACACGCACTCCTGGGACGGCAAGTTCCGGCGGCCGGCGGACCTGTGGACTCCCAACTTCAACGTGCCCATGCGCGACGACCTGCTGTGGGTGTACGAGGGCATGACGCAGTACTGGGGCAACATTCTGACGGCGCGCGCGGGCATGCGGACGCCCGAGGAAACGCGCGATGTGTTCGCGCTGGTGGCGGCCGGCTTTGAGGCAAGCCCGGGGCGCGAGTGGCGGCCACTGGTCGACACGACCAACCAGCCCACTGTCTCGCAGCGCAGCCCGGTGAGCTGGGTCAGCTGGCAGCGCCCCGAGGACTACTACACCGAGGGCGAGCTGATCTGGCTCGACGCGGACACAAAGATTCGCGAGCTGACCAACGGCCAAAAGTCGCTGGACGATTTTGCGAAGCTGTTTTTTGGTCCGTACAACGGCAGTTACATTACCCTCACGTACCACTTTGAAGACGTGGTGAAGGCGCTCAACACGGTTGCTCCATTTGATTGGGACGGCTTTTTGAGAACGCGTGTGTTTGATCTGCATCCGGCTGTGCCCGAGGACGGCTTTACGCGCGGCGGTTATAAGCTGGTGTACTCCGACAAGCCGATCGCCTGGTATGACAAGGCGCTGGCTGCGAACCACGCCGCGAGTTTTGCCACCTCGCTCGGGTTCACGGTCGGCTCGGCGCGCGGCGAGTCAGGCCCGGGCGGTTCCATTGGCAGCGTGCAGTGGAACAGCCCCGCCTGGAAGGCCGGCATTACGCCCGACATGAGCCTTGCTTCCGTGAACGGGACGGCTTACTCGCCTGAGGTGTTGAAGAAGGCGATCGTCGCGGCGGAAAAGAGTACAGAACCAATCGTGCTGGTGCTGTCGCGCGGTGACCAGTTCAAGACCGTGTCGCTCGACTACCGCGGAGGTTTGCGCTACCCGCACCTGGAGCGTGTGGAGGGAACGCCGGCGCGGTTTGACGATATTCTCGCGCCGAGCAAGAGCCCGCTGCCGGCGATGTAGTCCGAGCAGAAACCCATGCGTCATCCTGAGCCGCAGGCGAAGGACCTGCTTTTTGTAGTGCGGGCAAACAGCAGGCCTTTCCACTCATTCAGGATGACCAATCATCGAGCAGCTGAAGTGCCGCTCGCCGCGGGCGTCAAGGCAGCGGAAGCCGTCCCGCATCTCGTATTTGGGGGTCGCTCATGGCAATAGAGGCAGGAGGCTGGGCATTTCGTTTTCGGGCCTGGTTCCGCCTGAAGAAGTTCCACCTGCACGCGATCAGTGCCTTCAAGGCCGGTCTGGCTGCGGCGCTGTGCCTGTGGCTGGGCCATCTGCTGCATCTCGAACGCAGCTACTGGGCTGCCATTTCGGCCATTGTCGTCATGGGCTCCGACAGCGCAGTCACCTTTACCTCCTGCCGCGACCGGCTGATCGGGACCGCGTTCGGGGCCTTCCTGGGGTGGGCAGCTTTCTACGTGTGGCACGGGCACACCTTGTTCTACGGGTTCGCTGTAGCCCTTTGCATTTTTCTTTGCAGTGCGCTCGAGTTCGATAAGGCTGGCCGCCTCGCTGCCGTGGCTCTCACGATTGTGCTGCTGCTGCACCTTGACGCTGGTCCAGGCCGCGCCGCGGTGGGCCGCTTCCTCGAAGTCGGTTTAGGCGTGGTGGTCGCGCTGGGTGTGACGCTGCTTGTGTTTCCCCCGCACCTGGCCAAAACCGACGTCAAGGCTTCCGCCTAGCTTTTCACCCGCCGGCGCTAGCAAGCAGAGGCCCTCGATTCGAAAACGGCAATAGCAGGGACTTCTATCTTGCTGCCGACAACGCTCACCCGCAGCTCCAGCGTCGGGGCGAGTACCAACGCCTCGCTTAGCCGCGCGGAGTAAACGAGAACTCCACCTTGCCCTCTCCGGTCAGCGCAAGCGCGGCCTCAAACGGGCGGCCCGCCTTTGAGGTGAAGCCGCTAAGCTTTCCCGTGCGGCCGTCGCGGCATAGCGCGGCCACATCTTCCTCGCGCAGGGTGCGTCCGGCGACCGTGCGCCAGATGGTGAAGCGGCAGCCTGTGTCCGCGTAGGCCGAGCAGCCGAAGGCCTTGGCGTCTTCTCGCGGCAGCCGCACGAAGCCTGCCTTGCAGGCGGGGCAGGGCGGCGCTGCTGACTCCGCCGCTTTTTTCTTGGCGGGAGCCTTTTTCGTTTTGCCGGTCGTTCTTGGGCTTGCCTTTTTCGCTGCAGCGCGCACGCTTGCGACGCGCTTCTTCGCGGTGCCCGGCTTCGCCGCCCTACGTCCTGTCGACTCACCGGCAGCTTCCCCGGCCACAGCGCCGGCACGGGTGCGCGTCCGTCCTGCTATGTGGTCAGTCGGAGCTGAAGCATTCGTAGAGATGGAATTCATTGTTGGCCGGGCAGTTGCCCAGCGCTCCGAGGCGCGGAAGGCGCTGCTTGCCACTGGGAAGCGCTGCATCCCGCCCAGGGCCGCAAGCTCGCGCTGTAGGCGCTCATCGGCTGCGCTCACCACGGCCAGGTACTCTCGCTTGCCTTCGGCGATGTCGTCCAGCTCCTGCTCAAGCGCGCGGGTGAACTCGTACTCCACAAAGGAGAAGCGCGTCAGCAGGGCGTCCACTACCACGCAGCCGAGCTCGGTCGGGCGCAGGTATTTTGCGGAGTCTTCAAGATAGCCGCGCGTTTGCACGTTTTTCAGGATCGCCGGGTAGGTCGAAGGCCGGCCGATGCCGATGCTTTCAAGCTTCTTGATGAGCGTGGCTTGCGTGTAGCGCGGGGGCGGCTCGGTTTTTTTGTGCAGCACGCGGCCGCTCTCGGCGCGCACGGCAGCACCGACCGGCAGCACCGGTACTTTGCCGCCTTCGCGCTCGTCGTCATCTCCAGCTTCTTCGGCATCGTCCTTCGCCGTCAGAGCCTTCCAGCCCGGCGCTGCCAGCACCCGGCCTTCCGCCTTGAAGGTGAAGGTTTCTTCGCCGTTGCGGGCCGAAAGCCGGGTCGTGTTGACGCTCCACTCCGCATCGGCCAGCTGCGACGCTACGGCGCGCAGCCAGATGAGCCGGTAGAGCTGCCGCTGCTGAGCGTCCTCGCCGGCCTCCATCGCTTCAAAGTGGGTCGGGCGAATCGCCTCGTGCGCTTCCTGGGCGTTGCCCCGGGCGCGCCAGCTGCGCGCCCGTTCGGGCAGCGGCAGACCGCGCCCGGCTGCGTAGCCGCGCACCTCCTTCAAGGCTTCCGCGCTGAAATTCTGCGAGTCGGTGCGATGGTAGGTGATCAGCCCGGCCTCAAACAGCCGCTGCGCCACCTGCGCGGTCACGTCGGGCTTCCAGCGCAGCTGCACGCTGGCGGCCTGCAGCATGGTGCTGGTGGTAAACGGCGGTGGCGGCGGCTGCCGAACCAGCTTGTTCGCGGACGCGATCACCGTGCAATCCCGGCAGGCGGCCGCGCGCGCGGCAAGCGCCTCATCCAGAATGTACTTCTCGTCCTTACCGGGTAAAGACTGGCCGGATAAGGCCTTCAGAAACGGCGCGGTCTCCCACTGCGCGCGCCAGCTTCCGCCGTCAAAGCTCAGTTCTGCACCGAAATGCCGCACCTCGCGAAAGGCCTCAATCTCCCGCTCGCGCTCGACCACCAGCCGCACCGCCGGGCTTTGCACGCGGCCCGCGCTCAACCCGCGGCGGGCCGCCTGCCGCGACAGCACCGGCGACACCTGGTAGCCAACCAGGCGGTCCAGTACACGACGCGCTTCCTGCGCATGTACCAGGTGCGTGTCGACCGACCGCGGAGCCGCGATGGCGCGCCGGATGACCTCCGGCGTAATGGCGTCAAAGGAGACGCGGTGCGGTTTTTTCAGCTTGAGCGCTTCGGCCACGTGCCACGCGATCGCCTCACCCTCCCGGTCAGGGTCGGTCGCGAGGTAGACGGCCTCGGCTTTGGCGGCGCGCGCCCGCAGGCCCTTGACCACGTCCGCGCCGCGGTCGCTCAGTTCGTAGCGCGGCCGGTAGCCGGGCATCTCGATCCCGAGATCCTTGACCGGCAGGTCGCGGATATGGCCGACGCTGGCAGCCACATCCCAGCCCGCTCCGAGGATCTCCCGAATCTTGCGGATCTTGTTCGGGCTTTCCACGATCATCAGCTTCACGGCGGGTCCTTGCCTCAGACTATCGCGGCTTCCGGGCTTCGGCGCAGCGGGCTCGCCGCCTTGCTTGCCCCATTGCTTACTCCGGTACCTAGCCGGTGCCGATATGGGCGAGCCGCTTCAAGGCCGATCCCAGGCTGAAAGGAGCCGTTACAATAAACACAGGACGACGCCAGCCTGAGCGGGCGGTCCCGAGCAACTGCCGGCCCCTTGCAGCACTTTCCCCGCGCCCACGGCGCTGCCCTTGCACTCCATCGGACAGGATCTGACGCACTGATGCATCTTTGGAACGACTACGAAGGTACGACACTGGCCGGGCGCTGGCTGCTCGGGCGTTTGCTGCGCACGGAAGGCCGAAGCGCGCTATTCAGCACAACCCAGCGCGACGGCAAGCCCGCCGTGCTGCGGCTTACCGAAGCATTGAACGATCAAGCCGTGCTCCATGCGCGATTTCGCGCCATCCAGGCTGCGGGCGACCAGTACCTGGTCGGCATCCAGGGCTATGGAGACGCGGTGCTTGACGGAACGCCGTTGAGCTATGCCGTGCTGGAGCCGACGCAGGAGTCGCTGGCCGACATTCTCGCGCAGCGCCGCCTTGCCCCGGACGAAACCATGGAAGTGGCCAGCAGCGTCACCAGCGGACTCCTGGCGCTTCATGCGCAGGGGCTGGTCCACGGGCTGGTGGAGCCGGAAAGTGTGCTGGCGGCCGGCGATCGCATCAAGCTGCGTTCGGACTGCGCGCGTCCCGCACCGTCGCCGGAAGACGCGGCGCTGGAAGGCGCGGTCACCCCGCAGACGGACGCGTTCGGGCTGGCCGACGTGTTGTGCCGCTCGCTGACGCAAAATCGTTTGCACGATGCCTCTGATGCGCTGGCGCTGCCTGAGCCGTTTGCAACCATCGTGCGCAACACGGCGCGCGGGGCATGGGGCGTCCCGGAGATCCGGGCGGAGCTCGACCGCTACGGGCGCGTGCATGCGCCCGCCGCGCCTGCCATGCCGGCAGCAGCGGTAGCCACGGCTGCCTCGCTGGTGGAGTCGCTGCACGGGGAGTCCGCGAAGGAAGAGTTCGCTGCTCCGGCGTCGCCCGCGGTGCGCGTCATCAAAGCAGCCCAGGAACCAGCCCGGGAACCAGCCCAGCCGGCGGCGCAGCCCCTGAGCAGCCGCGCTTCCGCAATCTCAGCGACGGAGGCCGACGAAGGCGAGCGCAGTCTCCCAGGCTTGGGAGGTAAAAATCGTCGCGCCATTCTGCTGGCCGCCGGTGCCGCGGCGCTGCTTCCCCTGCTGTTCCTGCTGTTTCACCGCAGCCCCGAGAAGCCGGCTCCCCATGGACCTGCCGCCGCCGTAGCCGCCGCCGTAGCCGCCGCCGTGCCGCCTGTTTCCCCCAGCACGCTTGCGCCGGCCATCGCACCGGGTATACCTGACGCGTCGTCGGCTACCCATGCCGCGCCGGCCGCCGCGCCTCTGCATGCTGCCCGGCACACACCCATAGCTGCGCCCGCGCCTCTTCCGCGGGCAGCGTCTCCGCTAGCCGGCGAAAAGGTGTGGCGCGTCATCGTGTACACCTACAACCACCGCAGCGAGGCCGCGGCAAAGGCGGCTTTGGTGAACCATCGTTACCCCGGGTTTGACGCGCAGGTGTGGAGCCGCACCGGCGAACGGCCTTTCCTG
>CAXTMW010000010.1:17996-37873 GCA_964245455.1 uncultured Acidobacteriaceae bacterium
GCGCGCACGGGCGCGCGCCGCCGGCCTGGCCCGCGACCTTTACGCGCAAAACTACTCGCACTAAGCAAGCCGTCGCTTATTGCTAAGAGTCGATGACGAAGCGGCGCGCGAGTGCCCGGACATGAATGTCGGTCGCGTCCAAATACGGAAATCCCGGACGGTGGTCGTCGAACATGACGGAAAAGTCCGTGCCTGCCAGCACAATCGCGTCCAGCTGCTCGCGCGCGAGCACCTCTTCCGCCATCGTCGTAATGGCGCGCTCGTTTGCCTCTGAGGAAACGCCGCGACGGGCCAGTTCCATGTAGATCGCGTTCACCGTAGCCGCTTCATTGTCGGACGGCCGCACTACCTCGACGGAGCCGTGGAGAGCTCCATACATATCGCTCTCCATCGCAAACCTTGATCCAAAAAGAGCGATCCGGTGCAGCTGCCGGTCTTCGATCTCTGCGCGAATCGCTTCAAGAATGCTGACCAGAGGCAGTGGGGAAGCATCCGCCAGCCCGGCGAACCCATAATGCGAGGCGACGGACGTAACGGCCGCAAAGGTCGCTCCGCCTGCCGCAAGCCTCGCCACCAGGCCGCTCAGGTACTCCGCAAGTGCCTCCGGTTGCTTCCCTGTCATGTAGCCGTCCATCGTCGCGAGGTCCGCGTGGACCAGCACAAGGTCCAACTGCCGCCCTTCGCGCCCGAAAAGCTCTGCCAGGCGCTTGTAGTAGCGGCAGCTGGCCCCAACAGCCAGCCCTCCGATCAGCCCTATGCAGGGTTGCATCCTGTTCGCCCCTTTCGCTCTTGATCAGCGCTTACGCGGTTTTGACCCCGGCGCTGCGGTAAATCTGCATCATCAGCTCCATGTCGCGCAAGCCTTCCTCGCCGCTCATCTTGACCGGCTTGTTATTGCGGATGCAGTCGGCGAAGTAGTCTGCCTGGTTGGTGAACTGCTGCGGGTCCTTAATCGGCTCCGGCATGTCAAGCGGCTGCTTGCCGTCCATTGTGCCGGTCAGGCGGATGCCCTGGTAGGCAAACGCGGGTGACAGCTCCAGCATGCCCTTTGCGCCGTGCACGCGCACAAAGCCGTCCATGCTCGCGCCGTAGGTTGTGGTGCAGCCGGCCACAATGCCCGAAGGAAAGCGCATCGTCCAGCTCACGTTTTCTTCCACCTCGTTGAAGCGGCCGTCCCGGTCGATGACGGAACTGTAGGCCGCGAGCACCTGCGGCTCTTCGCCCGTCAGGTAGCGGCCTGCGTTGAGCGAGTAGATGCCGACGTCCATCAACGGGCCGCCGCCGGCCAGCTTCTTGTTAAGCCGCCATTCCCCAGCCGGAATGTTGAAGCCGTGCGCGCTTTCAATCGCCTGCACCTGGCCGATCGCGCCGGAACGGATCAGCTCGATCGCCCTCAGGTTGACCGGCTCCAGCTGGCACCGGTACGCGATCATCAGCTTTTTGCGCGCCTGCTCGCAGGCCGCGATCATTGCCTGTGAATCCGCAACCGTGGTCGCCATGGGCTTTTCGCACAGCACGTGCTTGCCGGCTTTCGCGGCGCGGATGGTGAACTCCGCATGCTGGCTATTGGGCAGGCCGATGTACACGGCGTCGATGGCCGGGTTGTCGCGCATGCGGTCATACTGCTCGTAGCTGTACACCGAAGACATAGGCACGTTGTACTGTGCCGCGAGCTTTTGGGCCTTGTCCCGGTCGCCGCTTACCAGCCCCGTGACCTTGCTGTGCTGCGACTGGAGCAGCCCCGGCATGAAGTGGTCGACCGAGATGCGGCCGAGCCCCACGATGCAGTAGCCAACCGGGGCAATCGGTGCACTGGCGGAAGCGCCGGTCTGCGGGCGGCCCGCTCTCGGCATCAGGCCGGATGCAGCAGCCAGCCCGGCCAGCTTGGAAAAGGTGCGACGGGATACGTGCATGGGTGGCTCCTTACCTCTACCCGGAGCAGATGCGGGAAATGATGATCCCGGCTATGCAAGCAGGAGGGAACGCGGCCTGGTTGCTCTTCTCCCTGACACACTCCACACAGCTGAGTGCTATATGCCTTCAGAAAACGCGTCTAACAAATGCATGCGTATAGCTTGGCTGCTGCTTTTTCTTCTCGGACGCATTAGCTTCGCTCTTCCTGTGCCGCCGCCCGCGCCTGCCGGGGCGCTGCAGGTGTATTTCGTGGATGTGGAGGGCGGCCAGTCCACCCTGTTTGTGACCCCGGACGGCCACTCGCTGCTGGTTGATACAGGCTGGGACGACCACGAAGGCCGCGACGCCGGACGGATCGTGGACGCGATGCGTATGGCGCACGTCGACCGCCTGGATGCCGTGCTCATCACGCACTACCACCTGCACCACGTCGGCGGGGTCGCGGCGCTGGCCGCGCGGGTGCCGATCGCGCTGTTTCTGGACCATGGGGTCAACCGCGAGCCGCTCGGGGGCGCGACCGCGGACGCGCGCGCAGCGTATGAAGCGCTGCTGCGGAGCGGCAAGTACCCGCACCGGGTGCTCCGCGCCGGCGAGCCGCTGCCGGTGCCCGGCTTCACCGGCACTGTGGTTAGTGCGGATGGCATGGTGCTTGCCGCTCCCCTGCCTGGGTCACCCCGGTACAAGGTAGGCGCGGCTAACCCGTTCTGCGCCGACGCCGGGCAGGCGCAGCCGGATGCAACGGAAAACGCGCGTTCCCTGGGTTTTGTGCTCCAGTGGGGCAGGGCGCGCATCCTCGATCTTGGAGACCTGACGCGCGACAAGGAAAAAGAGTTGATGTGCCCGAACAACAAGCTGGGCGTCATGGACCTGTTGGTGGTGTCGCACCACGGCTGGTACCAGAGCTCCAGCGCCGCGCTGGTTGACGCGATCGCGCCGACGGTCGCTGTGATGGACAACGGCGCGAAGAAAGGCGGCTCCATCCCGGTGCTCAATACGTTCCACCAGGCCCCGAACCATCCGGCGCTGTGGCAGCTCCACTACTCCGAGGAAGGCGGCCCCGCGTACAACAGCCCCCAGGCGCAGATCGCCAACCTCACCGGCGAAGAGCAGGGCGGAGACGCAGGCTATGTGCTGCGCGCGAGCGTCGGACAGGACGGCTCGGTGGAGCTTTGGAACAGCCGCACCGGGGAGACTCGTCGCTATTCCGCGCAACGGCGAATGACGAAGTAGTCGTTCACCCGTCCAGCGAGCCGGCAAGGATGGTCGTGCGAACCGCCCTTAGCTCAGGCATTCCGCGGCGGTCTCCCTCTCCGTGCAGGGACTTTTTCGGGAGCTTTTTCAGTCGCGGCTTCGGCCTTGCGCGGACGTCCGCGTCCGCGTTTCGTAGGCGCCTCGTCGCCATCGCTTTCCATTAACAAGGCACGCGCACGCCGGAGTGATTGGATCTCCGCATCCAGGCTTTCGAGAACTTCACTCATCTGCATGGGACTTCCTCTTTTCGCTTGTTTGGTGTTACTCAGCAGCAACTTGCACCCTAACCGGCAAGCATTGCCTTTCGCAGAGCTTACCCTTTCTGGTGCCCGCTGTCCTTAACTCCTTTATGGGACAATCATGTGGAGGCGGCAAGTGCCGGGGAAACAGGAGGAAAAGTCTCGTCGAATCGCGCTATGCTGTGGCGACGTTTCCCGGGCGCTCCTAGGCGTCGCATTTGAGGCAGCATGCCGCAGCAGGGTGGAAAAGCGCGAAGCAACACACGGCTCGACCTTGCCGCAGCGCCCATGGCCTCAAGCGAGACCGCGCGGCACATGAACCGCGACGTCGTGCTCGAGTTGATTCGCATGCACCAGCCAATCTCCCGGGCCGATCTGTCGCGTCTTTCCGGGCTGCAGCGCTCGACCGTTTCGCTCATTGCCGAGCAGCTGATCCGCGAGCGCTGGGTGCGTGAGGGGGCGGTCGCGCGGCTGCCGCGCGGGCGCCGCCCAACCCTGCTCGGGCTTAATCACGAGGTGGCCGTGCTGGTCGCCGATGTGCATCCGCGCCAGGCGACGCTCGCGATTGTGGACCTCCATGGGCACTTCCTCGCGCGCCGCTGCCTTGCCTTTCACGGCAAACCCGCGGCTGCCATTCGCCAGATCGCGAACGAGCTCCGCACCATGCGCGACAGCTTTCCGAAGATCAGTTTTGAAGGCATCGGCATCTCCCTGCCCGGGCGGGTGGACCCGCAGACGCAGCAATTGATCTTCGCGCCCAACCTGCGCTGGGAAGGTCAGCGCATCAAGGCCATCGTGGAAGAGGTAACCGGGCTCACGGCCGAGCTCGAAAACGCGGCCAACTCTGCGTTGCTGGCCGAACTGTGGATCGGCCATCTGGATGGGGTGCGGGATGCCGTGCTGGTCGATATCGCCGAAGGCATCGGCACCGGGCTGCTCGCAAACGGGCAGCTGGTGACCGGACAGACCGGCATGGCCGGCGAGTTTGGGCATGTAACGCTGGCGAGCGATGGGCCGCGGTGTGGCTGCGGCCAGCTCGGCTGCTGGGAAACCTTCGCCTCCACCGAGGCGGCACTGCGCTATTACCGGGAGAATACGCGCGATGATTCCGCGGCCGCGGCCGTCACCTTCGCGGAACTGCTCCAACTCGACCGGGAAGGCGACCCGGCAGCCTGTTCCGCGGTGGAAGCGCAGGCCAAAGCCATTGGGCGCGGCCTGCGCGCGGTCAACGCCGGCTTGTCTCCCGAGGTCATCATCGTGGCCGGCGACATCACCGGAGCATGGCCGCGGTACGAGCCCTTTCTTCGGGCGGAGCTTGCCGCGCTGACGCTGGGCCATGCCCGGATGCCGCGGCTGGTGGTCACCGACGATTGCGAAACGACGCGTCTGCACGGCGCTGCGGCCATCGTGCTCCAGCGCAACTCGCTGTTTCGCAGCCATAGCTAGGCTGGGCCACTTGCCGCGTAACTCTCGCGCGCACTCGCGATTCTGAGAGGGCGTGAGAAGTCCACACGTGTCGATTTCAAACTTCAAAAAGGGGTTCATCCTGAGGAGCGAGCCGGGGGCCCCTCGCCTGCGCTCGGGATGACCCCTTTAGTTCATTAAAACTTCTCATACACGCGTTCAGGACGACCCTGTGAGTGACTTTGACGCTTCCCACGCCCCTGCTGAGCCGCGGGCAGGATCAAGACTCGGCTTTCCGCGTGCCTGTCGAGAGGGGCACCGGCGGCTGGCCGGCAACCACATCGAGCAGCCAGTCGCTCAGGATGCGTGCTTGCTGCCCAAGGCTCGGCATCTTGGCCAGGTAAATCGCCCGCCACATGGCCCAGGCGAGCAGGCCGGAGAAGTTGGCCCCGTACACCCGCGCTACCCCGGACCGATGGCCGACGATGGCCAGCTCGCCGACCGGGGTATACCGGAACGGGAGCGCAGGCTTGCCGCGCAGCGCGGCAACGATGTTGCGAGCCACGAGCACGCCCTCTCGCGTGGCGTTCTGCGCCGTGGGCGCATAGGTGCCCTTGCCGTCCGGCTGCGGGATTTCAGCGCAGTCACCGAGCGCCCATACGCCCGTATGCCCCGGGACGCGGCAGCTGCTGTCGACAACGAGGCCGCGATGCTTGCCCTTTTCCGCGGCAATCGTATTGAGCAGAGGATTCGGCATGACGCCGGCCGCCCAGATTAGGGTGCGTGTCGGGATGCGCTCGCCTCCCTTGAGCTGCACAAAGTCCGGCCCGGCAGCGTCGATGCTCGCGTTCAACCGGATTTCGACGCCATGCTCCTTGAGCTTGCCCGTAGCGTACTCCGCGAGCTCGGGCGTAATTTCCGGCATCAGGCGGTCGCCTGGATGAACCAGCACGGTTCGAATGGGCTGCATCCGCGGCGATTTGCGAACCGACATCCGGGCTAGATCATTGATGGCCGCCATGGTTTCCACGCCGGTATACCCGCCGCCGCCCACTACAAAGGTCAGCAGTTCCCGCTGCTTCGCCGCGTCTTCTTCGAGCGAAGCCTGCTCCAGGCAGGCGGAAACGCGTTCAAAGGCGGCACTCGCGTCCTCGAGCCGCTTCATGCCGATCGCGTTTTCCTGCACGCCGGGCGTGTCATGGAAGTTGACAGTCGAGCCGAGCGCGACGACCAGGTGATCGGCCGTAAAGGTGCGCGTGCGCGGCTCCAGATGCCCCGCCCCGGTGTCCACCTCGACAGTTTTTGAAGCGACATCAATGGTCTTGATGTATCCCTGGACAAATCTGACCCGCGGACTGAGCGAGCGCATGGGGCTGACGATATGGCGAGGTTCGATCGCGCCGCCGGCGGCCTCGGTCAGCATCGGGGTAAATAGCAGGTAATTATCGGCGTCGATGAGCGTGATCTCGCCGTTGTCTTCGCCGTGCAGCAGCCGTGCCAGTTCCTGCGCGACGGCGGTGCCGGCGAAGCCGCCGCCCACCACGAGGAAGCGCTTCGCTGCCGCGATGCCGGCGTTCGCTTCGCGTTCTTCCGCGCGCTTCAAGACGGCGCGCGTGAGATAGACGCTGGCAAGTGCCGCCCCAGCGCCAAGAAGCGCGCGTGATGCTGATTGCTGACCCATTTGCTGACACCTTTCTTCTAAAGCGAATCTTCCTTTGTGATGCGCGCATGTCGAGGTCGTCTGTTCGCGGCGCTGCACCGGGTGAACCGAGGCCTGCGCTCAGGAAGCCCATAGGTTCAGTGGGAGTTCACATTCGTCCTCATTGAGGTAATCACTGATGGGTACCGGCGTAACCTGTCTCGAATTCATGCAACGCCGCATTCAGCCGAAGAGTGCTTCAGCGCAGGCGTATCAGCCCAGCGCTGGAGGACACGCGTGCGCATCAGCTCTATGTCATGGACTAAACGCCTCGACCCGCGGAAAGCATCCATCAAGGCGCCCCTTGAAATCTTCATCGCAGGGGTACTGCTTTCGGGCGTTGTTGTTCTTTTTGTGCTCACATTTCTTGCATCTCGCAGCTTCAGGATGTTGAAGGAAACCTCGGACGAGGCTGAACACCAGCGCATGTCTCTCATCGCAGTGCAAAACGTGAACCGGGCTTTGTTGTCGGCTGAAAGTGGTCAGCGCGGCTACCTGCTTACTTCAAAGGCGAGCTATCTGGATGCCTACTATGAAGGCGTCGCAAGTGCTCGCCACGGCTTGCTCCAGGTACAAGGAGAGCTGCACGACAGTCCCGTCCAAAAGGTGCAGGTGGCACGGCTCACGACGGTAGCCCAGGCTAAGCTGGCGGAGCTTCAGGAGACTGTCGGGCTTCATGCGTCGAACCACGAGGCGGACGCGCTGCGCATTGTCAAGAACGACTCCGGCAAACAGATGATGGGCGAAATTCAGCACATCATCGGGGGCCTGATCGCGGACGGACGCCAGCAGCTGACTCAAAGACGTTTGGAAGCCCTGGCCAAGCAGCGATCCACCGAACGCTGTTTCTTTGCGGGCGAGATCGCGATTGCCTTGGTTTTCGGCAGTGCTTTTCTGCTGATTCGGAAAGCTTTAAACGCCCGGTTGACGGCTACTGAGGCTTTGCGGCGCAGTGAAGTGCAGCTGAAAAAGAGTGAGCAGATGCTGCGGGTCGTCACTGATAATCTGCCCGTTCTGATCGCTTACGTGAACAGTGACCAGACGGTGGGATTTATGAACAGCACTTACAAGAGCTGGCTTGGTGTCGATCCCATCAAGGCGATAGGGCGTTCTTTTCGGGATGTTGTCGGCGAGGAAGCGTTTCGAAGCCGGGAGTCTTCGCTGCGCCGTACCTTTGAGGGCCACTCAACGAGCTTCCAGGTGTCTACCAAGGACGCGGGCGGCCTTCGCCACCTTCAGGTCACGTACCTGCCGGACACGCGCCCCGACGGTACCGTGGCCGGTCTCTTCTCGCTGAGCACCGACATTACCGCCATGAAAGCGGCCGAGCGCCACCTGGACGAGCTGGCTCACAAGGACACGCTGACCGGCCTTGCCAACCGCCGCCACTTTGAAGAGGTTCTAACAGAAATGCTCGGGCGTGTACGGCCCGATTCGGGCGCACATGCGCTCTTGTTTCTCGACATTGATCATTTCAAGCAGATCAACGACACCTACGGTCACGCCGCCGGTGACCTGGTGCTCAGCCAGTTCGCCTCAAGGTTGAGGGCTTCGGTTCGCTCGAGCGACCTGGTAGCACGGTTCGCCGGAGACGAGTTTGTGGTTCTGCTGACCGGCCTGAGCGCACAAAGGGAGGCCTGTGTGGTCGCGGAAAAGATCGTGCGCGGTATTGCGGCCGACTTCACCATGGCCGGGCGAACGCTCAAGGTGACGACCAGCATCGGCATCGCCTACGGGGAGCAGGCTGGAACAGCAGAAGAGCTTCTGGCCTGCGCGGACAAAGCTCTTTACAACGTCAAGGCTGCAGGCCGCAATGACTTCTGCCTGCTGGAATGCGAGCCCAAAGCTGCTCCCGTTAGAAGAAGCGTTGTTTCCGGTGTGGAGGTGCGCAACAGGCAGGCGCAGTCTTTGGCAGTGTAGCCAGGGCGGCTCGCCTCCCTGGCCTCAGCAGGGAGGCGGTACCCGGCAGCGCGGCCCGTTGCATACTCGACCGGTCGCATCGCCGTCCTTTGCGGCTCCACACCCTGCCTCCGCTTTGTGGGAGCTGGGTAAGGCGGCAGCTTTTATGCAATCCGGGCGGTATTCCGGGCGTAGAGAGTAGGCTTGGGAGTAGCCTTGCTCTTACCGCCGGAGAAACGTCCTTCGGGACCGGGCTCACGCCGGTCATCCAGGGAAAGCTACATGCTTGATCGGTAGTCTGTACCTGCAATCTTCTACCCGGCAGCAGCCGAGTCACCAATCTGCTGACCGGCATCTTCGGGCCGCGACGCTTCACCTGGGCTGACCAGAAAACAGTTGTCCCCGCGGTTTGAGAATGGCGCGGGTTTATGAGGAAAATGCCATGCCGTGTCTCACCTGCAGAGAACTCAGCTCGTCGCTCCAAACCGCCAGCGCGCCCGATCAGGCAAACGGCCTGTCGCCGGCAGGGGAGCGCAACCGGGCCCAGCAAAAACAGGAACGACTTCAGAAGATCCAGGCCTCGATGCTGAAACATCAGCTCATCTGCCCGGAAGCGCAAAAGGAAGTCGCTGTAGAAACGACCTGACCGGGTATGCAAGCTTAGCCGCCACAGCTCCGGGAGCTCACAGACGTAACGACGGGGTGGAAGCGCTTCGCCGGCGCACGTTGCCCGCGCCACTCCAGGAAGCTAGCATCGGGGTATGAGCGATCAGGTCACCATGGGTCAGGATGCACCGGCCGAGCAGGCTGAGGAGTTAGCGAGAGAGCAGATCCTGACGCTGCCGAACCCGCTTGTGCTGTTCAATGCGTGGCTTGCCGAGGCGGAAGCAAGCGAGCTCAACGACCCGAATGCGGCCGCGCTGGCCACAGCCTCCGCCGCCGGCGAACCGAGCGTGCGCATGGTTCTGGTCAAGCGTGCCGATGAGCGGGGTTTTTCGTTCTTCACTAACGCTGAAAGTGCGAAAGGCGAGCAGCTTGCCGCGAATGCGCGTGCCGCGCTGTGCTTCCACTGGAAGTCGCTGCGGCGCCAGGTGCGCGTTGCGGGCCGCGTAACCGAGATGGCTCCCGAGGACGTGGACAGCTACTTCCACAGCCGGGGTCGCCGCAGCCAGATCGGCGCCGCTGTCTCCAGCCAGAGCCGGCCGCTTGCAAGCCGCGCGGCGCTTGAAGAGCAGGTACGGCGGTTTACAGCCGAGCACCCGGGCGAGATCCCTCGACCTGCGTACTGGCGCGGCTACACCATTCGCGCCCATCGAGTCGAGTTCTGGATGGACGGACCCGACCGGCTTCATGACAGGTTTCAGTTCACCCACGGTGAGGACGGGTGGGCGAGGACGCGTTTATACCCGTAAGATCGCTTTTGTTGACTCCGATCGCGGTCCGGTGAGAACTGCACAGCTGCGATGCGCAGCGTCGGCTTAGTCGCGAGAGTAAGTCCGCCACACGTAGGCTTAAGAGGAACGGGCCGGTGCCGTCCCGTGAGTACATGCTTGATACCGTGTTGAAGAATGGGAGACGCCGCCGAGCATGACCCACACTCCACTCACCTTGCCGGAGGGCGATTTCGGCGCATATCTGTTTGACCTGGACGGCACGGTCGCCGATTCCATGCCGCTCCATTTCCGCTCGTGGACGCAGGCGGTTGTCGAGCAAGGCTGCACATTCCCTCAGGAACTATTTTATAGCTGGGGCGGCATACCCCTGCACAGAACCGTCGAGATGCTCAATGAGCGCTTTGGCTACTCGCTGCAGCCGGACGAAATTGTGCACCGGAAGGAGCAGTTATACCTGTCCATGCTTGCCGACCTTCAGCCGATCGCTTCGGTGCTTGCGCACATCGAGGCAAATTATGGACGCATCCCGTTCGCCATCGTTTCCGGTTCGCCACGCGCCTCCATCGATCGCACCTTGTCTGTGCTGGGACTGCGTTACCACTTCGCCACGCTCGTAGGTGCGGAGGACTACACGCACGGCAAGCCCCATCCGGAGCCGTTCCTTACCGCAGCTGCGCGTCTCGGCGTCGCGCCCGCGGGCTGCCTTGTGTTTGAGGATGCGGATGCCGGCATTGCCTCAGCAGAAGCTGCCGGCATGCGCTGGGTGCGTATTCCGCAAGCCCTGCAGGCGTAAGCGCCGACCGGCTTTGCGCATTTCTCCTGATGCTATACAGGGTATAACTTACCTCGATGCGGCTTTTCCCGTCGGAAAAGCCACACTTAGAAGTGTGCGGACCTATGCGGCCACGGAAACAATGTAAGTAGTATTGGCTAGGAATGAATCTGCTATTTGTATGCAGCCGTAACCGGCGTCGTAGCTCCACCGCAGAGGCTATCTTCTCGATGCTGGATGCGTATCATGTGCTATCCGCCGGGACTAGTCCGGACGCCGAGACGATCATCTCTGCCGATCTCGTGGAATGGGCAGATTTGATTTTTGTGATGGAGGGCATACACCGGCGTAGATTGAACCAGCGCTTTGGTTCGATCTTACGGATGAAGCGCCTCATCGTTTTTGGGCATTGCAGACGAGTACAGCTACATGGATCCTCCATTGATCGAACTGCTACAAGAGAAGGTCAGCCGGCACATCGCAATTAAGCGTCCTCCCGGCGAGTGATCCTTAGTTGCCGCAAACAGAACCTCGCGCGATCTAATCTCTGCCAAGCCTTGATTGCAATGCACCTGGAGGTGCTCTCTCCCAACAGCGCCAGAGTGAATCGACCTGCATAGCGAAGTAATAATTCAACGGATAGTCGAGCGTCACTATAGCCCGATACATATCTCCTTCCTTGCAGGGTATCTGAGTACGAGACCGGAATCGATGGTTAGAAAATGCCTAAAGCGGAGCAGAGCTGCTGAGAAACATGGTGATGTGTTCATTCAGAAACTTCTCGTCTGCCGGGCTTGCACCGGCACCGGCCGGATGACCCCAGAGTGATGGAATCGGCAGCAGCGTGCAACGCGGAATAAAGTGCGCCTCGTAGCGTGCGTCCTCGACCGGAAAATACAGGTCGGTTGCTGAAGGCATGTACAGCACCGGCACCTTGATCGATCGCAGCGCCGCCTCGACATCGCCACCGTGATCGTTACGAAAGGGCGGCGTCTGCCCCACATCGTTCGACTCCCAGGTGCGCAGCTGCAGGATCAGGTTGTTTGCGTCCGCGCCCGGGATGAACTGCTTGCGATTATGGTCGATGACCGCGGCAAGCGTGGTCAGCTTGGGGTCGTCCTCGCGCCAAAGCTCGCGGCGCCACCACTCCTGCGAGAACAGCCAGCCGGTCCACATCAGGTTGAACGACTCGATGCCTTTTTCGGGTTGCACTGTGTAGTCGCCGTTCGCAAATACCGGGTCGGTCTCAATCGCTGTGATCTCTCCCTCGTTGCGCACAATGCCGTGGCCGTAGGTCTTCGCGGTGCCTGAGGTTGCGACGATCCTGTCCATATAGGTCGGGTAGCTTACGGCCCACTGAAATGCCTGCTGTGCGCCCATCGAGAAGCCGATGACCGCGCGCAGATGCTTGACGTGCAGCTGCTCGGTCAGCATCTGGTGCACCGCGTTCACGTTGTCGCGGATGGTCATGACCGGGAAGCGCGGACCGTGAAACGGCTCCGGCGTATTGCTGGGGGAGGAGGAGCGCCCGTTGCCGAACTCCTCGCTCGTGATGAGAAACAGCTTCGCGGGATCAAGCGCGTGGTCGGGCGACTTCGCCGACTTTACCAGCCAGCCGTAGCCGTGCATCTCCGCCATGTAGTGCGAGGGAAGAAGGATCGCATTGTCGCTGGCGGCGTTGAGCTGCCCATAGGTGCCGTAGACGATGCGCGCCTCCGGCAGCACGGCCCCGCTTTCCGTGCGGAAATTTTTCAGGACGTACTCGTGCTGCATGGGTTCAGGCTCGAGGACAGCGGTCTGAGCGAGCGCAGATCTGCCCGGCAACAAAAGAACAGCCATCCACAGCTGCTTCCTCATGGGTGCATCTCCTTGCTGCCTCTGTATGAAGCGGAGAAATGAATTTCGAGCGGCCTGCTCCCACCTGCATCCGATGCGGCTTCGCGCCCTTTCGCTGGACGGCCGGTCGGCGGCGGAAGTTCAGCAGCGGGAGTTCGGCAGGGAAGTGGCGTGCGTGCGACGCAATGGTGAGCTTTACCCGCGAACACCTTTTTAGCATGAGATTCCCGAAATGGAACTCCTTTTCAGGACAGCCCGAAGCGGTCCGCAAGTCACATTCTCCGCTGCTGTTGCACAGATGGCTGCTGAACGTTTCATCCGAAACGCCGATAGAGGGGTCAGCGCAGATCTTCGGACGTTTTCGAAACTGTGCTTCGCCTCGAGCAAGGCCAGGAGCATATGTTTTCCATCATCGGCATTCTTGTTGTTTTCGGTGCGGTCATCGGCGGCTTCCTCATGGAAAAGGGGAATATCGCTGTGCTTGTCCAGCCGGCGGAACTGGTCACGATTCTCGGCGCGGCCATCGGCACCTTGCTGGCCGCCAATCCCATGCATGTCTTGAAGGGCGTGCTCGGCGGCCTCACCGGTGTGCTCGGCGGGGCTAAGTTCCCTAAGCAACGCTACCTGGACACGCTGAAGATGATGTTCGATTTATTCACAAAAGCCCGCAAGGAAGGGCTGGTTTCCATCGAAGCCGACGTAGAAGAAAGCGATAAAAGCGACATCTTCAAGAAATATCCGGTGTTTCTGAAAGATCACCACGCGCGCGACTTCGTTTGCGACACGATGCGCATGGCTATTACCGGCGGCGTGAGCACCTTTGATGTCGACCAGATGATGGAGCTCGACATGGAGGTACACCACCAGAGCGCTACAGCTCCAACGGGCGCGCTGACCACGGTAGCCGACGCCCTGCCCGGGCTCGGCATTGTGGCTGCCGTGCTGGGCATTGTCATCACCATGGGCTCGCTTGGCGGTCCGCCGGAGCAGATTGGCCACAAGGTGGCCGCGGCTCTGGTGGGTACCTTCCTGGGCATTCTGCTTTGTTACGGCATGCTGGGCCCGCTCGCCTCGGCCATGGTGAAGCGTGTCGGGGACGAACATGGGTACTACCACATCCTGCGCGTCGTCATGCTTTCCTTCATCAAGGGGATGTCTCCGATTCTCGCCGTAGAAATGGCTCGCCGCGCGATCCCGGAGCACGTGCGCCCGAGCTTTACCGAAGTTGAAAATGTCTGCCGCGGCAAGGGTGCCGCGGCAGCCCCGGCCAAATAACGATGCCTCCTCCAGTACCCATCATCGTCAAGAAGAAAGCCAGCGGCCATGGCGGCCATCACGGCGGGGCGTGGAAGGTCGCCTACGCGGACTTTGTCACAGCCATGATGGCGCTGTTCATCGTGCTGTGGCTGATGAGCAGCACAACCAAGGAGCAAAAGGAGGAAATCGCCGGCTACTTCCGCGACCCGCACGGAAGCGCAACGCAAAAAGGGCCGGCCCATCCCGGGCAGGGTGCCAATATCCTGCTCAACAAGCAGGACATGACCAAGCTCAAAGCGCAGCTTCTACAGTCGATCCAGCATGTCGATCCGCTCGACAAACTTAAGAAGCAGGTTGAGATTACGATTACGCCCGAAGGTCTGCGTATTGAGTTGATTGAGGATGCGCACGGCACCTTTTTTGAAACGGGCAAGAGCCAGCCGACGCCGTTGCTGGTCTCGATCCTCAAGGTGGTATCGGCGCAGTTGGGGACTCTGCCGAACCGCATCTCAATCGAAGGCCACACGGATGCGCAGCCTTACTCGAATGACAAAATCTACAGCAATTGGGAACTTTCTTCCGACCGCGCCAATGTCGCGCGACGTCTGATGCAGACCAGCGGAGTTCGCCTGAATCAGGTCTCGCAGGTTCGCGGCTTTGCTGACCAGCGACTGCGGGATGTTAAGCACCCGTATGACGCCTCAAATCGCCGTATCTCGATGATTGTGCAATACTTGGATCAGTCGCAGGAGTTGCCGATTGCCTCGCTTGCTGCCGCGGTGAACTCGGCGGCTGCCAGATTGACACCGGGTGACACGCCTCCAAGCCACACTCAGGTTGCGCTGGATTTACACAAGGTTGCAGCTGAATAAGAAAACCTGATGCGATCTACAAGAGGCGCCAGGCTCATCACGAGGGAGCAAATCGAGCAAAAGTGACACAGTGGGAAAAATGAGAGACACGTTAGTACCATGTTCGGCATTCGGCGCTTCCTGCTCCCGGTAGAGCGGTATACAGTCGGACCTCAGGAAACCCACGAATGATGGCTAGCAATCGACTGCTCCCTTGCGAAGGTGGGCAGCCTTCGGAGTCGCACGCCCAGATAGACGTGTCGACGCTGAATGCTCCCTTGTGCGCTCCGAACGAAACCGTGCAGGAACAAGCTCCGGCGACAACACGCCTGCTCATCATTGAGGATGATGTTCCACTCGCGCGATTGCTGGGCTCCTGGTTGGAAACCGAGGGATTTTTCACCGAGCTCGCACATGATGGGGAAGAAGCTCTCGCGAAGATTGAAGCCGGACAGTACAGCATGATCCTGCTGGACCTGAATCTTCCGAAGATGGACGGTTTGACCTTGCTGAGCAGGCTGCACGGGGATCAAAGCGGACTTGCTGTGCTGGTACTGACAGGGCGTAACCGCACCGAAGATCTTGTCATGACACTCAACCAGGGAGCCGACGACTGCCTCGTCAAGCCTTTTTCCCTGATCGAGTTGCTGGCCCGCATTCGCGCCCTCCTGCGGAGGAGGTCTGTAGCCGTGATTGAGCCGGCCCTCAGGCTCGGCGTGGGGCTGTCGCTCAATCGCGAGGAGTACCGGGTGGAGCGCGACGGTCGCAGAATCGACTTAACCCCGCGTGAGTTTGCCCTGCTCGAGTACCTCATGCAGCAGGCCCCCCGGCCGGTGTCTCGTGCCCAGCTTATGGAAGAAGTGTGGCGGGTGCCGTTTGATCCAAGTACCAACATCGTGGATGTTTACATGAAGTACCTGCGCGACAAGATCGACTGCACAGGCGAGCAGAAACTCATCCGAACCGTAAGGGGAGTCGGCTATGCGCTCGCCTGCGCCTAGCTGCCCTGCGAGGGGAGAAGACGAGTTTTTACGCGAAGTTCGCGACAGGCTTCACGCACTGGCACAGCCGTTAACCCTGCTGCAGGTTCGTCTGGAAGCCGCCATGCTTTGCGGCGGAGATGCTGCCGGCGGACAGCCTTTCTTATCGGTGCTTGAGGGCGATGTAAAACGAGCTTGCGAACAGTTCGGCGCATTGCAAGGGTTGGTCAAAGACCGAAGCAGTGCGCCTCTAGGACGCGTACATTTGTCCGCGCAGGACTTACTTCACTCTGTGTACGACGCCCTGTCGCCGCGCTTTGATGGGCCGCGCCTCGGCGGGCATGGAGCAAAGCTGCAACAAGCGGCGCCCATGCAGCCAATCTGGATCCTCGCGAACGAGCATGACCTGCGGTGCTCCTTGCTGCAGGCTGCTCTCCTAATCGGGAGCATACTCTCCGCTTCTGACGTGCTGAAGCTCTCGCTCCAGACAGCCGGCGACTGCGCGCTCGTACAGTTGGCAGCTCCTGATTGTCTAAACCTGAACGCGGGGATATCGCCTGGGGTCGCTGAGGTAATTACCAGATCATTGGTGAAACTAGGCTTTTGCGTCGTCCAGGACTCCTGCCTGCAAGCCACTATGCGCTTGCCTTTGGCACCTGCACTGTGTGTTGGGGCCTCGCAATGATGGCATCCCCGCTTTCCGCTCTGCGCGCCGGCGAGCAGCGGCCCGTGCATATTCTGCTGGTCAGCCCGAATCCCCGTTTGCGCGTACAGCTGCGCGAGAAAATCGGCCTGCCGCGCTGGGTGATGTGCGAAGCCGGCAGCGGCGCCGAAGCCCTGGAGCGCTTGGCGGAAAGCCGCATGGAAGTGCTCCTGCTCGACCCCATGCTTCCCGATATCGTCGCGAACGAGTTCAGCGCGCTGGTGCTGCAACGCTTCCCCAGCATCGAGATTCTCGGACTGAACGCGCAAACAGGCCACCTGTTGCTGGCCAACGCCTCACCCACGCCGCTGGCGGCACAGCTTACCGAGCTGATCTATCGCGGCACGATGCACGAAGCGACCTCGTCTTACTCGGCGAGCCGCGACGCCGCGCAAGCGCGTGAGGGCGAAGTGCGCAATGGGCTGCGCGGCATGGTCGGCGCTTCAGCCCCGATGCAGCGCGTGTACCAGCTCACGGAGATGGTCGCGCGGACCGAAACGACAGTGCTGATCACGGGCGAAAGCGGCACCGGCAAGGACCTTGTCGCGCAGGCGATCCACATGGTCAGCCCGCGCGCGAAACATCCCTTTGCCGTCGTGAACTGCGCCGCCATCCCGGAAGCGCTGCTCGAAGCCGAGCTGTTCGGCTACGCCAAAGGCGCGTTCACGGGCGCAATGCAGTCCCGCATCGGGCGCATCCATGCCGCGCATGGCGGCACCCTGTTCCTCGACGAAATCGGCGACATGCCTTTGTCGCTGCAAAGCAAAATCCTGCGTTTCCTGGAGCAGGGCGAGGTGCAGCGACTCGGTGGCAACGACAATCTCAAGGTCGACGTGCGGGTCGTCGCGGCTACCAACGCCGATCTGAAAACGCTTTCGCAACAAAAGCTCTTCCGCGAAGATCTTTATTACCGGCTCGCTGTCTTCCCGGTGCAGCTACCGCCGTTGCGCGAGCGCGAAGGCGATCTACGAAGCCTTACCGAGGCGTTTGTTGCCAAGTTCTGCCCCGGCGTTCGGATCGCCCCCGACGTTTTCGAGGTGCTTGAGAAACATACATGGCCGGGCAACGTTCGCGAGCTGCGCAACACAATGGAGCGCGCCGCCATCTTGCTCGACGGCGAACGGGTGTTGACGCCGCGGCACATTCTGATCTAGCGCAGCGGCAGAAGTCGCATCCCCGACCCAGGCTTGCCTGACTTACCGCAGCTGCGCGTGACAGCCGTCCCGTTCCGCGTGGCGCGAGCGGTAGGCAGGCACTCCGCGAGATCTCGGTGTACTTTGCTTTCATTCAACTACCCTGCCGCCGTGTGGATGAACCATGCATATACTTCTCGCCAGGAGCCTCGCTTGGTTTACCAGCTGCAGCGGCATGCGTTAGCGATCAAAGCTTATCTGACTGCGTCCCTGGTGTTGGCCTATGCTTTGCCCGCCGAGGTGCTGGAACCGCTGCTTGCTCCAGGGTTGAGACTGGACACCTATGGAGAGTATGGGTTCCTTGCCATTGCCTTAGTGGAAACAAGAGCTCTGCGTCCGGCCTGTCTACCTGAAGCGCTGGGACTTGATTTTTTCCTCGCAGGCTATCGCATCTTCACCCGTTACCAGACACCCTCCGGGCGAACACTGCGCGGTCTACGCATTCTGCGGAGTGATACCGACCGGCATGTTATGAAAACCTTCGGCAATCTGCTAACGCATTACGGCTATGAGCGCTCCCGCTGCAAAGTGGGCCGGTCGGAAAAGGCCTATGCCGTGGAAGTACGCACGGCCGACGGCACTGCAGATCTTCAAGTGGAAGCGGATATTTCTGTAGGGGCACTGTCGCCGCCGCAAGGATCCCCGTTTCCGGATCTCCGCGAGGCTCGCAAGTTCGCAGGTCCACTTCCTTTCACGTTCGACTATGAACGGCAAACGCACTCCATCATTCGCGTCGAAGGCGTCCGGCAGGAATGGAAACCTAGACCCGTCTCTGTTACTATTCATCGGAATACCTTCCTTGACCAGGAGCGGTTTCGTTCGGCGGGTGCTGTGCTGGCGAACGCCTTTTACCTCGAGAATGTTCCATATGCATGGAAGCCAGGTATCCGGGATGTATTGGCATGAAGAACCGGATCAATGGCAGGTTTGAAGGGGTTGCAAAAATAGTTCGCTTCAACCTGCACTTCTACGTCGGAAGCGCCTTGAGCTTTGTTTCGGTGACCCTCCTGATCGCGCTTGTAAGACTTCCTTTATGGCTTGCAATGATAGCTTTGACCGGTACTTTTCTCATGGTGTTCTGGACGCTGAGTTCCTTACTTGTTTCCTGGTACGTCTACGATCACGTCGGGATAACACGATGGGAATGGATGCGATCCGACTTACAACACATGCCGTCAAGGTGGGCGAATATTCACGCGGGTCTAGATGAGGCAACCGCTTCGTTACGGCATTTGCTGCCGGGTACAGATGGCGTTGTGGTGGACATCTATGATGCGACGACGATGACTGAGCCTTCAATCGCGCGCGCGCGGCGTATGTATCCGGCCGCAGAGCCCTTCCAAGTGGGTACCGCGAAGGCTCTGCCACTACCGGATAGCGATCGTAGCATGATTTTTCTGCTTCTGACAGCACATGAAGTACGCGACGTGGCGGGCCGCACGCAGCTGCTTCGGGAGACGAGCCGCGTCTTGAAGGATGAAGGCCGGCTCCTTCTCGTCGAGCATCTACGGGATCTGCCGAACTTCATAGCATTTGGCCCGGGATTTTTTCATTTCCACTCTCGCCGTACCTGGATGCGCTCCGTCGCCGAAGCTGGCTTTGAGGTAATTGAGCAGCGCGAGATAACACCGTTTGTGCGTTGCTTCACGCTTCGTAAGGTCGACGCATGAAGCTGAATGTAACGGAACGATGGCTCGTCAATAATCCTGCACGTGCACTCGTACAACGTTTCTACGAAATACCGCTCCTTTGTCGGCTAGGAGGCAGCATAGAGAACGGCAGAGTGCTGGAGGTGGGCTGCGGACGAGGGGCGGGATTACCTTTGTTGCTGATTAAGTTAGGCGCTGCCTATGTTTATGGTATTGACCTTGACCCACAACAGGTGGCGCGTGCCAGAAAGCGGTTGCGAGGCAAGTACGGGGAGCGCATCGATCTACGCGTGGCTTCTGTTGCACAGCTACCCTTTGCCGATGCGAGCTTCGATGCCGTCTTCGACTTCGGCATTCTCCATCACGTTCCTGCATGGCAGAGTGCTGTGGCCGAGATTGGCCGCGTCCTCAAGCCGGGCGGAACGCTCTTCTTTGAAGAGGTGACCCGTGCGGCGCTGGAACGCTGGACGTATCGCACATTACTGAAACATCCTAAAGGGAACCGGTTCAGCGAAGCTGACTTTCTAGAAGCATTAAGGAGTCAACAGCTCCAACCTGGCGCAGACATCCATCATGTTCTGTTTGGCGACATCTTCATCGGTGTTGCAAAGCGTTGTTGATCAGCGAAGGGCAGCAACTTGCTCTAAGTGCCATAACGTGATCAAGGAATCCTAAGAGGCGTTGTGTCTTTCCCATCGATTGCCGGCAAAAAATAGATCTCACTTGGACCAGAGATTTAAGAACTCTACGAAATTCCTTCGATTCGAGCCGACGGATCAATAAGTACACATAGACTTTGTGGCATATAACCTGCATAGCTGCAAGAGCCAATGTTC